>NZ_JBQLIX010000091.1:0-506 GCF_052156495.1 Pseudomonas sp. NCHU5216 | reverse complement strand
AAGCTCGAAGAGATCCGATTCGCCAATGGCACCACCTGGACAATCGATCAGGTCAAGGTCAAGGCCCTGCAGAGCACCGATGGCAACGACACCCTCACCGGCTACGCCTCCGATGACACCATCAGTGGCGACCTGGGCAACGACTATCTCTACGGTCAGGACGGTGATGATGTCCTCGACGGTGGCGAAGGTGATGATCGTCTCTATGGTGAAAATGGTGACGATACCCTGGTCGGTGGCGAAGGCAACGACGTTCTCAACGGTGACAACGGTAACGACTTGCTTCTCGGCGGCGAAGGTAACGACAACCTCAGCGGGGGGGCAGGTGAAGATGTCCTCGATGGAGGCACCGGAAATGACTCCCTCCATGGCGGCACAGGCAGTGACACCTACCGTTTCAGCCGAGGCTGGGGTCAGGACGCCATCAATAACTACGACACCAGCACCAACAAGGTCGATGCCATTGTCTTCGCTGACGACATCACGCCCGATGACATCGTCATCAC
>NZ_JBQLIX010000090.1:0-536 GCF_052156495.1 Pseudomonas sp. NCHU5216 | reverse complement strand
CACTTCTATCACATATCCAAATTTTTAAAGAACGATGTTTCTACCGGTCAAAAGACCAGAAATCAGCACTCGACAGGATCACCCTGAAGCGCTCATTTCTGAACTCTCTACGATCACGCTGTAATGGTGGAGCCAAGCGGGATCGAACCGCTGACCTCCTGCGTGCAAAGCAGGCGCTCTCCCAGCTGAGCTATGGCCCCGTAAGCATCTGCACCAAAATTGGTAGGTCTGGGCAGATTTGAACTGCCGACCTCACCCTTATCAGGGGTGCGCTCTAACCAACTGAGCTACAGACCTATCACAGGTTTGCCCTTGGTCGACCTCACCCTGCTCTCTACCCAAACAGCATGGGGTACGCTCAAACCAACTGAGCCACAGACCTAACAGGGTCGCCGCGTTACAGCATCGTCTTCTACAGTGAATCAAGCAATTCGTGTGGGAGCTTATGAAGAAGCTGATGTCTTCGATTAAGGAGGTGATCCAGCCGCAGGTTCCCCTACGGCTACCTTGTTACGACTTCACCCCAGTCATGAATC
>NZ_JBQLIX010000089.1:0-580 GCF_052156495.1 Pseudomonas sp. NCHU5216 | reverse complement strand
GCCATCGGCATTCATCACCAACCGACCATGCTGCGGGCCGGACAGGATTTCGACGGTGAGGGCATCGCCTTCGATATCGCTGGCAAGGGCCAACAGGTCGATAGCGAGGGTGCTGTCTTCCTCCAGGGTAAAGCGGGCGTCGGCCACTAGCGGCGCGTCGTTTACCGGCGTCACGTTCAGGGTGATGCTGGCCGGCGCGGAAACCAGTTCGCCATCGGTTACCCGGTAAGTGAAGCCATCGGTGCCGTTCCAGTCAGGGTCAGGGCTGTAGGTGAAGCGGCCATCGGCGTTCATCACCAACTGACCATGCTGCGGGCCGGACAGGATTTCGACGGTGAGGGCATCGCCTTCGATATCGCTGGCAAGGGTCAACAGGTCGATAGCGAGAGTGCTGTCCTCCTCCAGGGTGAAACGGGCGTCGCCCGCTAGCGGCGCGTCGTTCACCGGCGTCACATTCAGGGTGATGCTGGCCGGTGCGGAAACCAGCTCGCCATCGGTTACCCGGTAAGTGAAGCCATCGGTGCCGTTCCAGTCAGGGTCAGGGGTGTAGGTGAAGCGGCCATCGGCATTCATCACCAAC
>NZ_JBQLIX010000088.1:0-745 GCF_052156495.1 Pseudomonas sp. NCHU5216 | reverse complement strand
TTCTCGACGCCTGTATAACCGGCGTCAGCCGCCACCATGTTCTCTTCGCCATGCAGCAGCTTGTCCACCTGGGTGACATCCGCAACATTGGCGGCTGTGACATGGACGTGGTGCACCAACCCCGACTCCACATCCACCCCGATATGCGCTTTGGCGCCGAAGTAGTACTGGTTGCCTTTCTTGGTCTGGTGCATCTCCGGGTCACGTTCACGCTTCTTGTTCTTTGTCGATGTCGGCGCATGAATCAATGTGGCATCAACGATAGTGCCCTGTCGCAGCGACAAGCCGCGATCCCCCAGATAACCGTTGATGACACCGAGAATACCGCTCGCCAGGCCGTTCTTCTCGAGCAGACGACGGAAATTGAGGATGGTCGTTTCATCGGGGATACGCTCCAGACTCAAGCCTGCGAACTGCCGCAAAATGGTCGTTTCATACAGTGCCTCCTCCATCGCTGGGTCGCTGTAACCGAACCAGTTCTGCATCAGGTGCACTCGCAGCATGGACATCAATGGATAGGCCGGACGACCACCTTCACCCTTCGGATAGTGCGGCTCGATCAGCGTCACCAGGCCCTTCCACGGAACCACCTGATCCATCTCGATCAGGAACAATTCACGGCGGGTCTGCTTGCGTTTGCCAGCGTACTCAGCGTCAGCGAAGGTCATTTGCTTCATCGGGCTATCATCCAGGGCTACCAGGCCAACTATTTCACCAGATTCTGGAAGTTAAATTCAGAGTTTCC
>NZ_JBQLIX010000087.1:0-1045 GCF_052156495.1 Pseudomonas sp. NCHU5216 | reverse complement strand
CAAACTGCCCGACTCATGCAGGCGTCTTCAAGCTATCCCATTGATCAAAATGGGATTTTTGTGGGGATTCCTCAGGCTCAGGCCGCTATTTAGAATAGCCATTTTCTCACTATGCGCTGTCAAACTTTGATCAGGCAAAACAGGGAGTAATCGACGCAGATGGCGCGATTCGCTAATACCGCAGTCAACCAGAAGCTGCAGATTATCGATAGTGGCTCGTAGCCTGTCGCTATTTAGCTGATAAGGAAGCAGTTTTGAGTTCTGGGCAAGCCAAAATTGCCAACGAAATTCCTTGTGTTGCAATAGGGTTTCACTGCCAACCGCCAAAGAAGTGGTACCATAAGAAGCCGCCTGAGGGTCTATATTTCTATAAGAGAGCCAAGCTGTATTGAATTCTTCTTCAAAAATAAAAAACGGCGCCAAAACCTCATCCCACTCCCCCATCAAATTTTTCGTACTTTGCAGAGAGGTAGCAAGAGCATGCCAGAGCCGAGGATCATAGTAACGGCATAAACTTTCACCAAAGCCATCACAATGCATAGTCAAAAGATACTGTGCTTGTACAATTGCAGATTCTTCTGAGTACTGAGTAGAAACTGCGATGCCTGCTAAGGACTCTTGACAAATGGTTGCTGCAAGAAACCCTGTCTCATGGCAGCCATTCACCGCAACCCATATGGGACCAATATCGCTTAGCCCTTCATAATCCGTACCGTCGAACAACCGTCTTGCTATGGCTGTCCCACTAACTTGGTACAGTTTCTCTAAAGCATCTGGCCGAACTGCCTGATCAATTATGAAGTAATAAGTGCCCCAGTCATTTTCTGCTATTGTTTTGACTTGTGAGTTTTCAGGGAGGTTCGCTAGCCATAAAGACATGGGCAATCCCCTCTACTGCACTTGCCATTAGTTTTTTTACCACAACGAGGTATGAATGGCTGACTTTGATGCGAGCTACGAACAAATACGTTAGGGAAGGTCTGAAATAGGCCGTTATTTCTGGCCGACTTCGGTCGCTACCGATTTTGAAAGAGTCCATCTGATC
>NZ_JBQLIX010000086.1:0-1255 GCF_052156495.1 Pseudomonas sp. NCHU5216 | reverse complement strand
CCCAGCTCGATACGGTGACCGCGGATCTTCACCTGGAAGTCGTTGCGCCCGAGGAACTCCAGGCTGGCGTCGCTGCGATAGCGCGCCAGGTCACCGGTGCGGTACATCCGTGCGCCCGCTACGAAGGGATCGTTCAGGAAACGCTCGGCGCTCAGTGCCGCGCGGTTCAGGTAACCGCGCGCCACCCCGTCGCCGCCGATGTACAGCTCGCCCACCCCACCTTCTGGCACCGGTTGCTGCTGTTCATCCAGCAGGTAGAAGCGCGTGTTGGCCAGCGGCCGGCCGATGCTTACCGTGGCGCCCTCGAAGGCAGCGTCGAGCACCTCTCCAGCCGACGACCAGATGGTGGTTTCGGTCGGGCCATAGACGTTCCACAGCGCCGCCACCCTGGGCCGCAGGCGCCGTGCCAGTTCGCTCGGCAGCGCTTCGCCGCCGCACAGCGCCTTGAGCCCTGGCGCTCCGGTCCAGCCGCTGTCCAGCAGCATGCGCCAGGTGGCCGGGGTGGCCTGCATCAGCGTCGCTTCGCTGTGCTCGATGGCGGCGGCCAGGCGCTGGGCGTCCTGCGCCTGTTCACGCGCCAGCAGCACGCAGCAGGCGCCGCGGATCAGCGGCAGGTACAGCTCCAGGCCGGCGATGTCGAAGCCCAGGGTGGTCAGTGCCAGCAGGCGGTCGTGGGCCTGCAGGTCGGTCAGTTCGGCCATCGCCCAGAGCAGGTTGACCAGGCCGCGCTGCTCGACCATCACGCCCTTGGGCTGGCCGGTGGAGCCGGAGGTGTAGATCACGTAGGCCAGGTGCTCCGGCGCCCGTTCGCAGACCGGCGGGGTGTCGGGCTGGTGCTGCCAGGCCGCGTCGTCGGCCAGGGCGATCAGCGGGATGCCCTCGGCGGCCAGCGGGCCTGCCGTGCCGTCCAGGGTCAGCAGCGCCACCGGCGCGCTGTCCTGCAGCATGTAGTCCAGGCGCTCGGCCGGATAGGCCGGATCCAGCGGCACGTAACAGCCGCCGGCCTTGAGGATACCCAGCAGGCCGACCAGCATCGGCAGCCCGCGTGGCACGCACAGCGCCACCGGGGCGTTGCGCCCGTCCAGCAGCGGTTGCAGGTGATGGGCCAGGCGGTTGGCCTGGCGCTCCAGCTCGGCGTAGCTCAACTGCTGCTCGGCAAAGCTCACCGCGACCTGGCTCGGCGTGCGCTGCACCTGGGCCTCGAACAGATCCTGCAGGGTGGCCTGGCGCGGGTAGTCGGCGGCGGTGGCGTTGA
>NZ_JBQLIX010000085.1:0-1262 GCF_052156495.1 Pseudomonas sp. NCHU5216 | reverse complement strand
TGTATGGACCGGACACATGGTGGACAGGTGTGCGGGGACATGGTGGACACTTTTCGGCAAGCAAACCTGCCGGGAATTCGACCATGCCCTGGAACGCGAGAGACACCATGAGTTTGAGAGAAGAGTTCGCTCACCTAGCCAATCATCCAGACGCCAATATCAGAGAGCTGTGCCGGCGTTTCGGCATTAGTCCCCAGACAGGCTACAAGTGGCTAAACCGATACCGTAAGGAGGGTGCGGCTGGCCTTGTGGAGCGCTCCAGAAAACCTCGCAGCAATCCCAAGCAGACGGATCAAAGGCTTGAGGAAGAGGTGGTCGCCATCCGCAAGGAGCACCCAGCCTGGGGCGGTCGCAAGATCCGGCATCTGCTGAACCAGCGCATTTGTGCCAGTACCGTCACCAATGTGCTGCATCGGCACGGGCTGATCACCTCCGAGGCCAGCGATGCGGCAACGCCATGGAAACGCTATGAGCGGGAAGCGCCCAATGATCTCTGGCAGATCGACTTCAAAGGCTTCTTCCAGACAGATCAGGGGGCGTGCTACCCGTTGACGCTGATCGATGACCACTCGCGTTTCAACCTGACCATCCAAGCCTGTCCGCATCAGCGAACTGAACTGGTACAGGAGCACCTGAGCGATCTGTTCAGGCGATACGGGCTGCCCCTGCAGATCAACGCAGACAACGGCGCGCCCTGGGGCGCACCACGAAACCCAGGCGAGCTAACGCCGCTAGGGATCTGGATCGTGCGGCTAGGGATACGGCTGACGTTCAGCCGGCCAGGGCATCCACAAACCAATGGCAAGGACGAGCGCTTCCATCGAACACTCAAAGCTGAGGTGCTCAGGGGCCGTACTTTCCGTGACCTGCAGGAAGCCCAGGAAGCATTCGACCTCTGGCGTGGTATCTACAATTACAAGCGGCCTCATCAGCAGTTGGGCTATCAAGTGCCAATCGATCGCTATCGGATGAGCAAGCGACCATTTCCCAGCCGGTTGCAGGACTTTGAATATGGCCCCGATGACATTCTGATCAAGCCCTACCACAGCCAATTCCGCTACAAGAAGCGCTCATTCCGGATAGCCAAGGCGCTAGAGGGGCATACCGTGGCCCTGCGTCCGAGCGAGCAAGGATCTGATCACTTCGACGTCTACTTCTGTCGCCACAAGCTGAGAACCATCGATTTCAACCACCCGGATGGCAGGCGATAATGTGTCCACCATGTCCCCGTACATGTGTCCACCATGTGTCCGGTCCATACA
>NZ_JBQLIX010000084.1:0-1320 GCF_052156495.1 Pseudomonas sp. NCHU5216 | reverse complement strand
CTGAGGAATCCCCACAAAAATCCCATTTTGATCAATGGGATAGCTTGAAGACGCCTGCATGAGTCGGGCAGTTTGGTAGTCGCCAAACAAACCAACCCCCGAGACTCATGCAGGCAGTACGATTCTTACACAAGGCATTTTCTCAAGCACTCCCCACGATCCACAGCAAGCGACTGAACGCCTTGATGAGCAGCGTCAGCGCCTTGCTGCATGGGCATCGCCTGACCCTGACCGACCTCGGCAGGGCCATGCCCAGCGAGGCTTACACCAAGCACTCGATCAAGCGTGTGGATCGCCTGCTTGGTAACGCTCACCTGCAATACGAGCGTCCGCTGTTCTACTGGAAAATGCTGACTGCTCTGATTGGCTCCCTGCGTCATCCATTGATCCTGGTGGATTGGTCGCCGATCAATGCGGCCTCTGACCTTTACTTGCTGCGGGCTTCAATTCCGCTGGCGGGGCGAGCGTTCCCCGTATACGAGAGCGTGCATGACCGTGAAGGTTGCCCTCAGCGCCAGAAGCAATTGCTCGATGCACTGGAAGCCATGCTTCCCGATCAATGTGTCCCGATCTTGGTAACGGATGCTGGGTTTCGCCGCCCCTGGTTCCAGGCCGTCGAAGCCAAGGGCTGGTATTACGTGGGACGCGTCCGCAATCGTGACCTCTATCGCGACGAGCAAGGTCAATGGCAGCCAATCAAGCAGCTCTACCTGCAGACAACATCTCGTGCTCGGTCACTCGGCCATATCGAGATGACGCGCAGTGCACCGCACAGGGTTGCACTGTACGGCATTCACCAGCCGCCCAAGGGCAGAAAACATCGACGCGTGACAGGCAGCATCGCGCGCAGCAAGCTCAGCCGGCAGAATGCACGCCGTGAACAAGAGCCCTGGTTGCTCGCCAGCAACCTGCCACAACCCAATTGGACAGCACGCAAGATCGTGGGCATTTACCGCAAACGGATGCAGATCGAGGAAGGTTTTCGGGATGTGAAAAGTCTGCGTTTCGGCTTTGCTTTCGATCTGCACAGGACGCGCTGCCCACGCCGTATCGAGATCCTGCTGCTGATCGCGGCACTGGCTTGTTATGCGCTGTACTTGGCTGGCCTACAGGCTCACACAACAGGCAAATCGCGCCGCTTTCAGAGCAACAGCGTCAGGCATAAAACCGTGCTGTCGCTCTGGCGTGTAGGCCTTGAATACCTACGGCGCTCGGCCAGCGATTTATCCTGTTCGGCCCTTACCAAGATGGAGCTATTGCTACGTGACGAGGTTCACCGGCAAGCTCGGGCGCTGGAGTAGATTTGTGGGGATTCCTCAG
>NZ_JBQLIX010000083.1:0-1422 GCF_052156495.1 Pseudomonas sp. NCHU5216 | reverse complement strand
TAATGCTGTTCATTTAAGCGGAGCAGCTTTCCGATCTACTGGGTAGCGGGTCTTTGAAATCTTCACCGTCCTGGGTCTTGAAGGCCTTGGGCGGTGATCCAGAAACAGCCCGCCGATTCCCGCCCTCAACTCTGATAATCGTCGCCCGGTTGCTGAAATCGGGTTGGCCGCCGCCATCACGATCAATTGCACGGCGATGTATTGGGCCACCGGCTTGAAGCGTATGTCGCACGGAGAGCGTCCAAAAGCCACTGCAGCTTGGCTCGCCTCACGGCGGATGATGTTGTAGGCCAGCAACACCCCCCAGACCTCTTGGTAGACCAACTCCTTGACCTTGCTACGCAGGGTCATCGCATTCTGTTGCAGAGAGCTTTTGATATTCCGGAAGCCCAGTTCGATCTCCCAGCGCTCCTGATACAGCTTGGCGATGGTCTTGGCGCTGTAAGTATCCGCTGGCAGCGAGGTGAGGACTGTCTTGACCTTGCCCTTCACGGCGTAGCTGACTTCGCGCACCTCCCAGTGCGTTGGCAGGTCGGGGTTGCGCTTTCGTGCCTGGGCCGACACCTTCATGCACAGCAGGCGATCTCCCTTGCCGTAGCGAGCGACCTCCTCGCTGACCAAGCCCTTGCGGGCCGGAATCAGCCAGTGCCTGTTTTCCCCTGTCGAAGCCAGGCCCAGCAGCAAATCGGCACTCCAGAAGCCCTTATCGAACAGCGTCACCGAATGACGGGGAATTTGCTGCATAAACTCATCGGCCAAACGCATTTCATTGCGCCGATAGGGGCTCAGTCGGGCATCCAGAATCAAGTGCGAGCGCACGTTCATCAGGGCCACCAGCCGCAGCATGGGAAACGGCGTCTGGCGCTCGGTGGAGGTATTGCCGGAACCGAAATGCTCCCTGAGCTCATGGGTATCCGGGGTGCGCAGAAGCGCACCATCCACGGCTAGCACTTGCAGCCCCTGCCAAGTATCGCCCTCATAGCGCTCGCAGCCCCAGTGCTTACCCGTCTGGCGAAACAGCCACTCAACCGGATCGGCACCCAGGCGCCTGCGCGCCTCGGTGACACCGCTTCTGGCCAGCAGGTCGTGAGAGGCCAGGCCCTGGGCGCAGATATTCAGGCGCCGCGCCACCTCATGGACAGGTTCGTCGCGGAATAACGCCATGCCAAGCACCAGCCAGAGCACCTGATCGCTGGGCAGACGCCGCCGCCGAATGGTGGCCTGGGCGGAAAGATCCAATGCGGATGCCACCCACTCGATCGGAATGTTCTGGGTGAAGGTGCTCAGATCGGAGAAGTTGAACAGGTCGCCTAGATCAAGTAGCTGTTGTTGGAGAGACATAAAAAATCCGATACCAGAAGCCTGGCATCGGATTTTCGTGGAAGCCCCGCGGGGGCTCAAATGCTTAAGTGAACAGCATTA
>NZ_JBQLIX010000081.1:0-1864 GCF_052156495.1 Pseudomonas sp. NCHU5216 | reverse complement strand
TGATCAGATGGACTCTTTCAAAATCGGTAGCGACCGAAGTCGGCCAGAAATAACGGCCTATTTCAGACCTTCCCTAATGATCGAATACTTCTCCAGTTTTTCCAGTTAGCGATGAACCAGTCATGGTGTAAGCTTCCGTCCGTTGCGAAAAGATCTTTTCCCTGTGCGATTGGGAAGGTAAAGATATGCTCTTCATTTGAAATGGATTGTATGGTGACTTTGATTGTCGCCTGCGATCCATAGGTTTATCAAAATACGCATTCAGATCCTCAATATAGGTCAGCTGCGCAATGCTAAAAGGCGTGCCTGCCATTTCGTGCACAAAGACTTCGGATAATCTTTTGTCAGTAAGATAGGACGAAACTCCCCGTAACTCGATATTATCACCTACTGTGAGCCATTGAGTCGCTCCAGGTGCAATGGTTATTGGGCTGTTTTCGTTTCGATCAGGGCCTAGCGTACATCTGCCTTTGCCACCACTCTTCGCAATGGCCATGGTTCGGGCATTCTCTACAGATAAGGATGCAGCAATTAGAATGACTGGTGTTTCACTATAGTTGCGCACCTGTAAGCTAAGAGACACATCGTCGTGGTTGCTGGAAAACCCTGGGTTTCTGAAGGGCGGACTGAGACGACCCTGTATTGCCACAAGTGGTTCTTCGTTGGGGATGAAATCCTTTAATAAGCTCCAAGCTCCGCCAAAGTCACTAAGAAGGCCGACGCTTGTAATGACGACGGCAAGTGATACTGAAAAGCCTCCGAGAAGCTTATTTTTCCAAATTTTTTTCAAGCAGTACTCTCTTGTGTTTTTTGCTATATCCATGAAATTAAAGCGTTCACGGAACGTGCCTTTAGTCATCTCGCTGCCATAACAAGCGTCGTCTTGTCCACTCTGCGCGAAGGGTATGTCGGCGTAGGCTGGATGATGTTTTTTCATCCGCCGTCAGCAGTTGTCCGGGATGCTTACTACTTAAGCCTGTTTTTATTTAGCCAAAAATAATTGTGGTCAAGCTCCATTTGAAATATTTTGGCTTGTGGGCAAGCAAAGCGTGTTGCTTGAATAAGTTGTTCCTTATTGTTTGGCGTGATTTTTGCGCCGAGAAATATACTGCGTATGGAGTCTTTTTCAAAGCTGTATAGTCCAGGGCCACCATTTTCTTCAATAGTGCTTGCTATTTCGTCTAGGCGATCTGGATTGTGTTTGAAAGCTTTGTAGTAAAAGTTAAGTTCGTCGCTTTTAATGGTTCTTTTGATTGAGCGCCATTCTCTTTCGTAGCTCCAGTGTTTGGATTTTGTTAGTAGGACTCGAGAGAGTAATTTTTCTGGATCAGAGTTAAATTCTGCAGTGGGGCGTTCATCGCTGTAACTGACAGGGTTTGCTGAGCTGAAAGGTTTGTAGTCAGTATCGAATCCGATACATATGCCCGCGTGATTGTTGGCGTAGTGTGACCACATTAAGATGTTTGCAGGGTCTTCAGATAGGCAGAGTATACCTACCTTTTCTTTCCATTCTTCAGATAGTGCAGTAGGCGGTCTTAACCTAAATATTCGTAATACCTCATCCCTTTCTTTTGACGAGAGCGTGCCAAGAAGTGGTGATGAGGATATGTTTACCTTTGCAGATAGTTCAAATGGGTCGTTGAAATTTTTTGGTGCTGAGAAGTATATCCTACCGTTTAATAGATCTATTGCTCTGCTCATCTGATTGCTTGATGATACTGAGCAATATTTATAAAGTGTTTGTTTCAATATGTAGTCCTGCTCAATAAAAAACCCCGCACTAGGCGGTAATGCTGTTCATTTAAGCGGAGCAGCTTTCCGATCTACTGGGTAGCGGGTCTTTGAAATCTTCACCGTCCTGGGT
>NZ_JBQLIX010000080.1:0-3118 GCF_052156495.1 Pseudomonas sp. NCHU5216 | reverse complement strand
CGAGGGCAGATTGTTTGGGTGTTATATGGTCAAGCCTCACGGGCAATTAGTATTGGTTAGCTCAACGCCTCACAGCGCTTACACACCCAACCTATCAACGTCGTAGTCTCCGACGGCCCTTTAGGGGAATCAAGTTCCCAGTGAGATCTCATCTTGAGGCAAGTTTCCCGCTTAGATGCTTTCAGCGGTTATCTCTTCCGAACATAGCTACCCGGCAGTGCCACTGGCGTGACAACCGGAACACCAGAGGTTCGTCCAACCCGGTCCTCTCGTACTAAGGTCAGCCCCTCTCAAATCTCAAACGTCCACGGCAGATAGGGACCGAACTGTCTCACGACGTTCTAAACCCAGCTCGCGTACCACTTTAAATGGCGAACAGCCATACCCTTGGGACCGGCTTCAGCCCCAGGATGTGATGAGCCGACATCGAGGTGCCAAACACCGCCGTCGATATGAACTCTTGGGCGGTATCAGCCTGTTATCCCCGGAGTACCTTTTATCCGTTGAGCGATGGCCCTTCCATACAGAACCACCGGATCACTAAGACCTACTTTCGTACCTGCTCGACGTGTCTGTCTCGCAGTCAAGCGCGCTTTTGCCTTTATACTCTACGACCGATTTCCGACCGGTCTGAGCGCACCTTCGTACTCCTCCGTTACTCTTTGGGAGGAGACCGCCCCAGTCAAACTACCCACCATACACTGTCCTCGATCCGGATGACGGACCAGAGTTAGAACCTCAAGGTTGCCAGGGTGGTATTTCAAGGATGGCTCCATGAGAACTGGCGTCCCCACTTCAAAGCCTCCCACCTATCCTACACAAGCAAGCTCAAAGTCCAGTGCAAAGCTATAGTAAAGGTTCACGGGGTCTTTCCGTCTAGCCGCGGATACACTGCATCTTCACAGCGATTTCAATTTCACTGAGTCTCGGGTGGAGACAGCGCCGCCATCGTTACGCCATTCGTGCAGGTCGGAACTTACCCGACAAGGAATTTCGCTACCTTAGGACCGTTATAGTTACGGCCGCCGTTTACCGGGGCTTCGATCAAGAGCTTCGCTTGCGCTAACCCCATCAATTAACCTTCCGGCACCGGGCAGGCGTCACACCCTATACGTCCACTTTCGTGTTTGCAGAGTGCTGTGTTTTTAATAAACAGTCGCAGCGGCCTGGTATCTTCGACCGGCATGAGCTTACGGAGCAAGTCCTTCACCCTCACCGGCGCACCTTCTCCCGAAGTTACGGTGCCATTTTGCCTAGTTCCTTCACCCGAGTTCTCTCAAGCGCCTTGGTATTCTCTACCTAACCACCTGTGTCGGTTTGGGGTACGGTTCCTAGTTACCTGAAGCTTAGAAGCTTTTCCTGGAAGCATGGCATCAACCACTTCGCATTCTAAAAGAACGCTCGTCATCAGCTCTCGGCCTTGAACGCCCGGATTTACCTAAGCATTCAGCCTACCGCCTTAAACACGGACAACCAACGCCGTGCTGGCCTAGCCTTCTCCGTCCCTCCATCGCAGTAACTAGAAGTACGGGAATATTAACCCGTTTCCCATCGACTACGCATTTCTGCCTCGCCTTAGGGGCCGACTCACCCTGCGTCGATTAACGTTGCGCAGGAAACCTTGGTCTTTCGGCGTGCGAGTTTTTCACTCGCATTGTCGTTACTCATGTCAGCATTCGCACTTCTGATACCTCCAGCAAGCTTCTCAACTCACCTTCACAGGCTTACAGAACGCTCCTCTACCGCTCACACCTAAGTGTGAACCCGTAGCTTCGGTGTATGGTTTGAGCCCCGTTACATCTTCCGCGCAGGCCGACTCGACTAGTGAGCTATTACGCTTTCTTTAAAGGATGGCTGCTTCTAAGCCAACCTCCTAGCTGTCTAAGCCTTCCCACATCGTTTCCCACTTAACCATAACTTTGGGACCTTAGCTGACGGTCTGGGTTGTTTCCCTTTTCACGACGGACGTTAGCACCCGCCGTGTGTCTCCCGTGCTGACACTTGCTGGTATTCGGAGTTTGCATCGGTTTGGTAAGTCGGGATGACCCCCTAGCCGAAACAGTGCTCTACCCCCAGCAGTGATACACGAGGCGCTACCTAAATAGCTTTCGAGGAGAACCAGCTATCTCCGAGCTTGATTAGCCTTTCACTCCGATCCACAGGTCATCCGCTAACTTTTCAACGGTAGTCGGTTCGGTCCTCCAGTCAGTGTTACCTAACCTTCAACCTGCCCATGGATAGATCGCCCGGTTTCGGGTCTATACCCAGCGACTAAAGCGCCCTATTAAGACTCGCTTTCGCTACGCCTCCCCTATTCGGTTAAGCTCGCCACTGAATATAAGTCGCTGACCCATTATACAAAAGGTACGCAGTCACCCAACAAAGTAGGCTCCCACTGCTTGTACGCATACGGTTTCAGGTTCTATTTCACTCCCCTCTCCGGGGTTCTTTTCGCCTTTCCCTCACGGTACTGGTTCACTATCGGTCAGTCAGTAGTATTTAGCCTTGGAGGATGGTCCCCCCATGTTCAGACAACGTTTCACGTGCGCCGTCCTACTCGATTTCATTGATAAGAGCGTTTCGTGTACGGGGCTATCACCCACTACGGCGGCACTTTCCAGAGCCTTCCACTACACTCAAACCAACTTAAGGGCTAGTCCCCGTTCGCTCGCCACTACTTAGGGAATCTCGGTTGATTTCTGTTCCTCAGGGTACTTAGATGTTTCAGTTCCCCTGGTTCGCCTCTTGCACCTATGGATTCAGTACAAGATACCTAGGTTATCCTAGGTGGGTTCCCCCATTCAGAGATCTCTGGATCACAGTCTGTTTGCCGACTCCCCAAAGCTTTTCGCAGGCTACCACGTCTTTCATCGCCTCTGACTGCCAAGGCATCCACCGTATGCGCTTCTTCACTTGACCATATAACCCCAAGCAATCTGGTTACTGTCTCAATCGTGAAGACGACATTCGCCGAAAATTTGCGTCTTGAGAACTACAAATTTTGCCTTGATTAACAACGTGCAGTGATACACGCTGTTAGTCACTTCTATCACATATCCAAATTTTTAAAGAACGATGTTTCTACCGGTCAAAAGACCAGAAATCAGCACTCGACAGG
>NZ_JBQLIX010000079.1:0-5226 GCF_052156495.1 Pseudomonas sp. NCHU5216 | reverse complement strand
CGCAGCCAGGGCCGGATGATCGGGCGGAAGGTTTTGGTTACTTTGCCCGCAAAGTGACTCGCCCGGGAGGGCGAAACAAAAAACATCAGCAAAAACGCGGCAATTCGGAACAAACACCAGAAAAACCAAGTATTGCCAGTCCGGTATCAGGCATTCCCTGAAAATGCGATGAACCTTTTTCGGCGTTCGAGCGCCTTGTTGCCTTTTGCTGAGCTGGTAACTTGCTCCTACACTCTGATCGGTGGGCATCGGAGCCCCTTTTATTCGCCTTTTGGCCGCATGTTTCCGGTCATTTCCGGCCAAATTCAATATTTGCCATCAAAATAGCATCATTCCGCGCTGCGGAATCTTTTGGTCGTCCCATTAAGCCATTACTCTCCAGCCATGATTTGAACCTAGAGAGTTGCCTTGCCGTGAGCCGCATACCTTTCCCCCCGAGTGCCGCCGAGGCGGCCAATGCAGTCGCAGAAAGCGTTAAGTACCAGGGCCGCAAGACCAGTCGCAAGGGCAGCGAGCAGCGCCGCCAGGCCATCCTCGACGCCTCCATGCGCATCATCGTGCGCGATGGCGTGCGCGCGGTACGTCATCGTGCAGTGGCGACCGAGGCGAATGTGCCGCTATCGGCCACTACCTATTATTTCAAGGACATCAACGACCTCATCACCGACACCTTCGCCCAGTTCGTCGAACGCAGCGCAGAGTACATGGCCGAGTTCTGGCAAAACATGCAAGCTCCCATTGTGGCGCTGGCTGCCCGGCTCGATGGTAGTGCCGAGGCTCGCCTGCAGGTGGTGGAGCAACTTGCTGAACTCGCCATGCAGTACATCCGCAACCAGTTGCAGGAGCGGCGCGAGCATCTGATCGCCGAACGGGCCTTTTTCCTCGAGTCATTGCTCAACCCGCGTCTGTATGGCCTGGCGCAAGCGCATCGGTGGATACTTTTGCAGGGTGTCACGCACTTCTTTGAAATACTGGGCTCCAGTCGGCCGCAAGAAGATGGAGAATTGTTGACGGCCCTCATCCTGCAGATGGAGTATCGAGGCTTGCTCGAAGGTATCGAGCAGCAGGACCGGCAGGCGATGCTGGCCATTTTCAACCGTTATATCGATCTGGCTCTGGGGCGCTGACGCGGCCCTGCCGGGGCGCTGCACAAGGAGAGCGAGATGAAAGCCTGGCGCGTACTGGTCGCCTTGTCCTTTCTGTTGTTGAGCGGTTGCCTGGTCACTTTCAGGGAACCGATCCCGGCCAACGAGGCGGCGCCGATTCCGCTGTTGGGGCAGTGGACGCGCGAGGACGAATGGGGCGAACGGCTCTTTCTGGAAATCACCCGCGCTGGCGCCAATCTGTACGAGGCTCGTTTGTACGAGGGCAGCCCGGACAGCCTCGACAACCTCGAGCAGTTCGGCTTCACCGTGGCTCATCATGGCCGGCGCTGGTATCTTTCCGCCGGATTGCCCAAGAGCCTGGGTGCCAACTTCGCCATTGCCGGCTTCGAGCTGACCCGTGGCAACGAGCTGGTGATCTTCAACCTCGACAGCGAACACCTGCTCGCCGACATGCAGAAGGGCCTGCTGGAAGGTCACCCCATCGACATGCCGGAGGGGGAGGGCGTGCTGATCACCAGCCCGCTGGACAAGGTGCTGGCCTACCTCGATGACCCGGCCAATGCCGACCTGTTCGTCGAAGTGGCGCGTTATCAGCGGGTGGCCGAATAGGAAGTGCAATGAACAGCCAGCAGAAACTGGACGACTATCAACTCTGCATCCGCGCCCTCAGTGACCGCATCGTCGAGGCGCAGACGCCGATCCGCGTGCTGGATGCGGTGAAGTGGGACGACGGCATCCGCGACGCCTTCCTCAAGGCCAAGGGCAAGGCGCTGCCCGCCGTGGATCGCGACTATTACCTGAGCCGACCCCTGGCCTTCGATGCCCAGGCCAAGAAGCTGGAATTCCAGAACATCGAGCGCGACATCACTCGCCAGCTCGGCCAGTTCAACCCGGTCGGGCAGATCATGCGGCGCATGTGCAAGGAATACCGCATGGTCATCCGCATGCTCGAAGCGCGCGGCACCGAGGACTTCGGTTTGATCAGCCAGGAACTCTACGGTGCCGCCTCCGATGCTTTCCATGCCGGTGATCCGACCCTGGCCGACCTGGGCCTGATGCTCTCGGACTACCTCAACAACATCGCCGCCCGTGGTGATCTGGAAGACGAGCCCAAGACCCTGGGTGCCGGTGATGCGGTGAACATCCTCCAGCAGCGCCTGGCCGGTGTATTCGGTGACGACACCGTGCGCGTGCTGGAGTCCGATGGCATCCTCGCCGATGCCGCAGCCGGCGCCGATTACATCAAGATTCGCAGCGACGCGCGCTTCAATGAGCGTGACGTCAAGGCCCTGGAGGTGCATGAAGGCCTGGTGCACGTCGGCACCACGCTCAATGGCCTCAATCAGCCGATCTGCACCTTCCTGGCCAAGGGGCCGCCTTCGTCCACCGTGACTCAGGAAGGCCTGGCCATCCTCATGGAAGTGATCGCCTTCGCCTCCTACCCCACGCGCCTGCGCAAGCTGACCAACCGCACCCGCGCCATCCACATGGCCGAGGAGGGCGCGGACTTCATCGAGGTGTTCGAGTTCTTCCGCGAGCAGGGCTATGGCCAGGAGGGCAGCTACAGCAACGCCAGCCGGGTATTCCGTGGCGCCTTGCCCAATGGCTTGCCCTTCACCAAGGATCTGTCCTACCTCAAGGGCTTCATCCTCATCTACAACTACATCCAGTTGGCGGTGCGCAAGGGCAAGCTCGAGCAGATTCCGCTGCTGTTCTGCGGCAAGACCACCCTGGAAGACATGCGCACCCTGCGCAAACTGGTGGACGAGGGCCTGGTGCTGCCGCCCAAGTACCTGCCGCCGCAGTTCCAGGACATGAACGCGCTGTCGGCCTGGATGTGCTTCTCCAACTTCCTCAACCATCTGAGCCTGGATCGCATCGAAGCGGACTACGCCAATATTCTGTAGAAGCTGCAAGCTGCAAGCTGCAAGCTGCAGGCGGTTTGCTCGATCAACTTGCCGCTTGTGGCTTGAAGCTTGTCGCTAACCGAAGGTTCCCCATGTCCAGCCATCAACTCGACTACGAAATCCTTGGCAGTTCGGCTCAATCGGTGGAGATCATTCTCGACCCTGGCGAGACGGTGATCGCCGAAGCGGGGGCGATGAACTACATGACCGAGGGCGTGCGCTTCGAGACGCGCATGGGCGATGGCTCGTCCAGCGGCCTGCTGGGCAAGCTGTGGAGTGCCGGCAAGCGCATGCTCACCGGCGAGTCGCTGTTCATGACCCACTTCAGCAATGCCGGCAAGACGCAGGCGCGGGTCGCCTTCGCCGCGCCTTATCCGGGTACGGTGGTGCCCATCGACCTGGCTCAGGTCGGCGGTCGGCTGATCTGCCAGAAGGACGCCTTTCTCTGCGCCGCCTATGGCACAAGTATCGGTATCAGCTTCGCCAAGCGCATCGGCGCCGGCTTCTTCGGTGGCGAAGGCTTCATCCTGCAGAAGCTCGAAGGCGATGGCCTGGCCTTCGTGCATGCCGGCGGCACGGTGATCCGCAAGGAGCTGAACGACGAGACACTGCGTCTGGATACCGGCTGCCTGGTGGCCTTCAGCGACGGTCTCGATTACGACATCGCCCTGGCCGGTGGCCTGCGCAGCATGCTCTTTGGTGGCGAGGGCCTGCTGCTGGCCACGCTCAAGGGCACGGGTACGGTGTGGATCCAGAGCCTGCCGTTCTCGCGCCTGGCCGAGCGGGTCTACGCGGCAACCGTGCAAGCCCGCGAAGAGGTGCGTGCCGGTGGCAAGTAGGCTGCGCGCACTGAGCCTGCTGCTCGTCAGCCTGTGGCTGGGCGGATGCAGCGGCCTGCTGTTCTACCCCGAGCCGGGGCTGCCTTTCACCCCCGAGCGGGCTGGCCTGGACTATCGCGACATCGAACTGCGCGCCGCCGATGGTACGCGCCTGCATGCCTGGTGGCTGCCGGCCAAGCCGGGTGTGGCGGTCAAAGGCACCGTGCTGCATCTGCATGGCAATGGCGGCAATCTGGCCTGGCACCTGGGCGGCACTTACTGGCTGCCGGAGCAGGGCTATCAGGTGCTGATGCTCGATTACCGGGGCTATGGTCTGTCCGAAGGGGAGCCGCGCCTGCCGGCGGTGTATCAGGATATCGACGCCGCGTTCGCCTGGCTGGATCAGGCGCCCGAGGCGCAAGGCAAACCCTTGACGCTGCTCGGGCAGAGCCTGGGTGGCGCCCTGGCCGTGCATTACCTGGCCCAGCATCCCGAACGCCGCAGCCAGTTGCAGGGGCTGGTGCTCGACGGCGTGCCGGCCAGTTATCGCGATGTGGCGCGTGACGTGCTGAGCCAATCCTGGCTGACCTGGCCGTTGCAGGTGCCGCTGTCCTGGCTGGTGCCGGACGGCGACCGCGCCATCGCTTCCATTGCTCAGCTCGAGCCTTTGCCGCTGCTGATCTTCCATAGCCTTGACGACGAGGTCGTGGCGTTTTCCAATGGCGAGCGCCTGAACCAGGCGGCCCGCTCGCCACGCCGCTTCATCGAAACCTGTGGTGGGCACGTGCAGACCTTCACCGAGGATGCCTGGCGCCAGGTGCTGCTGGCCTTTCTGCAAGACCCGCTGGCCGTCGTCGACTCGCCCATTCCTCCCGCTTCAGCTTCAGAGACCTCGCAATGAAAGAACGTGATCCCATCCCCATGATCCTCACTGGCGTGGCCAGCATCGTCGGCACCATTGGTGTGCTCTGGTACTACGGCTATCTGCATTTCGCCAAGCCTGAGGACGCGCTGTTGCTGTCGGAGTTCACCATGCTCAAGACCATCCCGGGGGAGGATTACAAGGTGTCGCTCAAGCCGGCCGACCAGGTGGCGCAGTGCGTCGATGGCGTGTTGGTGCTGTTCGACACCCAGCAGAAGGGGCTGACTGGCGTGTTGGTGGATAGCAAGAAGCAGGCCGTACGTTGCCTGGGGCAGGAAACGCCAGCGCTGGAGCAGTGAGGCAAAAAAGAAGGTTGTTCGCGGAATCTCTGTGAAGTCAGGTTTGATACCGGACTGGCAAGTTTGTATGTTGGTTTCGGTGTTCAAGCTGCTTATCGCGTTCTGCTGATATCTCCCGTTTCGCCCCCCGGCGACCTTCTTTTGTCAAACGCCACAAAAGAAGGCAAAAAGGCT
>NZ_JBQLIX010000078.1:0-5944 GCF_052156495.1 Pseudomonas sp. NCHU5216 | reverse complement strand
AAGCTGCAAGCTGCAAGCTGCAAGCTGCAAGCTGCAAGCTGCAAGCTGCAAGCTGCAAGCTGCAAGCTGCAAGCTGCTCAGTGTGTCAGTAGAGTGGCTGAGGCCTGTCAAGTGCCTGTCCAGCTCTTCTTGAAGCTTGTCGCTTGAGGCTTGGGGCTGCTTCCTTGACAGCCCATACCCTGCCACCTAGCATGCCGCGCAGTTTAGAAGGAGTGTGCCTTGTCGATGCAACCCCAGGCTTTTTACCGCGTGGTAGCGGACGATTTCACCGCCGTCGATGGCATCATTCGCCAGCAGGTGGTCTCGCGCGTGCCGCTGGTGGAAAAGATCGGCGACTATATCATCTCCGCTGGCGGCAAGCGCCTGCGGCCGCTGCTGGTGCTGCTCAGCGGTCGCGCCCTGGGCTACCCGCATGACGATCTGCGCCTGCTGGCCGCCACCATCGAGTTCCTGCACACCGCCACCCTGCTGCACGACGACGTGGTCGACATGTCCGACATGCGCCGTGGCCGCAGCACCGCCAACGCCCAGTGGGGCAATGCACCCAGCGTGCTGGTGGGCGACTTCCTCTATTCCCGCTCGTTCGAGATGATGGTGCAGCTCGGCTCCATGCCGGTGATGAAGATTCTCTCCCACGCCACCCGCGTGATCGCCGAGGGC
The DNA here is from genome assembly GCF_052156495.1 of Pseudomonas sp. NCHU5216. NCBI lineage: Bacteria > Pseudomonadati > Pseudomonadota > Gammaproteobacteria > Pseudomonadales > Pseudomonadaceae > Pseudomonas > Pseudomonas sp. NCHU5216. Next base: position 5,284 of record NZ_JBQLIX010000078.1, on the reverse strand, counting down.
GAGGTGCTGCAACTGTCGAAGGTGCGCGACGCCAGCACCACGGAAGACACCTATATGGAAGTCATCCGCGCCAAGACTGCAATGCTGTTCGAGGCCTCGACCCACTCCGCCGCCGCCCTGGCCGGCGCCAGCGAAGCCCAGCGCGAGGCGCTGCTCACCTTCGGTGATCGCCTCGGCGTGGCCTTCCAACTGGTCGACGACCTGCTCGACTACAAGGGCGATGCCGCCGAGCTTGGCAAGAACGTCGGTGACGACCTCGCCGAAGGCAAGCCGACCCTGCCGCTGATCTACACCATGCGCGAAGGCAGCGAAGAACAGGCCGCCCTGGTGCGCCGCGCCATCCAGAAAGGTGGCATCGAGGATCTGGAGAGCATCCGCGCCGCCGTGGAAGCCTCCGGCGCCTTGGATTACACCGCCCAGCTCGCCCGCGACTACGCCGAAGCCGCCATCACCTGCCTCGACGCACTGCCAGCCGGTGAATACCGCGACGCCCTGATCGAACTGAGCCGCTTCGCGGTCGCGCGCACCCACTGAGCCGGGCCGTGGTGCGCGCAGCACACCCTACAAGAACAAGCCCCACGCGCCACACAAAACGCCGCCCGTACAGACCGTGTGAAAACGTAGCGAGCGCAGGTCAGGCAAGGCAAAAAACGGCGAAAAAGCGCAGTTTACGCGCTGTAAATGAGCATTTTGAGCCGTTTTTTAACGCAGCATGAGCAAGCGCAGTAGTTTTCACACAGTCTGCGTAGGGTGCGCCGTGCGCACCATCTGCCACAAACAAAAACGCCCCGAACCAGTCGGGGCGTTTTTCATCCGAGCGCGGCTTACAGGCGAAGGCCGCCGTCCAGCTCGAGAATGCGACCGGTGTAGTAGTCGTTTTCCATGATGTAAGCCACCGAGTGGGCGATCTCGTCTGGTTTGCCCATGCGCTTGAGCGGAATGCCCGCCGTCATTTTCTCCAACGCTTCAGGCCTCATGCTGGAGGTCATCTCGGTTTCGATGAAGCCTGGCGCCACACCTGCCACGCGGATGCCGTAGCGCGCCAGCTCCTTGGCCCAGACCACGGTATCGGCGGCGACACCGGCCTTGGCGGCGGAGTAGTTGGCCTGGCCCATGTTGCCAGCACGAGAAATGGAGGAAATGTTGACGATCGCGCCTTGGTTCTTCAGCTCAATCATCTTCGCCGCCACTTCGCGGGTGCAGAGGAACACGCCGGTCAGGTTGACGTCGATCACCGCCTGCCACTGCGCCAGGCTCATCTTGGTCATTTCGCCGTCCTTGACCTTGATGGTCAGGCCGTCACGCAGGATACCCGCGTTGTTGACCAGGCCGTTGATGGCACCGAAGTCCTCGGCCACCTGAGCCACCATGTGGGTAACCTGCTCTTCATTGGCCACGTTGCACAGGTAGGCACGGGCGTCGCCACCAGCGGCCTTGCAGGCAGCCACGGCCTCGTCGAGCTTCTCCTGATTGAGGTCGACCAGCGCCAGCTTGGCGCCCCTGGCCGCCAGGTATTCGCCCATGGCACGGCCCAGCCCCTGACATCCGCCGGTGATGATGATGACTTTATCTTTCAACTGCATGGTGTGTATCCCCTCGAAGCAAGAACATCAATCAACCCCGCCGGAGCCCTAAAGCGCTATGCTAGAGCGCCTGTCCGTTTATGACGGATCTTCTGCGAGGAGTCATAAAGTGAGCGTGAAAGGTGGCAAGCATGCACGAGAATTACTGCTCAAGGAATACCGTGGCGTGCTCAGCACCCATTCCAAGGCCATGCCGGGCTTCCCCTTCGGGTCGATAGTGCCCTATTGCCTGGATGCCCAGGGCCATCCTCTCATTCTCATCAGCCGCATCGCCCAGCACACCCACAACCTCAAGCAGGACGCCAAGTGCTCGCTGCTGATCGGCGAGCGCGGCGCAGAGGATGTGCAGGCAGCCGGCCGCCTCACTCTGCTCGCCGAAGCACGACAGTTGCATGACGAGGAGCAGATCGAAGCGGCCGCCCAACGTTATTACCGCTTTTTCCCCCAATCGCGCGACTACCACCGGGCGCATGACTTCGATTTCTGGTGTCTGCAACCGGTGCGCTGGCGTTTCATCGGCGGTTTTGGTGCCATCCACTGGCTCGACGAGGTGGCCTTGGCCAACCCCTTTGCCGCCGATGGCAGCGAAGCCAGCATGGTCGAACACATGAATGCCGACCATGCCAGCGCCATCGCCCATTACGTGCAACTGGCCGGCCTGCCCGATCATGAACCTGCACAGATGGCCGCTGTCGACTGTGAAGGCTTCCACCTGCGCATCGGCCAAAGCCTTTACTGGCTGGCCTTTCCAACATCCTGCAACAACCCGGGGCAGGTGCGTGAAGCCCTGGTGATGCTGGCCCGCGCCGAAAAATGGCCTGAGCCCGAAAAGGCTTCAGCTTGAATTCAGGCCATCACCCCATACTTACTCCTCATTGGAAGCTTGCTTCCGCCTAGGACTTCAAAGCCATGCGTGCCTTTCTGTTTCTATTTTTGCTGTTCCCCATCATCGAACTGGCCGTGCTGATCAAGGTGGGCAGCGCCATCGGCGTGCTGCCGACGGTGCTGCTGGTGATCGGCACCGCCATTCTCGGCAGCGTGCTGTTGCGCGTCGCCGGCGTCGCCACCGCCTGGCGCGCCCGGGAAAAACTGGCCCGCGGCGAGATGCCCGAGCAGGAAATGCTCGAAGGCCTGCTGATCGCCGTCGGCGGTGGCCTGTTGCTGCTGCCGGGCTTCATCAGCGACATCTTCGGCGTTCTCTGCCTGATCCCCTTCACCCGTCGCCTGCTGGTCGGCAAGATTCGCCGCCGCGCCGAGGAACAGGCCCTGCGCCAACGCGCCTTCTTCGACGATGCCGCCGCCCGCTCCGGCAAGACCCATCCCAACGTGCTCGAAGGCGAGTACGAGCGTCGCGACTGACCCCTCCCACGGGCGCCCGTTCGCGGCGCCCGCGTTGTAAAAATTTTTCATCCCGCCCCTTGAAATGCCCTGGCCCGCCCACATGTAGCAGTCACCGCAAGGTGCCTGCCCATCGAGGCAGTCCGACTTTCGCGGTACGCCCAGCGTGCCGCTCCCGGCCTAGCCGGATTTTACAAACCCGCCGCCCAAGAAAGGGTCGGCAAGTTGGCCATTCAATTGTTAGGAGAGATCGACAATGAAGCTTCGTCCTCTGCATGACCGCGTCGTGATCCGTCGCAGCGAAGAAGAGACCAAAACCGCTGGTGGCATCGTGCTGCCGGGTTCGGCTGCCGAGAAGCCGAACCAGGGTGAGGTCGTTGCCGTCGGTACCGGTAAGGTTCTGGACAACGGCGAAGTCCGTCCGCTGGCCGTCAAGGTCGGTGACAAGGTGGTATTCGGCCCCTACTCCGGCAGCAACACCGTCAAGGTTGACGGCGAAGACCTGCTGGTCATGGGCGAGCACGAAATTCTCGCCGTCATCGAAGCCTGATTCCCGCGAATCTCCGCATAACCGTCAAGAATTGAGGAGCAATCAACATGGCTGCTAAAGAAGTCAAATTCGGCGATTCCGCCCGCAAGAAAATGCTCGTTGGCGTCAACGTCCTGGCCGACGCCGTCAAAGCCACCCTCGGCCCGAAAGGCCGTAACGTGGTACTGGCCAAATCCTTCGGCGCCCCGACCATCACCAAAGACGGTGTTTCGGTTGCCAAGGAAATCGAACTGAAAGACGCCTTCGAGAACATGGGCGCGCAACTGGTGAAAGACGTTGCCTCCAAGGCCAACGACGCTGCCGGTGACGGCACCACCACTGCCACCGTTCTGGCTCAAGCCATCGTCAACGAGGGCCTGAAGTCCGTCGCTGCCGGCATGAACCCGATGGATCTGAAGCGCGGCATCGACAAGGCCACCACCGCCATCGTCGCCCAACTGAAAGAGCTGGCCAAGCCGTGCACCGACTCCAAGGCCATCGCCCAGGTCGGCACCATCTCCGCCAACTCCGACAGCTCCATCGGTGACATCATCGCCGAAGCCATGAACAAGGTCGGCAAGGAAGGCGTCATCACCGTCGAAGAAGGCTCGGGCCTGGAAAACGAACTGTCCGTCGTAGAAGGCATGCAGTTTGACCGCGGCTACCTGTCCCCCTACTTCATCAACAAGCCGGACACCATGGTGGCCGAGCTGGACAGCCCGCTGCTGCTGCTGGTCGACAAGAAGATCAGCAACATCCGCGAACTGCTGCCGGTGCTGGAAGCCGTTGCCAAAGCCGGCCGTCCGCTGCTGATCGTGGCTGAAGACGTCGAAGGCGAAGCCCTGGCGACCCTGGTGGTCAACAACATGCGTGGCATCGTCAAGGTCGCTGCCGTCAAGGCACCGGGCTTCGGCGACCGTCGCAAGGCCATGCTGCAGGACATCGCCATCCTGACTGGCGGCACCGTGATCTCCGAAGAAGTTGGCCTGTCCCTGGAAAGCGCCACTCTGGAGCACCTGGGTAACGCCAAGCGCGTCGTCCTGAACAAGGACAACACCACCATCATCGATGGTGCTGGCGCTCAGGTCGACATCGAAGCCCGCGTTGCGCAGATCCGCAAGCAGGTCGAAGAAACCTCTTCCGACTACGACAAAGAGAAGCTGCAAGAGCGTCTGGCCAAACTGGCTGGCGGTGTTGCCGTGATCAAGGTTGGCGCTGCCACCGAAGTCGAGATGAAAGAGAAGAAAGCCCGCGTCGAAGACGCCCTGCACGCCACCCGCGCTGCAGTGGAAGAAGGCGTGGTACCTGGCGGCGGCGTAGCCCTGGTACGCGCTCTGCAGGCCATCGAAAGCCTGAAGGGCGACAACGAAGACCAGAACGTCGGTATCGCTCTGCTGCGCCGCGCTGTCGAAGCGCCGCTGCGTCAGATCGTCTCCAACGCCGGCGGCGAGCCGAGCGTGGTGGTCGACAAGGTCAAGCAGGGTTCCGGCAACTTCGGCTTCAACGCTGCTACCGACACCTACGGCGACATGATCGAGATGGGTATTCTCGACCCGGCCAAGGTGACCCGTTCGGCGCTGCAAGCTGCTGCTTCCATCGGCGGCCTGATGATCACCACCGAGGCCATGGTGGCCGACGCGGCTGACGAGAAAGCCCCGGCCATGCCTGACATGGGTGGCATGGGCGGTATGGGTGGCATGGGCGGCATGATGTAAGCCGACCGGCTCCCTCGCCTCTAAAAGAACCCCGCGCCTGTCGCGTAATGCTGTTCACTTAAGCATTTGAGCCCCCGCGGGGCTTCCACGAAAATCCGATGCCAGGCTTCTGGTATCGG
>NZ_JBQLIX010000077.1:0-6949 GCF_052156495.1 Pseudomonas sp. NCHU5216 | reverse complement strand
GCAGCCAGGGCCGGATGATCGGGCGGAAGGTTTTGGTTACTTTGCCCGCAAAGTGACTCGCCCGGGAGGGCGAAACCGAAAACATCAACAAAACGCGGCAATCCGGAACAAGCACCCGAACAAACAACAAACACTCACACAAACTTGCCAGTCCGGTGCCAATACTGATTTTCCCGAGATTCCGCGAAGAACCTTTTCTGTCCACCATCCCCTACCACCCGACGGCTGATCAACCCTCGCGCCGGATGCCGCGCAACGCCCACCAGGCCAAACCAGCCGATACCACCTCCAGCAACATCGCGGCAAGGTTGAAGGTCTGCTGTGCACCGCCGTCCAGCCACAGCCCGGCGACGCGTGCCGAGGCCAGCGCGGCATAGAGCAACACCAGCAGCATCAGTGCCGGGCGCAGCAGATCCAGGCGCGTCAGCGCCATCGCCAGATAAGCCGCCAGGCCCAGTTGCAGGCCGCCGTAATAGGCGCGCACCTCGGTCACGGCGGCATTGCCCATCAACAGCGCACCGCTGAAGCTGGCCATCTCCTCGGGGCGAATGAAGTAGGCCAGTCCCAGGCCGGCGAGGACGACGATCTGGATCGTCAATACGATTCGGGCGAACAGCATTCCAGGACTCCTCGTTCGGTTGAGGCACAAAGCATAACCCCAGGCGCCGAGGAAAATCGCCATGCCCTGCACCCAGCTTGGCTCGATTGCACTTTCTTCAGGGTGATCTACACCTAAGGGTGTAACCGTACTCGACAAGGAGGTCGACATGCCTGCCAGCGAGAAGTCCGTAGTACGCCTCCAGCGTGCCCCCTCAGTTCCTGTCGAGTGCATTCTGCCACCTGCCTCCAGGAGCCCCCGCGCAACACCGTGAAGCGGCCCCGCGCCGCACCAAGCCGAGAACCATAGAGGACGCCCTGCCAACGGACGACCCAGCAGGCGCGTTCCATCAAGGAGATGATCATGCGTAACGTACAAGGAACCCTGCTCCGCGCGTTGGCAATCGCCACGCCGTTGCTCGCTACTGCCGCCCAGGCCGGGGTCTACCCCGACTTCGGCTTCAAGCCATCGGAACAGGAATACGATGGCCCGCTGTTCCAGCTCAGCCAGAACTATCCCACCTCAGCACCACCGGCCTCGGCCCTGCCGGGCTTCTTCAAGTTGCTGCCCAAGGAGCGCAACAACGACTTCGAGACCTGGCGCGCCTACATGGACGCAGTGAAGGACTACTGCCTGGAAGGCAACGTGGAAAACGACTGGAACGTGCAGAAGAACAAGGTACGCGGCTGGTTTCACATGCCCTGGCAGCACTACGGCCCACTGGGCCGCGAAGGTATTCACGGGCTGACCAAGGAAGCCCAGATCCAACCCAAGCAGCTCGCCCCGACCCAGACCACCTCCGGGCAAACCTACGCGGTGGGCATCTACAACGATATCGGCGCCTACACCATCGGCCAGGTATGGAAGGATCCGGCCAACCCCAACCCGGACTTCACCTCCAAGCCCAACAGCTTCGCCAACGGCACCGTGGTGTGCAAACCGCTGTTCGCCGATGTCGACCGCAGCCAGGTGCCCTTCCTGCAGAACCCGGTGCTCTGGCAGGGCTACATCACCAAGACCTTCGAGTCGGGCGACCGCGTGGTGAAAGAGGTGGCGCTGATCCAGATGGACATTGCCGTGCGTGACACGCGCATCGACGAAACCGGCTGGATCTTCGGCACCTTCCAGTACAACGGCGCCATCACCGGCAAACCGGGCTGGGACAACCTGGTGCCGGTGGGCATCATGTGGGGCAACGACCCGAAGGATAACGGCAACGATTACAGCAACCCGAAGCCGACCGAGACCCGCATCAACCCCAACCTCAAGCAAACCGCGATCAACGCCAAGACCAGCGAGCTGCCGCCCACCCACCTGGGCTGGAACGGTCGCCTCAACGGCCCGGTGGACAATCCGGTGAGCTCCTGCATGAGTTGCCACATGACCGGCGAATACCCGCAACTGGCGATCATGAACCCGACCTTCCAGGCCAACCCACCTGCTGTCGGTTCGCCGGAGTGGATGCGCTGGTTCCAGAACATCCCGGCCGGGCAACCTTTCAGCGAGGGCACCAAGAGCACGGACTACAGCCTGCAACTGGCCGGCGGCCTGGCCAACTTCTATGACTGGAAGTGCAACCAGGGCGGCGTGTTCGTCGATGGCAAGAACGCCTGCCACAAAGCCAGCCAGTTGAAGCTGATGCTCAAGGGCAGCGTGGATATGGACGACATCAAGCCGGTGCAGCGTGATCCGAGCCTGATGGAGCTGCTGGAGTGACCTAGAACCTGTTGATGTTGCGTAGCAACATCAACAGTCCCTACCCGTGGCTGCGAAGCCTGGCTTCGCAGCCACGGACGCTTGGGCCCGCCCGGCCATGGGGTTATCCTCGACGCCATCGTCCTCAGGAGCCCCGTCATGCGCCCTACCCTCCTCGCTCTCTGCCTTTTCAGCTCGCTGGCCCAGGCTGGCGAAACGCTGACCATCGACGTGCACCGCGACGCCAACTGCGGCTGCTGCACCGCCTGGATCGATCATCTGCAAGCCAATGGTTTCGTGGTCAACGACCATGTGGAACAGGACATGAGCGCGGTCAAGCAGCGCCTCGGCGTGCCACCACGCCTGGCCTCGTGCCACACCGGCGTGATCGACGGCCAGTTCATCGAAGGCCACGTGCCGGCCGCCGACATCCTCAAACTGCGCCAACGCCCCGACCTGCTCGGTGCCGCTGTGCCCGGCATGCCCATGGGCTCGCCCGGCATGGAGTACGGCGGGCGGGTGGACGCCTATCAGGTCATCGGTCTGGATCGCCAGCGCCAGGATGTGGTGTTGAGCGACTATCCCGCCAACTGAGCAAACGGGGAATACCGCCATGCGTTGGCAACGAGGTAGACGCAGTGACAATGTCGTGGACGCACGCGGCCGCTCGGGCAGGCGCGTCGGCGGCGGGCTGAGCCTGGGGGCGGTGGCGCTGATCGTCGCCTTCGGCCTGCTCACGGGGCAGGATCCGCTACAGATTCTCGGCCAGATCGCCGGTCAGGCCAGCCAGCCGCAGGTCAGCCAACCCGCCAATACGCCGCCGGCTCAGGATGAGCAGCGCGACTTCGTCAGCGCCATCCTCGGCGACACCGAGGACACCTGGCGCGAGCTGTTCCAGCAGGCCGGCAAGCAGTACCGCGATCCGCAACTGGTGCTGTTTTCCGGCGGCGTCGATTCGGCCTGCGGTTTCGCCAGCTCGGCGGTCGGTCCCTTCTACTGCCCGGGCGACCAGCGTGTGTACCTGGATATGGCGTTCTTCCGCGAGATGGAGCAGCGTTTCGCGGCTGCCGGCGATTTCGCCCAGGCCTACGTGATCGCTCATGAGGTCGGCCACCATGTGCAGACCCTGCTCGGCGTCTCGGCCAAGGTCAACGCCGCGCGCCAACGCGGTAAACGCATCGAGGGCGACGGCGGCCTGCTGGTACGTCAGGAGCTACAGGCCGACTGCCTGGCCGGGGTCTGGGCCCATCACGCCCAACGTCGCCACGCCTGGCTGGAGCCCGGCGACCTGGAAGAGGCGCTGAACGCCGCCAGCGCCATCGGTGATGATCGCCTGCAAAAACAGGCCCGTGGCCAGGTGGTGCCGGACGCCTTCACCCATGGCACCTCGCAGCAGCGCGTGCGCTGGTTCAGCACCGGCTTCGACACCGGCCAGCCAGGGCGCTGCGACACCTTCAAAGCGACGCGCCTGTAGCCAGCGCGCGGCTGCCAAGGCGCCACAGAACCTAGCCCGGATGCAATCCGGGGACAGAATGGCAGGCATTCCCGGATTGCATCCGGGCGACGCGGCCAGCGAGCGCCTCAGCCCAGGCGGGCCAGTAACTGCACGCAATCCACGGCATGCAGCTCGGTCAGCTCCGGCCAGGGGTTGTCCGGCAGATTGACCAGCACGCTGCGCGCGCCGGCAGCCTGGGCGCATTCCAGATCGTAGCGGTAGTCGCCCACCATCAGCAGCTCGCTCGGCGCCACCTGCCAGCGCCCGGCCAGGTGCAGCAAGCCGCCGGGATGGGGCTTGGGCGGGGCTTCGTCACGGCCGAGGATGTCCTCCACGGCGAAGCAGTCGTCCAGGCCGATGGCCTGCAGGGTCAGCAGCGCCAGTTCATGGGCGTTGCGGGTGAGGATGCCGAGCCGGCAACCGCGCTCGCACAGGCTGCGCACCAACTCGATGGCGCCGGGTGCCGGGCGCGAGGCCACGGCCAGCTCGCGTTCGTGCTCCAGCAGCCAGGCATGCTTGGCCGCCGCCTCGTCGGCCGGCAGCGCGGCCAGGTGATGGAGGATGTCGGCCTCCTGGGGAATGCCCAGCACCCGCTTGATCGCCGGGAAGTCGTGCACCGCCAGGGTCAGGGTGCCGTCCATGTCGAACACCCAGTGGCGCACGGCCCCGAGGTGGCTCACTTCCAGTCCTCGCGCACGCGGGTCAGGCCCTCCTGCGCCACCGAGGCCACCAGTTCGCCCTGGCGGTTGTAGATGCTGCCGCGCGAGAAACCACGGGAATTACCGGCCCAGGGGCTGTCCATGGCGTACAGCAGCCAGTCGTCCATGCGCAGGTTGCGGTGGAACCACAGCGAATGATCGAGGCTGGCCACCTGCATGAATTTCTGGAACACCGATACGCCATGAGGCTGCATCGAGGTGGTGAGCAGGTTGAAGTCGCTGACGTAACCCAGCAGATACTTGTGCAGTTGCGGGTCGTCCGGCAGCGCACCCGCGGCGCGGAACCAGACGTGCTTGACCGGCTCGCAGGGCTTGGGCGCGAAGGGGTTGATCAGGGTGACCGGGCGAATCTCGATGGGTTTGTCACTGGTCGCCTGCTCCCGCATGCGCTCGGGGATCATCGGCGCCACCATGCGCGCCAGCTCGGTTTCCGATTTCAGCCCCTCGGGGCCGGGCACGTCGGGCATGGCGCTCTGATGGTGAAAGCCCTCTTCGTCGTACTGGAAGGACGCGCTGCAGAAGAAGATCGGCTGGCCCTTCTGCACCGCCGTGACGCGGCGTGTGCTGAAACTGCCGCCGTCACGGGTACGGTCGACCTGATACACCACCGGCAGGCTGGCATCGCCAGGGCGCAGGAAGTAGCCATGCATGGAGTGCACGTGGCGCGCCTCTTCCACGGTCTGGCTGGCGGCAGAAATGCACTGGCCCAGCACCTGACCACCGAACAACTGGCGAAAGCCCAGATCCTGGCTGCGACCACGGAACAGATTTTCCTCGATCTGCTCCAGGCTCAGCAGCGCGACCAGATCATCGAGTACCTGGGTCATGGGGTCTCTCCTCGTGCAGGGGGGAATAGGTTGGCAAGGTGTGCGATGGTAAAGAATTTGCGTGCCGCTGTCGGCATCGGTTTGCCACTAGCCAGCAATACCCATCGAAGCGCCTGCCTGCCACTCGCTGCGCTGAATACGGTAGAGCACATGCGCCTGCAAGGGATGGCCGCTCGGCAACGACGGATGGAGGAAGTCACCGGCCTGGTCACGACGCATGCCAATGCCACGCATCACCGCCTGCGACGGCAGATTGGCCGGCACGGTAAAACTCACCACCTCGTCCAGGCCGAGCCGCTCGAAGGCCACGGCCAGTGCCGCACGCGCCGCCTCGCTGGCATAGCCCTGGCGCCAATGGGCGCGGGCCAGGCGCCAGCCGATCTCCACCGCCGGGGCGAAAGGCGCGTCGAAGCCCACCCGCGCCAGGCCGGTAACGCCGATCAGCTCGCCACTGTCACGCCGCTCCAGCGCCCAGAAGCCGAAACCATGCTCGGCGAAATGCGCCCGCATACGCACCAGCATCTGCGCACTCTGCTCGGCGCTCAGCGGCGCGGGGAAATGACGCATCACCTCGGCATCGGCATTGAGCGCGCTCAACGCTGGCAGGTCAGTGTCGCGCCAGGCACGCAACAGCAGGCGCTCGGTGGAGGTTTCGATCAGGGGCATGGCGATTGACTCATGAGACTGCGACCATAGATTGTCGATTCAACAGGATAACGACGGCAGATAGCATGTACCACGGAGAAAGATTCAACGCCTGGAGCCACCTGATCGGTGCCGTTCTGGCTGCCATCGGTGCGATATGGCTGCTGGTGCTGGCCAGTGCCACCGGCGATACCTGGAAAATCGTCGCAGTGGCCATCTATGGCGTCACCCTGATGCTGCTGTACAGCATCTCCACCCTCTACCACAGCGTGCGCGGCCCGGCGAAACGGGTGATGCAAAAGCTCGATCACCTGTCGATCTACCTGCTCATTGCCGGCAGTTACACCCCGTTCTGCCTGGTAACCCTGCGTGGCCCCTGGGGCTGGACATTGTTCGGCGTCGTATGGGGCCTGGCGCTGATTGGCATGCTGCAGGAAATCAAGCCTCGCTCCGAGGCACGTGTGCTGTCGTTGATCATCTACGCGGTGATGGGCTGGATCGTGCTGGTGGCGGTAAACCCCTTGATCGCCGCTCTGGGCATGACCGGCTTCAAATGGCTGGCTGCCGGTGGCGTGCTCTACACCGTGGGTATCATCTTCTTTGCCTACGACAGCCGCTTTCGCCATTGGCATGGCATCTGGCACCTGTTCGTCATGGCGGGCAGCCTTCTGCACTTCGTGGCGATTCTGTTCTACGTGCTGTGAGGTTTTTCTTGGTTTATCGCGTTTTCTGATACCGGACTGGCAAGTTTGTGTTGGCTTGTTGGTTGTTCGGGTGCTTGTTCCGGATTGCCGCATTTTTGTTGATGTCTCTGGTTTCGCCCTCCCGGGCGAGTCACTTTGCGAGCAAAGTAACCAAAACCCTCCGCCCGATCATCCGGCCCTCGCTGCGCGAGGGTTCGCTCACTCCATCGTCGCTCCAGAGGCCCGCCGCGGTGGGCCATCCATGGCCCATCGCGGCTCTCGCGGCA
>NZ_JBQLIX010000076.1:0-8717 GCF_052156495.1 Pseudomonas sp. NCHU5216 | reverse complement strand
CGCAGCGACGCCAGCCTGGAGTTCCTCGGGCGCAACGACTTCCAGGTGAAGATCCGCGGTCACCGTATCGAGCTGGGCGAGATCGAAGCCCGCCTGGCCGCCCAGGCCCAGGTGCGCCAGGCGGTGGTCGGCGCCTTGCCGGATGCCAGCGGCGAATTGCGCCTGGTGGCCTGGTTCACCACCGAGGCCGGCATGCCGGAACCGGAAACCCTGCGTGCCCACCTGCTGGCCGAACTGCCGGCCTGGATGGTGCCGAGCGCCTATGTGCACCTGGCGGCACTGCCGCTGACGCCCAACGGCAAGCTCGATCGCAAGGCCTTGCCCGCACCGCAGGCCGGCGCCCTGGCGCAAGCGGACTATGAAGCCCCCCAAGGTGAAGACGAATGCAGCATGGCGGCGCTGTGGGCCGCCGTGCTGAACGTGGAACGGGTAGGCCGCCACGACGACTTCTTCGCCCTGGGCGGCCATTCGCTGCTGGCGGTGAGCCTGATGGAAAAACTGCGCCAGGTCGGCCTGGAGGCCGACGTGAAGCTGCTGTTCGAACAACCAACACTGGCGCAATACGTCGCGGCGCTGGAAAAGACGGAGATTGTGCTGTGAATGTGATCGACCTGTTGGCTGTACTGGAAGACAAGGGCATCGAGCTGTCGCTGAACGAAGACCAACTGCTGGTGCGTGGACGCAAGCAGTCGCTGGCCGAGCCTGCCACGTTGGCCTTGATCAAGGAGCACAAGCCGGCCCTGCTGCAGCACCTCAAGGGCGGCGACACGGCCGCTCAGGCGCCGGGTATTCCCGAGGGCTGCGCGCGCCTCACGCCCGAGCATGTGCCACACCTGGGGCTGAGCCAGGCACAGCTGGAGCGGATTGCCGCCAGCGTGCCGGGCGGCGCCGCCAACGTGCAGGACATCTACCCGCTGGCGCCGCTGCAGGAGGGCATCCTCTACCACCACATCAGCGCACGCCAAGGCGATCCCTACCTGTTGCAGTCGAGCTTCACCCTGGCCAACCGGGAACGCCTGGAGCAGTTCTGCACCGCCCTGCAGGGGGTGATCGACCGCCACGACATCCTGCGTACCTCGCTGCATTGGCAGCAGCTCGATGCGCCGCTGCAGGTGGTATGGCGCCAGGCGCGCCTGAAAGTCACCGACATCAGTAACGAACTCGACCCGCAGCAGCCGCTGGCCAGCCAATGGCCCGCCAAGGTCGACCCACGCCAGCATCGCCTGGACCTCAGCCAGGCCCCGCTGTTGCATCTGCTGGTCGGTGAAGATCGTACCGAACAGCGCTGGCAGGCGACGCTGCTGTTCCATCACCTGGCCATCGACCACGCGGCACTGGCGGTGGTGCAGCAGGAAATGCAGGCCCTGCTGCTGGGCCAGGGTGCCAGCCTGCCGCCGGCGCTGCCGTACCGTGCCTATGTGGAACAGGCACGGCGTGCCGGCTCGCAACAGGAGCACGAGGCGTTCTTCACGCAGATGCTCGGTGACGTCAGCGAGCCGACCCTGGCGTTCGGCCAATATGACGTGCTGGGCGATGGCCAGGATGTGCTGGAGGCGCATCAAGACCTGCCGGCCGCGCTGTGCCAGCGCCTGCATCAGCAGGCGCGCCAGCATGGCGTCAGCACCGCCAGCCTGTGCCACCTGGCCTGGGCGCGGCTGCTTGGCGCGCTGGCCGGACGTGATGAGGCGGTGTTCGGCACCGTGCTGCTGGGCAGCCTGTCGCGCGCCCAGCGTGGCGGGCAGTTGCTGGGCATGGTGATCAACACCCTGCCGATGCGTGTGGTGCTGCACGAACAGAGCGTGGCACAGGCGCTCAAGGCCACCCATGGCAGCCTGATCGCCCTGATGAACCACGAGCAGGCGCCGCTGGCCCTGGCGCAGCGCTGCAGCCAGGTGGCGGCACCGACGCCGCTGTTCAACAGCCTGTTCAATTACCGTCATTCCGCGGCTCCCGCCGTGACCGACGCCGCTGCCGCCCAAGCCTGGCAGGGCATCACCACGCTGAGCGCCGAAGAGCGCACCAACTATCCGTTGCTGCTGTCGGTGGATGACTTCGGCCAATCCCTGCGCCTCACCGTGCAAGCGCTGCGCGGCATCGATGCCGCAGCCGTCGCAGCCGCCATGGGCTGCGTGCTGGAACAGCTAGCCAAGACCCTGGAACTGGGCGGCCATAGGCCATTGCTGGATCTGCACGTGCTGCCAGCGGCGCAGCGTGCGCAGCTTCTGGCGTTGAACCCGGCAGCCAGCGACTACCCGCGCGAGCAGACCCTGCACAGCCTGTTCACAGCCCAGGCCCAGACCAGCCCGGACGCCCTGGCGGTGATCGACGGCGAGGTTCAGCTAAGTTATGCCGAGCTCAACAGCCGTGCCAACCAGCTAGCTCATCACCTGGTCGCTCAAGGCGTTGTTCCAGGCAGCAAGGTGGCCTTGCTGCTGCCGCGCTCGGCTGACCTTTTGATAGCACAACTGGCAGTGCTCAAGTGCGCGGCGGCCTATGTGCCGCTGGACGTGCATGCTCCAGTGGAGCGCCAAGCCTTTATGCTCGACGACTGCCAGGCGGTATGCCTGATCAGCCTTAGTCACGAGCCTGCCGCGCATGAGTTGCCACGCGTCGACCTGGACCGCCTCGACCTGAGCGGCCAAGCCGCAAACGACCCGATTCTTGAACAGACCGCCGATACCCCGGCCTACGTGATGTATACCTCCGGCTCCACCGGTCAGCCGAAAGGCGTGGTGGTGCCGCACCGCGCCGTCGCCCGCCTGGTGCTGAACAACGGCTATGCCGAGTTCAACGCCCAGGATCGCGTGGCCTTCGCCGCCAACCCGGCGTTCGATGCCAGCACTCTGGAAGTCTGGGCGCCGCTGCTCAATGGCGGCGCCGTGGTGGTGGTCGAGCAGAACGTCCTGCTGGATCGCGCCCGCTTTGCCGCACTGCTCAGCGAGCAGGCGGTCACTGTTCTGTGGCTGACTGCCGGCCTGTTCCATCAATATGCCGCCAGCCTGTACGGCGCCTTCAGCCGCCTGCGTTATCTGATCGTTGGCGGCGACGTGCTGGATCCGGCAGTGATCGCCGGCGTGCTTCAGCATGGCGCACCACAACACCTGCTCAATGGCTACGGCCCGACCGAAGCCACCACCTTCTCCAGCACCTACGAGATCCGCGAAGCCGGGCAGGGCAGTGTGCCCATCGGTCGACCGCTGGCCAATACCCAGCTCTATGTGCTCGATGCCCAGCAGCAACTGGCCCCGCTGGGCGTGGCCGGTGAGCTGTATATCGGCGGCGACGGCCTGGCCGTGGGCTATCTCAACCAGCCGGAGCTGACTGCCGAGCGCTTCATCCAGCACGCCGAACTGGGCCGTCTGTACCGCACCGGCGACCTGGTGCGCTGGCTCGTGGACGGCAACCTGCAGTACCTGGGCCGTAACGACAACCAGATCAAGCTGCGCGGTTTCCGTATCGAACTGGGTGAGATCGAAGCTTCCCTGGCCCGATACAGCGGTATCGAAGCCAGTGCCGTGCTGCTGCGTGAAGACACACCGGGCGACAAGCGCCTGGTGGCCTACTTCACCGCCGCGCACGCGGTGGCCATCGAGGCGCTACGCGATCATCTGCAAGGTGAGCTGCCGGAGTACATGGTGCCCAGCGCCTACGTGCAGTTGGACAGCCTGCCGCTGACCGCCAACGGCAAGCTCGACCGCAAGGCCCTGCCAGCGCCGGATGCCAGCGCACTGCTGAGCCGCGCCTATGAAGCGCCGCAAACCGACACCGAATGCACCCTGGCGACCATCTGGCAGAGCCTGCTGGGCGTGGAACAGGTGGGGCGGCATGACAACTTCTTCGAGCTGGGCGGCCATTCGCTGCTGGCGGTAAACCTGGTCGAGCGTATGCGTGAGCAGGGCCTGAGTGCCGATGTGCGGGTGCTGTTCAGCCAGCCGACCCTGGCAGCACTGGCCGCTGCCGTAGGGGAAAACACCGACATCGAGGTGCCGGACAACCTGATTCCACAGGGCTGCACCCGGATCACCCCGGAGCTGCTGCCGCTGGTGGAACTGCAACAAAGCGAAATCGACCGCATAAGTGCTCAAGTGCCTGGCGGGGCCGCGAATATCCAGGACATCTACCCGCTGGCGCCGCTGCAGGAGGGCATCCTCTATCACCACCTCAGCGCCGAAGGCCGTGACCCTTATGTGCTGCAGGCGACCTTCAAGGCGGCCGACGATCAGCGCCTGGCAGACTTCTGCCAGGCGCTGCAAGGGGTGATCGACCGCCACGACATCCTGCGCACCGCGGTGTTCTGGGAGCAACTGTCGCAACCGCTGCAGGTGGTTCTGCGCCAGGCCTCGCTGGTGGTCGAGCGGCTGGAGCTGGATGGCCCTGACGCTACGCTGGCCGAGCGACTGCAGGCGCAGGTAGGCGAGGGCGCTTACCGTTTCGATCTGCGTCAGCCGCCGTTGTTGCGGCTGTCCTGCGCACGCTGCCCGGGCAGTGGCGAGTGGGTGATGCTGTTGCTGTTCCACCACCTGATTCTCGACCACACCGCCCTGGAAGTGGTGCGTCAGGACATGCAGGCCCTGCTGCTGGGTGAAGGCCAGCGCCTGCCGCCGGCCATGCCTTACCGCAACTATGTGGCACAGGCTCGGCTGGGCGCGGGGCAGGCCGCGCAGGAAGCCTTCTTCCGAGAGATGCTCGGTGACATCGACGAACCCACCCTGGCCTATGGACATCCGGTTTCGCAGCTCGACGGCAGCAGCGAAGCGCGGCTGCCCCTCGACAGCGCCACCAGCCTGCGCCTGCGGGCCCAGGCCCGGCAGCGCGGCGTCAGTGCAGCCAGCCTGATGCACCTGGCCTGGGGGCGCGTGCTGGCCGCACTGGCCGGTCGCGAGCAGGTGGTGTTCGGCACGGTGCTGATGGGCCGCCTGCACGCCGGCGAGGGGGCCGACCGTGCCCTGGGCATGTTCATCAATACCCTGCCGCTGCGCCTGGCCATCGATGCGCGGCCGCTGAGCGAAGCGTTGCGCGACACCCATGCCCGGCTCAGCGGGTTGCTGGTGCACGAGCACGCGTCACTGTCGCTGGCCCAGCGCTGTAGTGGCGTTGCGGCGCCGGCGCCGCTGTTCAACAGCCTGTTCAATTACCGTCACAGCGCGGTAGACGACTCGGCCAGCAGCGCCCAGGCCTGGCAAGGCATCGAGGCCCTGGCCAACGAGGAGCACACTCACTATCCGCTGGCGGTGTCGGTGGATGACCTGGGCGAAGCCTTCAGTGTCACGGTGCTGGCCGCGCATGGCCTGGATGCATCGGCCATTGGCCAGCGCCTGTGTACTACGCTGGCGGCCCTGGCCGATGCGCTGGAACGCGAACCCCAGGCGCCGTTGTGCGCGCTGCCCGTCGTCACCGCAAGCGAACGCCAGCAACTGCTGGAAGCCTTCAATGCCACTGCCAAGCCTTACCCCCGCGAAGCGACCCTGCAGGCGCTGTTCGAAAGCCAGGTAGCCGAACGGCCGCAGGCGACCGCAGCGGTTCACGGCGATAAGCGCCTGAGCTATGCCCAGCTCAACACCCGGGCCAACCAGTTGGCGCACTGCCTGCGGGAACGCGGTGTGGTGGCCGGCAGCACGGTGGCGATCCTGCTGCCGCGCTCGCTCGACCTGCTGGTCGCGCAACTGGCCATCCTCAAGTGCGCAGCGATGTACGTGCCGCTGGACATCCATGCGCCTGCCGAGCGCCAGAGCTTCATGCTCGGTGACAGCGGTGCGGCCTGGCTGCTCAGCCACAGCAGCCTGGAGGCGCCGGCTGCAGCGCGGCTGGATCTGGACACCCTGGAGCTGGCTGCTTACCCGCAGCACAACCCGCCCTGCGCCAGTACGGCGCTGACGCCGGCCTACATCATGTACACCTCCGGTTCCACCGGCACGCCCAAGGGCGTGATCGCGGTGCAGCGGGGTATCGTCAAGCTGGTGCGCAACAATGGCTACGCCGACTTCGACAGCCAGGATCGCCTCGCCTTCGCCTCCAACCCGGCCTTCGACGCCAGCACCATGGAAGTCTGGGGCGCGCTGCTCAACGGCGGCCAGGTGGTGGTCATCGACCATGAACTGTTGCTCGATCCGCCGCGCCTGGCCGAGGCGCTGGCGCAGCACGAAGTGACGGTGCTGTTCGTCACCACGGCAGTGTTCAATCAGTACGTGGCGTTGATCGGCCCGGCCCTGGCGAAACTGCGCGTGCTGCTGTGTGGCGGTGAGCGTGCCGACGCCCAGGTCTTCCGCGACCTGCTGGCGATTGCCCCGCACTTGCGTCTGGTGCATTGCTATGGCCCGACCGAGACCACCACCTACGCGACCACCGAGTGGGTGACCGAGGTGCCCGAGGGCCAGGATTTCGTACCCATCGGCAAGCCGTTGGCCAACACCCAGGTGTACGTGCTCGATGAGCACCAGCAGTTGCTGCCGCAGGGCTTGCCGGGGGAAATCTGCATCGGCGGCGACGGCATGGCCCAGGGTTACCTGAACCGCCCCGAGCTGGATGCACGCAGTTTCATCCGCGACCCGTTCAGCGCCGAACCGGGCGCACGGCTGTACCGTTCCGGCGACCTGGGGCGCTGGTCGGCAGACGGGCGCCTGGAACACCTGGGCCGCAAGGATGGCCAGGTGAAGATCCGGGGTTTCCGCATCGAGCCGGGTGAAATCGAAGCGCGCCTGCATGCCTGCCCGGGCCTGCACCAGGGCGCCGTAGTGGTGCGCGATGATGCACCGGGCGGCAAGCTGCTGGTGGCCTATTACACCGCCGAGCAGGCCCTGGCGCCGGAAACGGTGCGCAGTTGGCTGAGCGACGCGTTGCCCGACTACATGGTGCCGGCAGCGTGCATATGCCTGGAACACTGGCCGCTCAACGGCAATGGCAAGCTCGACCGCAAGGCGTTGCCGGCGCCCGATCCGCAGGCCCTGGCCGCAGAGACCTACCAGGCACCGCAGGACCCGCTGGAGGCGCAACTCGCGCAACTGTGGCAGGACGTGCTCAAGGTGCCCAGGGTCGGTCGCCAAGACAACTTCTTCAGCCTTGGCGGGCACTCGCTGCTGGCCGTGACGCTCATCGAGCGCATGCGCCAGCAGGGCCTGACGGCCGACGTCAAGGTGCTGTTCGGCCAGCCGACCGTGGCCGCACTGGCCGCAGCGCTGGGCCAGGTACAGGAGCAGGCGGTTCCGGCCAACCTGATTCCGTCAGGCTGCACGCGGCTGACGCCGGCCATGCTGCCCATGGCAAGCCTTGACCAGGCCAGCCTGGATGCCATCGTCGCGCAGGTGCCGGGCGGTGCTGCCAACGTGCAGGACATCTATGCCCTGGCCCCCCTGCAAGAGGGCCTGCTGTACCACCACGCGGCCGCCACCGAGGGAGACCCGTTCATTCTGCAGTCGCTGTTCAGCGTCGACAGCCAGGCGCGCCTGGAGCAGGTGACACGCGCCCTGCAGGCGGTGATCGAACGCCATGACGCACTGCGCACCGCCGTCTTCTGGCAAGGGCTGGAGCGTCCGGTGCAGGTGGTGCTGCGCCAGGCGCGGCTGCGCTGCGAGGTAATCGAACTGCCGGCCGGCGAGGGCGATGCCGTTGCGCGCATGCATCAGCGCCATGACGCCAGCCGTTACCGCATGGATCTGCGCCATGCGCCCCTGCTGGAGCTGCACGCCGCCTGGGACAGCGCCATGCAGCGCTTCGTGGTGGCCCTGGTGTTCCACCACCTGATCCTCGACCACGTGGCCTTCGACGTGGTCATCGAAGAAATGCAGCATCTGATGCTCGAACCGAGCGCCCGGTTGCCGGAGCCGGTGCCGTACCGGCACTACATCGCCCAGGTGTGCCAGGGCGCCACGCCAGAGCAGGACGAACGCTTCTTCCATGAGCTGTTGAAGGACGTTCGCGAACCGACCCTGCCATTTGGCCTGGATACCGCCGTGGGTACCCCGCAAGAGGTGCAGCATGCCTGCGACCCCGCACTGGCGGAACGCGCCCGGCAACTGACCCAGCGCCTGGGTGTCAGCGCGGCGAGCCTCTGGCATCTGGCCTGGGGCGTGCTGGTCGGCCACCTGGCCGGGCGCCAGGATGTGGTGTTTGGCACCGTACTGATGGGCCGTCTGCGTGGCGGTGAAGGGGCCGACCGCGCGGTGGGGATGTTCATCAACACCTTGCCGCTGCGCCTGGACACCGGCAGCGCCAGCGTTACCGATGGCTTGCAGCTAGCCCGTCGCCGGCTCAGCGAATTGCTCGCCCATGAGCAGGCGCCGCTGGCGCTGGCCCAGCGTTGCAGCGGCGTAGCCGCGCCGGCGCCGCTGTTCGGCGCCTTGCTCAACTACCGCCACAGTCCGGTGGACGACTCGGAGCAGGCGCATGTGGCCTGGCAGGGCATTACCGGCCTGCAGGCCCATGAACGCACCTCTTACCCGCTGTCGCTAGCGGTGGATGACCTGGGCCGGCGCGGCTTCAAGGTCACCGTACAAGCCACCGGTGGGGTGGATGCGCAATGTGTCCAGCAGTACCTGATGTGCACCCTGCAGAGCCTGATTGAGGCCCTGGAGCAGCAACCGCAACTGCCCCTGCAGCAGGTGCAGGTACTGCCTGGCGCGGCACGCCAGCGCCTGCTCTACGAGCTCAACGCCACCGCCGCCGACTACCCGCGCCAGGCCACCCTGCAGGATCTGTTCGAGGCCCAGGTGCAGCGCACGCCG
>NZ_JBQLIX010000075.1:0-9082 GCF_052156495.1 Pseudomonas sp. NCHU5216 | reverse complement strand
CGACATGGATGTCGCGAGAGCCACGATGGGCCAGGGATGGCCCACCGTGGCGGGCCTCTGGAGCGGCGATGGAGTGAACGAACCCTGGCGCAGCCAGGGCCGGATGACCGGGCGGAGGGTTTTGGTTACTTTTGCCAAAAGTGACTCGCCTGGGAAGGCGAAATCAGAGACATCAGCAGAAACGCGGCAATCTGGAACAGGCACAAGAATAACCATCACAGGCCAACAAGATCACACACAAACTTGCCAGTCCAGTCTCAATACTGACGTTCCCGCGACTCCACGAAGAACCTTATCTTCGCTGGGCACTGGCCAGGCGGGTCAGTAGACCCACACTTCGACTCGACGATTACGGATGCGCCCGCTGTCTTCGTCATTGGCGGCCACCGGCAGCTCGTCGCCCAGGCCGATGATGTCGCGAAACAGCACCCCCTGGCTGGCCAGTTCACGGCGTACCGCCATGGCACGCAGCTTCGACAGCAGCTCGGCGCGTGAGGGCGCGCTCTTGGGATCGCCGAAGCCCACCAGCACTGCCTTGTTCTGCAGCTTGTCGTGGCCGCTGAGGTAGTCCAGCACCCGGTTCAAATCACGCTGGGCCTTGTTGTCGAGGCTGGCGCTGCCTTCCTGGAAACGGAAATTGACCGACAGGCGCTGGGCCTTTGCGGCGAGTTCGCGATACTCGGCGGGCATCTGCGCGGACGGGGCAACCTCGATGGCGTGTACCGTCTGTGCGATGAAGCCGTTGTCGGCGACGATCTTCTGCCCTTGAGGGCCATGGGCGAAATCGATCAGCGCGCGCACCCAGGTGTTGTTCGAGCGCGGTGGGGCATAAAGGAACAGACGGCGTGACAGCGGGTAGTCCTCGGTGGCGATCAGGCTGGTACTCGGCAACATGGGTTGCGAATCCCCCGAGGCGATGGCCACGGCCTTGGCCTGGCGGATGTAGGGCAGGCCGATGAAGCCGATGGCGTTGGCATCCCGGCTCACCGCGTCGGACAGCTCGGTGCTGGACTCGAAGCGCTTGGCCTCGGCGGCCAGCTTGCGCGCGCCGGGGGCCAGTACCAGCTCCTTGAAGGTGTCATAGGTGCCGGAATTGTCGTCGCGGGCATAGAGCGTCACCGCGCCGGGGCGACCGCCGAGTTCGCGCCAGTCACGGATCTCGCCGGCGAACAGGCGGGCCAGTTGCTCGATATCCAGGCTGGCCACGGGGTTGCCGGGGTTGACGATGATGGCCAGGCCGTCGATGGCGATGATCTGCTCGGCTGCCAGGCTACGCATGTCGCCCAGAGCGGCCAGCGCCTCGGCCTCGCTGTCCTTGATCGGGCGAGAGGCCGCTGCCAGATCGGCGCTGCCATCTTCGAGAGCGACGAACCCCGTACCGGAACCATGGGCAGCGACCTCGGCCACCAAGGTGCGCCCATCAGCGCTCTTGGCGACAATGCGCTGCTCGTTGTCGGCCGCGCCTGGTGCGATGCGGATATCGCTCAGGCCCTGAGCGGCGAACAGACCCTTGATCAGTTCCGGGCCTAACCTGGCGCCGATGGTATTGGAACCCTGCACGCGCAGTACCGGGGCGTCATCCTGGGCGGCGAACACCGACAGGGGCAGGGCATAGCAGATGAAACCGAGCAGCAGCAGGGAAAGGGTACGGCTCCACAGTTCGTGGTCTTGGCTGGCTTGGGCGCGCGACATGCGGCAAACACCTTGTCTTGGGCACCTCGCAGGGTGCTTAGGGGTGGGCTGGAAATGCCGCGCACATTAAGACAAAGAGATTGCAGAGATATGACGAACCCGTCTATTCAGGCCAATTCCAGCCAGATTGGCGCGTGATCGGAGGGTTTGTCCATGCCACGCAGTTCGTAATCGATGCCGGCGTCCTTGAGGCGTGCCTGCAGCGGCTGGCTGGCGAGGATCACGTCGATGCGCAAGCCGCGCTTGGGCTCGTCCTCGAAGCCACGGCTGCGGTAGTCGAACCAGCTGAAGCGGTCGTTCACTTGTGGGTTGAGCTGCCGAAAGCTATCCACCAGGCCCCAGCTCTTGAGCGTCGCCAGCCACTCGCGTTCTTCCGGTAGGAAGCTGCATTTGCCGGTTTTCAGCCAGCGCAGGCGATTGGGCTCGCCGATGCCGATGTCGCAGTCCTCGGGGCTGATGTTGATATCGCCCATCACCACCAGCGCCTGTTGCGGATCGAAGCGCTCCACCAGCAGGCTTTGCAGGTCGGCATAGAAACGTTGCTTGGCGGGAAACTTCACCGGGTGGTCACGGCTCTCGCCCTGAGGGAAATAGCCGTTCATCACGGTGATGGGGTTGCCCTGGGCATCGGCGAAGGTGCCGTAGATGAAGCGGCGCTGGGCCTCCTCGCCATCACCGGGAAAGCCCTTGTGCAGGCTCAACGGCTCGTTGCTCGAGAGCAGGGCGACACCGTAGTGACCTTTCTGCCCGTGATAATGCACGTGATAACCGAGCTGACGGATCTCCGCTTCGGGGAACTGTTCGTCGGCCACCTTGGTTTCCTGCAGGCCGATCACATCGGGCTGGTGCTTTTCGATCAGTGCCTGCAGTTGGTGAGGGCGGGCACGCAGGCCATTGATATTGAAGGAAACGATTTTCACGGGCGGTGATCCCTGAAGGCAAAAGGCGATGCTAGCCGATCATGAGCCGTGGCGGCCAGCGCCTGGCGGTTGTGCCGGGTCGCTGCTAGCTTGCCAATAGAGCCTGTTCACGAACTGCAGTGCGTGAATGGGTTCCAAGACCCCAACCAGTAGAGGTCAGCCATGCCCCATGACACGCCTGCCGAAATTCGCCTGCTCGATGCCGGCTACGTCCGTGAAGTGCGCTCCGTGCTCTATCACGCCTACCGCCACGAACCCACCTTCGCCTACCTGTTCGAGGCCGAGCGTGCCGGCTTCGACCAGCGGGTGCGGGCCACGGTACGCGAGCTGGTCAAGCAGCACTTCGCCGAAGAGCTGCCGGCCATCGGTCTGCTGCTCGATGAACGGCTGATCGGCGCGGCGCTGATCGCGCCACCGCAGCGGCGCCTGGACATCACCGAAAGCTGGCGCTGGCGTCTGGGCATGTTGCTGAGTACCGGCTTGCGCTGTACCCGACGCTACCTCGAATACCACGAGGCGGTGATCGCCTGCCTGCCACCGGGGCCTTACCACGTGCTGCCGCTGATCGGCATTCATCCCGAGTTTCAGGGCCAGCACCACGGTGAGCAACTGCTCGCAGCCCTGCATAACTGGTGTGCCGAGGATGCTGGCTCGCAGGGCGTGGTGCTGGATACCGGCAACGCCCGTTATCTGGACTTCTATCGGCGCCAGGGTTACGAGGAAATCGGCGAGCTGGCCATCGGCCCGGTGGTCGAGCATGTGTTCTTCCATCCCAACCCGCAAAGTCTGCTAGCGGCTCCAGCCTGAACCTCCATCAACAGAGGGGCAAGTCGCGCTGGCGTGCGCCTTGTGACGTGTTAGCATCCGCCGCCATGAGTGCATGGATACAGGTTCGGCGCACCTTGCTGCTGATGCTCTTCAGCGCCTGCGCCACGGCCGCCACAGAGCTGGACGTGCGGGTCACGCCAGCCAACTCGGCCTTGAAGGCCAACATCGAAGGTTATGTCGGTACGCTACAGGGGCGCGATGTCCAGGCCCTGCGGCGCGTGCGACGCATCGCCGAGAACGAGGCGCAGAAAGCGGCGCAGGCGCTCGGCTATTACCAGGCGCGCATCCGCAGTCGGGTCGAGCCCGGTGAAACGCCACGGCTGATCCTCGAGGTGGAGCCGGGCGAGCGCGTGCGCCTGCGCAACGTCGATATCCGCATCGAAGGCCCGGCCAGCGAGCTGAGCGCGTTTCGCGTGCCCAGCAACAGTCGCCTGCAGCCAGGGGCGGTGCTCAACCATGGGCGCTACGAAGATGCCAAGCGATTGATCCAGAACCAGGCCGCGCGTTACGGCTTCTTCGATGGCAGATTCACCCAGCAGACGCTGCGTATCGATCCGGCTGCCGGAGTCGCCGACATCGAGCTGGTCTATGTCAGCGGGCCGCGTTATCGCCTGGGGGATATCGCCTTCACCGGCAAGTTTCCCTTCGATGAAGAACTGTTGCGGCGCATGGTGCCGTTCAAGGCCGATACCCCCTACGACTCGGCGCTGATCGCCGAGCTCTATCAGGCGTTGCAGTCCAGCGGTTATTTCGAGTCGGTGCGGGTCGATGCCATTCCCGCCCAGGCCGAGCAGTTGCGCATTCCGGTCAGCATCGCCCTGCAGACCCGCGAGCCGCGCACCCTGGGCCTGGGGCTGGGATTCTCCACCGACGTGGGGCCGCGCCTGCGCGCCAATTGGACCCGTCACTGGCGCAACCCGCAGGGGCACAGCTATGGGGTGGACATGGAGCTGTCCGCGCCGCGGCAGAACGTCGGCCTGTGGTACGACATTCCCGGCGATCCGCCCTTGACCGACAAACTGCGTATCGCCGGCGGCTACCAGTACGAGGAGCTGGCCAGTAGCGACAGCCTCAGCCGCCTGCTCACCTTCGGCCCGGAATGGCACAGCCAGCGCGCGGGCGGCTGGCAGCGCGTGCTGTCGATCAAGGCCCAGCGTGAGGAATATCGCCTGGGCAATGACTCGGGGCTGAGCACCTTGCTGATGCCCGGTGCCAGTTATTCGTTGCTGCGCAGCGACAATCGCCTCGACCCGAACCAGGGTTATCGCCTGCAGTTCGAGGTGCGCGGCGCGGTGGAGGGGGTGCTGTCCGATGCCAACGTGCTGCATGGCAACGTCATGCTCAAGGGCTTGACCACGGTTTTCGACAACCACCGCTTCCTTGGCCGGGTGCAGTTCGGTGGCACCGAGACCGATGGCTTCTCCGCCGTGCCGCCGTCGCTACGCTTCTTCGCCGGTGGCGATCAGAGCGTGCGTGGCTACGACTACCAGAGCCTGTCGCCGGAGAATGATCGTGGCGACAGGATCGGCGGGCGTTACCTGTTCGCCGCCAGCGCCGAATACCAGTACAGCCTCACGGACAAATGGCGCCTGGCCACCTTCGTCGACCAGGGCAACGCGTTCAACTCGCTGGAATTCCCCACCCTCAAGACCGGTGTGGGGT
The DNA here is from genome assembly GCF_052156495.1 of Pseudomonas sp. NCHU5216. Taxonomy (NCBI): domain Bacteria; kingdom Pseudomonadati; phylum Pseudomonadota; class Gammaproteobacteria; order Pseudomonadales; family Pseudomonadaceae; genus Pseudomonas; species Pseudomonas sp. NCHU5216. Next base: position 3,980 of record NZ_JBQLIX010000075.1, on the reverse strand, counting down.
TCGGCATTCGCTGGATCTCGCCGGTGGGGCCTTTGCGCCTGGATCTGGCCCATGCGCTGGATGACGACGGCGGCATACGTCTGCATTTTTCCATGGGGCCGGAGCTGTGAGGCGCACCTGGGCATGGCTGGCCGGCGGCCTGCTGAGTCTGTTGCTGCTGTTCGCCCTGGTTATTGGCGCGCTGCTGGGCAGCAGCGCGGGCAGCCGCTGGTTGCTGGCGCAGGTGCCGGGCTTGCAGGTGCAGGGTTTCGATGGTCGCCTGGGCGGTACTTGGCAGGCCGATAGCCTGACCTGGCAACAGGGCGATACGCGCCTGATGCTGCAAGGCCTGGACATGGCCTGGTCACCGGCCTGCCTGCTGCGCCTGAGCCTGTGCCTGGATCGTCTGCATGTGCAACGGGCCGACCTCGATCTTCCTCCCGCCGAGTCCAGCGACAGCGCCCCTATGAGTCTGCCAGCGCTCGATTTGCCGTTGCGCCTGCAACTGGGTGACGTGGAACTGGGTGAGCTGCGGATCGACGGCCAGTCGCAGGTGCAGGCGCTGAGCCTGATCGCCAACTGGGACGAGGGTGGCGTACATCTGCAGCGCCTGGCCGTGCAGCGCGATGAACTGGCCCTGGAGCTCAGCGGTGAACTGCAACCTCAAGGCGCCTGGCCGACCAGCCTGAGCGGGCGCGCCCGCCTGCCGTCCGTCGATGGCAAACCCTGGGCCTTGGCCCTGCAGGTCAGTGGTGAATTGCAGCACAGCCTCGAGGTGCAGGCCGACAGCAGTGGTTACCTCGAAGGCCGCCTGGTCGGCCAGGTGCAGGCCCTGGCCGAGCACCTGCCGGCCGAGCTGCACCTGACCAGCCCGGCCTTCAGCGCCAGTGCCGAACTGCCGGCCACCTTGCAGTTGCAGCAAGTCGATCTGCGTGCCCAGGGTGATCTGGCCAGCGGTTACCGGGTCGAAGGCTCGGCCAGCCTGCCTGCCGAGCAGGGCGCCATGGCCGTGACGCTCGATGGGCGAGTCGATGCCCGTGGCGCGGATATCCAGGTGCTGCGCATTCAGGCCGAGGGCGAGCAACACCTGCAACTGCAGGGCAAGCTCGACTGGCAGGCGGCCTTCAGCGCCGATGCCCAACTGGCCTGGGAGGATTTCCCCTGGCAGCGCCTTTACCCCCTGGATGAGCCGCTGCCAGTGAGCCTGCAACGCTTGCGAGCGGAAATGAGCTACAGCGGCGGCAACTACCTGGGCAATATCGACGCGCAACTGCAGGGCCCGGCCGGCGCCTTCAGCCTGATCAGCCCGTTCAGCGGTGACCTCGAGCAGGTGACCTTGCCCCAGGTACAGCTACAAGCCGGCCAAGGGCGTGCCGAAGGGGTGTTCAAGCTGGGCTTCGCCGAGGCCATCGACTGGCAGGCCAGGCTCCAGCTCAGTGACCTCGACCCCGGTTACTGGCTGGCGCAGATGCCGGGCAACCTGGCGGGCCCGCTCAATACCTCGGGGCGTTTAGCCGCAGGCACCTTGCAGGCGCAGGCCGATATCGACCTCGCTGGCCGCCTGCGCGGGCAGCCGGCGCAACTGCAGATCAAGGGCGGCGGCGCTGGGCAACAATGGCAACTGGAGCGCCTGCAGGTGCGCCTGGGTGACAACCGCATCAGCGGCCAAGGTGCGTTGGATCAGCGCCTGCGCGGCCAGCTCGAACTCGCTTTGCCACGCCTGGGGCAGCTATGGCCGGGGCTGCAGGGACAACTGCAGGGGCAGCTCAGCCTGGCCGGCACCTTGCAGGCGCCGCAGGGCCAGTTGCAGCTCGCCGGCGAACGCCTGGCGCTCGGCGAGCCGAGCCTGCGCCGCCTGCAACTGCAGGGCAAGCTGGACGCGCGGCAGCAGGCCCAGATCAGTCTGGATCTGCGCGGTATGCGTATCGACGACACCTTCCTCGGTCGTTTGCAGGCCCAGGGCCAGGGCGACATCCGCCGCCAGGCCCTGACCCTGAATCTGCAAGGGCCGTTGCTGAACCTGCAACTGGCGGCCGACGGCGGCCTGAACGAGCAGGGCGACTGGCACGGGCGTATCGCCAGCGGCCAGGTGCGCAGCGGCGGCCAGGATTGGCAGTTGCAGCAACCGGCAGCCCTGGAGCGCCTGGCCGACGGCCGCCTGAGCCTGGGTGCCCACTGCTGGCGCTCCGGCGCGGCCAGCCTGTGTGGCGCGCAGCAACGTCTGGCGCCACAGCCAAGCCTGGACTGGACGCTGGAAGACTTCCCGCTGGCCAGCCTGCAACCCTGGCTGCCGGATGATTTCGCCTGGCAGGGCCAGCTCGATGCGCGGCTCAAGGTGGAGCTGCCGACAAGCGGGCCCGATGGCCACATCCGGATCGATGCCGGTGCCGGCACCCTGCGCATTCGCCAGGTGGATCAGCAGCAGTGGTTGGATTTCCCCTACGACAGCCTGCGTCTGGACAGCACCTTGCGCCCGCAGCGGGTGGACAGCGAACTGAGCCTGCGCAGCGAGCGCCTGGGCGAACTCGTGGTGCGCACGCAGATCGACCCGCGTCCGCAGCGCAAGCCGTTGACGGGCGAGTTCCGCCTGAGCGGCTTCGACCTGGAGGTGCTACGCCCCTTCGTGCCCATGGCCGAGCGCCTGCAAGGGCGTCTGCTGGGCAGCGGCAGCATTGGCGGGCATCTGCTGGAGCCACAGGTCAACGGCCAATTGCGTCTGGAAAACGGCGAGCTGGCCGGCAGCGAGCTGCCCATCAGCCTGGAGAACCTGCAACTGCAGGCACGCATCGCTGGCGAACAGATGCAGCTCGATGGCACCTGGAGCAGCGGCGAGGCGGGGCGCGGCAGCCTGCGCGGCGAATTGAGCTGGTTCGAGGGGCTGCAGGCCGATCTGAGCCTGCAGGGCCAGCGCCTGCCGCTGACGGTCGAGCCCTACGCGAAGATGGAGGTGGAGCCGGATCTGCGTCTGCAACTGCGCCAGGAGCAGTTGGCCGTGAGTGGCAAGGTGGCCATCCCGCGCGGCAAGATCAGTGTGCATGAGCTGCCGCCGTCGACGGTCAAGGTATCCGGCGATGCGCAGATCGTCGGCCAGGCACCGGCGAGCGAGCAGCAGCCCCTGGGTATCGCCATGGACGTCATGGTCGAGGTGGGCCAGGACAAGCTGGCCTTCAGCGGCTTCGGCCTCAGCGCCGACCTGCGCGGGCGCGTGCATATCGGCGATGACCTGGACACCCGTGGCGAGCTGGATCTGGTCAACGGCCGCTACCGCGCCTATGGCCAGCGCCTGACCATCCGCCGCGCCCGATTGCTGTTCGCCGGGCCGATCGACCAGCCCTTCCTCGATGTCGAGGCGATCCGCAAGGTCGACGATGTGGTGGCCGGGCTGCGTCTGTCCGGCAATGCCGAGCAACCCACTACCACCATCTTCTCCGAGCCTGCGATGAGCCAGGAGCAGGCCTTGTCCTATCTGGTGCTGGGGCGGCCGATGGGGCAGAGCAGCGGCGACAACAACATGCTCGGCCAGGCGGCCCTGGCTTTGGGGCTGGCCGGCAGCAGCTCGTTGACCAGCAGCCTGGCCAGCCGCCTGGGCATCCAGGACTTCCAACTCGACACCCAGGGCAGTGGCATCACCACCAGCGTGGTGGCCAGCGGCGCCATCACCGACCGGCTGAGCCTGCGTTATGGGGTTGGGGTGTTCGAGCCGGCCAGCACCATCGCCTTGCGTTACGAACTGACCAAGCGGCTTTATCTGGAGGCCGCCAGCGGCCTGGCCAGTTCGTTGGATCTGTTCTATCGGCGGGATTTTTGAGGGGCTCGTTGAGACTGGACTGGCAAGTTTGTGTGTTTTTGGTGTTCTGGACGCCGCTACGGTGTGCTCAGAAACACCCTGTTTCGCCCCCTCGGGCGACTCACTTTTCTTTGAACTGCGCAAAGAAAAGTAAGCAAAAGAAACGCACCCCCGCCATCCGGGTCTCGCTTCGCTCGACTCCCCTCACTCCGGC
>NZ_JBQLIX010000074.1:0-9162 GCF_052156495.1 Pseudomonas sp. NCHU5216 | reverse complement strand
GACTACGACTTCGAGAAGCCGCGCCTGCAACTGGAGGCCAAGGCCGACGGCGAGGTGCAACCGAAACTGGAAGACTACGACTACCCCGGTCGCTACACCGACCGTGAGCGCGGCAAGCACCTGGCCAAGCGCGCGCTGGAGCGCCACCGCCACGACTTCGAGCTGGCCGAAGGTGACGGCGACTCGCCGACCCTGGTCAGCGGCCACTTCCTCGAACTGACCGAGCATTCGCGCCCGGAGTGGAACCAGCTCTGGCTGCTTACCGAAGTGCAGCACGAGGGCAAACAGCCGCAGGTGCTGGAAGAGTCGGTCACCAGCGACACCCAGCCTGCCGACGGTTTTACCCAGGGCTATCGCAACCGCTTTACCGCCACACCGTGGGACGTGCCTTATCGCCCACCGCTCAAGCATCCCAAACCGCGCATCCTTGGCAGCCAGAGCGCCGTGGTCACCGGCCCGGCCGGCGAGGAAATCCACTGCGACCAGTATGGCCGGGTGAAGGTGCAGTTCTTTTGGGATCGTGAAGGCCAGGCGGACGAGAAAACCAGCTGCTGGCTACGGGTCAGCTCCAGTTGGGCCGGTGATCGTTATGGCGCCATCACCATCCCGCGCATCGGTATGGAAGTGCTGGTCACCTTCCTCGAAGGCGACCCCGACCAGCCGCTGATCACCGGCTGCCTGTACCACGCCGAACACGTCGTGCCCTACGACCTGCCGGCGAACAAAACCCGTAGCGTGTTCAAGACCCTGAGCAGCCCCGGCGGTGGCGGCTACAACGAACTGCGCATCGAAGACCGCAAGGGCGCCGAGCAGATCTACGTCCACGCCCAGCGCGATTGGGACGAAAACATCGAGCACGACCAGAAGATCCGCGTCGGCAACGAACGCCACGACACCGTCGAAGCCAATACCTACAGCCATTTCAAGGCCGAAGAACACCGCACCACCCACGCCGACCGCAAGACCGAGATCAAGGCCAACGACCACCTCACCGTCGGCGATAGCCAGCACATCAAGCTGGGTAACGGCCAGTTCATCAAGGCCGGCCAGGAAATCCACCTCTCCAGTGGCCTGAAAGTCGTGCTCGAAGCCGGCAGCGAACTGACCCTCAAGGGCGGCGGCAGCTTCGTCAAACTCGACGGCGGCGGCGTGACGTTGGTGGGGCCGGTGATCAAGATCAACTCCGGTGGCGCAGCGGGCAGTGGCTCGGGGGCCGCGCCCGTCCTGCCGGGGGCGGCGAAGCCGGCGGATGCGGATAAAGCAGGGGAGTTGCTGGTTCCAGCGCAGAAGCAGGCGCTGATGCAGAAAAAACCACTCTGCGCCATCTGCGAGGCAGCCAAGGCGAGGGCCGGAAATGTCTGAGAACATGAATCCCTTGCCCCATGATCTGCCCTGGCATAGCAACTGCTACTTGCTGCTCGACGGCGTAAGCGTGGAGAACCTTCCACAAAAGCTCTATCAGTGGTCTGAGCAACCGAATTTCGAGCCGCTGTATCTCGGAACGGACTTGAGCGAACTCAATGAGCTCTCTCCATGCCTGATCGTCATTGACAGCCCAGGCGATCCCGTCCTGCAAGCCTTCCTTGCCAATGCCGCGCAGGAGTGGGGCTACCTGATTTTCACCCGCGCCACGTTCGATGAAGTTACCCAGCACTTGCGCTGGCTTGTAAACGTGGAAGTCTCTGCGCAACAGGCTTTTATCCTGCGTCTAGCGGATCCAGCCGTCGCTAACGCGCTATTCAGCATTGGCAACCCACTTTTCTGGGGGCCGATCGAGCAGCTATACATGCCCGATGGCGTAGAAGCGACTTGGCACGTACAACAGGCTCCAGAGACAACGCTTGCCAAGGATCATAGTCGTCCTTATCGCCTGAATGACGCGGAAGTCGCAACGCTTGAAGACGTCAGCTTCCGCCAGACTATCCTGGCCTTGGATGAACACCTCCGGACGTTCTTTCCCCAATACCAGGCTGCGCTCAACGGCATCGAACGTCATAAGCACCTACGCGAACTGGCCAACAAGGCTTACCAGCTAAACCTGTGCGCCGAGAGAGAAATTTTCCTGTTCGCCAATATTTTCGGTTTTCTTGGCGAGGCCGCACTGGAACAGCATTCGGACATCGCTCAACTGCTCGAAGCCTCTTCACCACGCCTTCCGGTAGAACGAGTAGAGCAAGCTGCATATCTGGCAGAGCAGCGCGCCACGCAGAGACAAGGAATGACCTCATGACAGCGCAGACACCTCCTCGCAATAACGCCAACCTGGCCGCAAAGGCGGCCTCCTGTAGTGACAGCCGTTCGGCCACCAGTACATGTCCATTGATGAAAGCCGAAGTGCAACTGATTCCTCTGCGCTACGGGCTGACCGAATGGGTCGATCCATCCTCTGAGCTGCCAGTACCCTTCAAGCTGAAGACTCGGCCTCTGGGTATTCGACTTGTGCGTGATGGTTTTCTCTACATCATCGACAGCGGCACGGGTTATCTCCACGAATACCAGATAGAAAAAGGCGCCATTACCAAGCTGCTGTGGAAGGATGCCGAAGTTCGCGCCGATACTCGTACCAACGCCATTGGCGAGCCACATTTGATCTTCCCCAGATCCAGCACACTGCATGTGGCTTACTCAGAACTGCAATGGACGGCCCGCAAATGCACGCAGGTACTGGCCAGCCAGAAGGATCGCAACTATTTCATGCAGCGGGTGGATCTGAAACAGGCCGATCCCAAGCGGGGCGGTGGCGACCTCCTGACGCGTGAACAGACGGAAAAATGGCTGGCTGAAGTCGTCCAGAACAAGGTGCATCGTGATGAGCAGGGTCAACAAACCTATCCTGATCACCAGAACCGCCCTGCCTTGGTAGAACCGCACCCGGAGGAACTTCAGGATTATGTCTGGGAAGATCCAGCACAATTCCGTGACACCCATATCGGCGAGTTGACGGCCAAGATTCTGCCAGCATACGAGCATGACGCACTCTTTCTGGTGCTGCGCGACGATATTGGTGTCATGCGCGATCTGGCACAGTTTCAGGACAAGGTGGTCGGCTGGATCGGGGAGTGGCGTGATGGCGGCGCACAGCCAGGCGCCAACGAACGCGACTATATGATCGCCTGCTATATCGAATCGCGGACGCAAATCGGTGCCGACGAATTATCCAAGCTGGACAATGCTGATGCCCAGGCGATGCTGGAGGATCTGCAGCGACTGCCCGAGCCTGATCAAAGCAATACCCGTCAAGCTGTTCTCGACTACCTAAACAGCGATAGCGACAGCGGTCGCCACCCGAGCCCGAGCGACCCTGACCTGCCTCCAGAGTTGAAAGCCGAACTGGATGAGATTCGTTCCAGAGCGACCAGAATCAATGCCTACGGAATCGTGAACGAGCTCAACGCAGCGACCGAGCGTTACTATGCCAATAAGATACTGGTAGGTGCCAACAGCGACTTCGCCAAGAAACATCTCGACACCCTGAAGCGGCTCAAGAAAGAGCGCAATCGCCAAATAAGAGATGTACTCAACGGGGCCAAGCTGGGCCAGCGCGGGATCAATGACCTGATCGACCGCCCTGCCATGGAGGCCTTTCTGGCCTCCAACCGAGCCAAGCTGCAACGCTGGGACGCGCTGCTGGAGCGGATCAGTACTGACCGCACGAACATGACCACAGAAGAGCGCTTTCATCGCGCGGCCTGGTATTACGATGTTCAGCAGGCCGAGCAGGTCGGCCTGGCATTCGCCACCCAATATGCCTGCCTGAAGGACATCGGTCGCTGTGATGCCGCCAATGAAAAGCTCTACGCCTGGTTGGAAGAAAAGCCTCAATACGACCGCCCGCTGTTCCACACCCTGCCGCTGAATACCCAAAGCGAACTGGCAGCGCAGTATGCGCTGTTGGGCTTGTCCACCTATGGTGCCGCTGTCGCCATCGACCACTGGCTGGCCAAGCTGAAAGAAATCGAACAAGGCAAGATCCCGGCACTAGACGAGCTGCCTGAAACGACCAGAGCCCTGGGGCATAGCGCTCTATCCACGCTCGACCCCGCACTGAGCTTTGGCATCAGCAAAGCCATGCAAACCTTCTTCGAGGAAGTGGGGCAACAGAAGGTGCCGGATCTCGACGAGTTGTTTCGCCGCTTGCCAAAAGCCCTGCCGAAGCGTCTGCTCGATGCGGCGAAACGTGAAGGCCTGACCTTCGCCGTCGCCAGTGAGGCGGAAAAGGCCAGATTGATAGAAGACCTGAAAGAAGTGCTGGCCAATCGTGCGGAGCTCAAGCGTCTCAAGAAACAGCGGGGTGTGATCATCAGCAATGCCGATAGCGGGCACAAGGCACCGCGCGCACGCGCATTGCAGCTCGAGATCGACAGAGTTCGCGCCCAGCTCGATATTCTGGAACCCCGTCTGGCGGCAGGCATAAGCCCTATCGCCGAGGTACCACAGAACAGCATGCGCGTGGCCGGCGCAGCCCCTGGGCGCGCCGGCATCACTCTGATTCTGCCACCAGCCGAGCTGCAGGAAGTCGCGACAGGGCTGCGCAATATCCGCAATGGTTACGGCACTGCCGGCACCCTCGGCAAGCTGGGTGACGGCGTGGGGCTGGCGGTATTTGTGGCTCAGTTGGTGAATGTGGTGCAGGTAGCAAGAGAAATCCTTAAGCAACCCGCAGAAAAAAGAGATATCACACCACTCATCGGCGCTGCTTTTACCACTGGCGCTGCTGGTTTCGCTGCCGCTCAGTCCATTGCCAATACAGCACTTGAGGCCAGAGCCACGCAGTTGGTGAAAGGGCTACAAAACCATGCATTGGCTACAACCCATGTACAGATGGGCAAACTACATTTTGGCTTAGGCTTTATAGCTTATTTCGGTGGCATATTTGCTGCTGCTATCAGCAGCAGAGGGCATTACAACGAATGGCTCGGAGCCGTGCAAAGCGGTAATGCCCAAGCACAACAAGGTGCAGCTATCGCCATACTTGGCTCAACTGGAATGTTAGGCGCCAATATCTACGGACTGGGTCACACAGCATATGCCGGTTTAGAGGTACTAAAAGCGAGTAGCATTGCGGCTCGTCGCACCGCTTGGGCGCTAGCAGGCCCACGTCTGGCAAGCGTTTTCTTCCGTTTCAATATCGCCGGCGCCCTGTTTACCGCCCTGGAGCTAGGTGGTACCTGGTGGTACAACCGCAACAATACCAACGCCCACGACGATTGGCTGCTCAGCACGCCCTGGAGCCAGGATTCGCAAAAGCGTAAGGACTATACGTTGGAGACCTACCAGCAGGCATTGCTCGGGGTAATTCAACGGCCCTCGGTAATCGTTACCCACGGCAGCCACGATAGCTGGTGGCGCGACCTGCTGCTGCCACCCAAAAGTATCGATATCGCCCTGGCGTTCCCGGGTCTGAGCCAGGCAGCGCTTGAGCATCCTCTTGCCGGGCAACCCACCGCACGGCTTAGCCTCAGCGCCTATCGCATTCGCACCGTGCGTTATGAAAAAGGAGAATCCATGGTCAGGTGGCACCCGCTCCATGAACTGGGGCTGGAACTGGCTGCCAGCTCGCCGCTGACACTCAGGGTCGAACGCCCCCAGCCCATGGAAGCAGCCATTGGCGGGTATACCCAGGAAGAACTGCTACTGGAGCTAAGGGTCGAACGCCTCAACGAGCGCGGCCAGTATCGTGAAGAGCGCCATACCATTCGCCTTGCGCCCGATAAACCGGGCGAATATCCCGCCAGCCAGGCAGCCATTCAAGGTCAGGCCGCCGCCAGGCTGCAGATCGACCCTTTGCTATTACTGGATGCCCAAGATGCCGCAAACCGCTGATACCCAAACCGCGACCCCACCCGGCCTGGATAAGCCACACAAGGCAGGGGATAGTCAGGGCTTTCCAGGCGGGCGGGTTAGCTACCTGGCGCCACTTCCACTGCCAACGGGTGAACCGCCCCATGACTATGCCCATGCGGTAGGCGCAGTAAATGATGCATATCTCAGCTTTGGTGTTGGCATGCCACATGCTTTTGGCCGTCAATTGATTCTTGGGGGATGTTTTTTTTCAGGCATAGTTATGCCCGTCATTTTATTTCCCCTGTTTATTGCCCTATTGACGCCATTGATAGGCGGAACGCTTCTAGACACTTGGCAAATGGCATTGGAGATGTTCAAAACAGGGCTAAAGATCGGCCCTATAGGTACCTTAGCGATATTGATTTTTTTATTGACTATTTGGTTACGCCACCATCTTAAAAATAAAACGATCATCGCCACCCGCTTCAATCGACAACGCCGTGAAGTCTGCTTTGTGCCAGAGGGTCATACCGAGCCCATCTTCGTACCCTGGGAACAGGTATCTGCTTGGGTAATTGAGGCGCGTGGGGTTACCCAATACGGTGTTCAACGTCAGTTCTCCATGGGCGTGGGTTTTCACCATGCCCCAAGCGGGCAGGACTACACTCTGGAATTCGCCACCAGCGGCCTGGGTATGGCCATCGGCAACTGGGAAGCTATTCGCGCCTATATGGATCACGAGATTCATAGCCTCAAGGACATTCAGGATCCCTTCGACCTGCAAGGCCCGGACGACCCACCCCATGAGGGCTTGCACACCTTCTACAACGCCCGTGAGCGCATGCGCCGTCGCTACCGCGAAGGCGAGGTTGGCAAGTGGTATGTGCTTGGTTGGTATCTCTACCACCTATGCACCTTGTGGACGCTGCCTTTTCATATCACCGAATGGGAGATTGGCCGGGTCAAGCGCATGCACCAACGCAATGTTCCTGAAGCCATGCGCGCCTGGTCAGAGCCCCTGCCCCCCGAGCAGTGGGTCAAACCCAGCGCCGATCTGCTCAGGCAACGCGAGCTGCTGGAGAGCTTGCGTCAACGTCATCCCCAAAGCTCGATCTTCGACTTAATGGCCGAGGTGGGGCGCATGGCTGCAAGCAACAGGAAGCAGGCCGGTGCAGCAAGCCGCTAAGACCCAAACCACCACTCCACCCAGCCTGAATAAACCGCACAAGGCAGGGGATAGCCAGGGCTTTCCGGGCGGGCGGGTCAATTACCTGGCCCCATTGCCACTGGCAACGGGTGAGCCGCCGCATGACTACGCCCACGCCATCGGTGAGGTGAATAACACCTACCTGAGCTTTGGTACTGGCTTACCACCTGTATTTGGTTGGCAGATGACTTTAGCAGGCCCATTTTTCGTGGGTATTGTCATGCCACTCCTTCTATCTCCTGTTCTCGCAGCCATACTAACTCCTTTAGTAGGTGGAACTCTCTTAGATACTTGGCAAATGGCAACAGGAGTACTTGAAGCTGGCCTAGAAATTAGCCTGATAGGCACACCAGCGCTTCTCGCATTGACCTTGAGTGTATGGCTATACAACCATCTTCAGCACAAGACTGTTATTGCCACCCGTTTCAACCGCCAACGCCGTGAAGTCTGTTTTGTGCCAGAGGGCCATACCGAGCCCATCTTCGTCCCTTGGGAACAGGTATCTGCCTGGGTAATCGAGGCGCGTGGGGTTACTCAATACGGTGTTCAAAGTCAGTTCGCCATGGGCGTGGGTTTTCACCATGCCCCAAGCGGGCAGGACTACACTCTGGAATTCGCCACCAGCGGCCTGGGTATGGCCATCGGCAACTGGGAAGCTATTCGCGCCTATATGGATCACGAGATCCATAGCCTCAAGGACATTCAGGATCCCTTCGACCTGCAAGGCCCGGACGACCCACCCCATGAGGGGCTGCACACCTTCTACAACGCCCGTGAGCGCATGCGCCGCCGCTACCGCGAAGGTGAAGTTGGCAAGTGGTATGTGCTTGGCTGGTACTTTTTCCACTTTTACACGTTGTGGACGCTGCCCTTCCACCTCACCGAATGGAACATAAGCCGAGTCAAGCGTATGCACCAACGTAATGTTCCCGAAGCCATGCGCGCCTGGTCAGAGCCCCTGCCCCCCGAACAATGGGCCAAGCCCAGTGACGAACTGCTCAGGCAACGCGAACTGCTGGCAAACCTGCGCCAACGTCATCCACAGGGCTCGATATTCGATTTGATGGCCGAGGTAGGGCGCATGACTGCAACCGATAGGAAACGGGCCAGTGCCGCAAACCGCTGATACCCCTCCCGGCCTGGATAAGCCACACATGGCCGGGGATAGCCAAGGCTTTCCGGGCACGGATAGCTATCTGGCTTCGCCGTTGCCACAACCCTCGCCAATCAACTGTGGAATCTTCATATAGCCGGTTTCGCAACATTCCTCTGATCAAAAAACACCGCAAGGAAGAATCATGACACAAGCAACTTGGAACTATGCCCAATACCTCAGCATTATGTCTTGGACGATGCTCAGCACAACGATAACGAGCCTCCAGCTCGCACTTATCTTCTTTCCCTTTACTAATTTTGGCGTATATCTGACCGGATGGCCCCTCGGACTATCGATTACCGCCAATATCATTCTATTCATTGCCTCTTCACTCGCACGTCGCGACCAATATGTAAGCGTTTCGTTGACAGCCGAGGGAATTCGATACGCTGACGAATCCGAGTCCTACCGTCGGAACGAACTGCTTCATGCCAGTGACATCAAGAAGATCCGCGTTCGACGTAATCCATTCTTCAAGTCACTGACGATCGACATGAAGGAAGACAATCAACGCTTCTTTCTGAGCAATGTGTCTCTCACAGAGAATTTTCTGGCGGAAGCCAATGCGCTCATCAACCAAGCAACGGGCAACGCGCCGCAAACTGGTCTGCAAAGGACGTAAGTTGCAAAGGGGGAAGGCGACCGAGAATCACACCGCGAGAGATCACCGATTTCAGAGCCACAACCAGTGCGGTTGCACCGTTTTTCTGGCCCACACCTCGCACGGTCACATAGCACTATGAATGCACTGATAAAGGTTTTCCCGGATAGCATTTTCACCGTCGATGACGCGGGTGGTGTTTCGATGATCGAACGCCACTCTGCCACGTTCACGACCCATGTGCTGAGATGGGGCTGGTTAGTACTTCTTCCGGCTTTTATCGCGTCACTCCACGTCGACGTTGTAGGGCTTACGGTCACATTGTTCTGCTTGTTAGGGAAACTCTGAATTTAACTTCCAGAATCTGGTGAAATAGTTGGCCTGGTAGCCCTGGATGATAGCCCGATGAAGCAA
>NZ_JBQLIX010000073.1:0-10312 GCF_052156495.1 Pseudomonas sp. NCHU5216 | reverse complement strand
AAGGTCGCCGGGGGGCGAAACGGGAGACATCAGCTAAACACCGATAAGCAGCTTGAACACCGAAACCAACACACAAAATTGCCAGTCCGGTATCAATACTGATTTCCCCGAGAGTCCGCGAAGAATCGAAAAAAACGCCGCACTCCGTTGCCGGATGCGGCGTTCTTTTCTACGAATCACTGGCAGGGCTCACAATGAGCCCTGCAATGGCATCAAGCCTGCGGGCGCATGTGCGGGAAGAGGATGACGTCGCGGATCGACGGCGAGTTGGTCAGCAGCATCACCAGGCGGTCGATGCCGATGCCCTCGCCGGCGGTGGGCGGCATGCCGTATTCCAGGGCACGAACGAAGTCGGCATCGTAGTGCATGGCCTCGTCGTCACCGGCGTCCTTCTCGGCCACCTGGGCGAGGAAGCGTTCGGCCTGGTCTTCGGCGTCGTTGAGCTCGGAGTAGGCGTTGGCGATCTCTCGGCCACCGATGAACAGCTCGAAGCGGTCGGTCACGGCCGGATTCTGGTCGTTGCGACGGGCCAGCGGCGACACCTCGAACGGATACTCGGTGATGAAGTGCGGCTGCTCCAGCTTGCTCTCCACCAGTTCCTCGAAAATCATCACCTGCAGCTTGCCCAGGCCTTCGTGGCCGAGCACCTTGGCGCCGGCCTTCTTGGCGATGGCGCGAGCCTTGTCGACGTCGTTGAGGTCGGCTTCGCTGATGTCCGGGTTGTACTTGAGGATCGAGTCGTACACCGACAGGCGCACGAACGGTTCGCCGAAGTGGAACACCTTGTCGCCGTACGGCACGTCGGTGCTGCCCAGCACCGCCTGGGCCAGCTCGCGGAACAGTTCCTCGGTGAGGTCCATGTTGTCGCGGTAGTCGGCGTAGGCCTGGTAGAACTCGAGCATGGTGAACTCGGGGTTATGCCGGGTGGAAACGCCTTCGTTACGGAAGTTGCGGTTGATCTCGAAGACCTTCTCGAAACCACCGACCACCAGGCGCTTGAGGTACAGCTCCGGGGCGATACGCAGGAACATGGCCATGTCCAGCGCGTTGTGATGGGTCTCGAACGGCTTGGCCGCTGCACCGCCGGGGATGGTCTGCAGCATCGGGGTTTCCACTTCGAGGAAGCCGCGGTCGTTGAGGAAGCGACGGATATGGGCGATCACCTGCGAACGCACGCGGAAGGTATGGCGGGTTTCCTCGTTGACGATCAGGTCGACGTAGCGCTGGCGATAGCGCTGTTCGGTGTCGGTCAGGCCGTGGTGCTTGTCCGGCAGCGGGCGCAGCGACTTGGTCAGCAGGCGCACGTTGTTCATGTGCACGTACAGGTCGCCCTTGCCAGAACGGGCCAGAGTGCCTTCGGCGGCGATGATGTCACCCAGGTCCCAGGTCTTGATCGCTTCCAGGGTTTCGGCCGGCAGGCCCTTGCGGTCGACGTAGACCTGCAGGCGACCGGAGGTGTCCTGCAGCACCATGAAGGCGCCCCGGTTGAGCATGATGCGTCCGGCGATCTTCACCGGAATGGCAGCGGCTTCCAGCTCTTCCTTGCTCTTGCCCTCGTACTGTTTCTGCAGGTCGGCACAGAGGCTGTCACGGCGGAAATCGTTGGGGAAGGCAATGCCCTGCTCACGGACGGCAGCAAGCTTTTCCTTGCGCTGGGCAATCAGCTTGTTTTCTTCCTGTTGCAGTTCGTTGTGGTCGAGTTGTTGGTCGCTCATGGCGGGTCGTCCCGGTCAAATCATCATTCTGGAAAGATCGCTGCAGGTTGAAGCGAATGCCTCCTCCGAGGCTCATTCGCTCCACTTGCGGCTTGTAGCTTGAAGCTTGCGGCTGCTGTCAAAGCCCCTGCTTGAGGCTGGCCTCGAGGTAACCGTCGAGGTCGCCGTCGAGCACCTTCTGGCAATCGCTACGCTCGACGCCGGTACGCAGATCCTTGATGCGCGAGTCATCGAGCACGTAGGAGCGGATCTGGTGGCCCCAGCCGATGTCCGACTTGGAGTCTTCCAGCGCCTGCGAAGCGGCGTTGCGCTTCTGCATTTCCAGCTCGTACAACTTGGCCCGCAGCATCTTCATGGCGGTGTCCTTGTTGGCGTGCTGGGAGCGTTCGTTCTGGCAGGCCACCACGGTGTTGGTCGGCACGTGGGTGATACGTACCGCCGAGTCGGTGGTGTTGACGTGCTGACCACCGGCACCGGAGGAGCGGTAGGTGTCGATGCGCAGATCGGCCGGGTTGATCTCGATTTCCACCTTGTCGTCGATCTCGGGAGAGACGAACACCGCCGAGAACGAAGTGTGGCGACGGGCGCCGGAGTCGAACGGGCTCTTGCGTACCAGGCGGTGCACGCCGATCTCGGTGCGCAGCCAACCGAAGGCGTATTCGCCCTTGATGTGCACGGTGGCACCCTTGATACCGGCGACTTCGCCCTCGGACAGCTCGACGATCTCGGCACTGAAGCCGCGCTTGTCGGCCCAGCGCAGGTACATGCGCAGGAGGATGTTGGCCCAGTCCTGGGCCTCGGTGCCGCCGGAGCCGGCCTGAATGTCCAGGTAGCAGTTGTTCGGATCCATCTCGCCGCTGAACATGCGGCGGAATTCCAGCTTCTCGAGAATCTCGCGCAGGCGCTCGACTTCGGCGACGATATCCTTCACCGCGCCTTCGTCGTTCTCTTCGGCAGCCATTTCCAGCAGGTCGCGGGAGTCACTCAGACTGCCGGTGAGGTCATCGATGGTTTCGACGATCTGCGCCAGCATGGCGCGCTCACGGCCCAGGGCTTGTGCGTATTCGGGCTTGTTCCAGACGCTGGCGTCTTCCAGCTCGCGGTTTACTTCGACCAGGCGATCATGCTTGTGATCGTAGTCAAAGATACCCCCGAATTGACTGGGTTCGCTCGGACAGGTCCTTGATGGCGTTGAGGATTGGATTGATTTCCATGGTAGTGGGCACTCGCGGCAAATCGGACGGAAAAGCCGCAGAGTATACCTGAGCGCGAACGCACCTGGCAGCCTGCTTGCAAGAAGGATTCTCCAGACGCCGGATCAGCGGCTCTCTATACTTGGCCCCATGCTCCCTAAGGATGAATCGTCTCGATGCCTCTCTCCTACAGTCTGCGCAGTCGCTTCGCCCTCGTCATCGCCCTGCTGGTGTGCGCCCTAAGCTGGATGTTGGGGACATTGATCGGCCAATACAGCAGCCAGCAGTTTCGTGAGGATACCGGCCGCAACCTGGCCGAGCTGTCCTACAGCATGGCCGATCGCCTCGACCGTGACATGGCCGGCCGAGCGGCAGTGCTACGAGTCCTGGGCAGCTTGCAGGCGCTGCGCCAACCGAACGATCTCGGCGAAGTCCGCCAGTTGCTCGACAATCTGCAGAAAGAGATACCCAGCATCGCCTGGATCGGCTTCGTCGACCCTCAGGGCACAGTGCTGGCCTCCAGCAACGGCCTGCTCGAAGGCGCCAGCGTCGCGCAACGCCCGGTGTTCCTGGAGGCCCAGAAGAAAATCTTCATCGGCGATGTGCACGAGGCGGTGCTGCTGGCCAAGTTGCTGTCGAACCCCTCGGGCGAGGCGATGAAGTTCGTCGACATCAGCTTGCCGATCAAGGGCAGCGATGGCGAACTGGTCGGCATACTGGCTTCGCACCTGTCCTGGGGCTGGGCCTACGAGGTGCGCAGCTCGCTGCTCGAACCGATTCAGCAACGGCGCAACGTCGAGTTCTTCGTCATCGGCAAGGAGGGCTCGATACTGCTCGGCCCACGCGAGATGCTCGGCCATCCCCTGGAGCTGCCCAAGCTCGCCGACCTGCAACCGGGTAACAGCCAATGGGCGGTGCAACGCTGGCCGGACGGCAACGAATACCTCACCGGCATGACGCGCAGCCAGGGTTATCAGGACTATCCCGGCCTGGGCTGGACGGTGGTGGCACGGCAATCGGTGGAACAGGCCTATGCCCCCGCCCATCGCATGCTGCTGAGCATTCTCATCTGGGGCAGTGCGCTGGCCTTGGTCTTCGCCCTCTTCGGCTGGTTGATCAGCGGCTACTTCACCCGACCGCTGCAGGAAATCGCCGAGGCCGCCGACCGCCTGAGCGATGGTGAAATCAGCGAGATTCCAGAGATGCAGGGCAGTCGCGAGATCACCCAGCTAAGCCAATCCATTCGCCACCTGGTGGAAAGCCTGACCCTGCAGAAACGCGCCCTCGGCGCCATGGAAACCCTGGCCCACCATGACCCGCTGACCGGCCTGCCGAACCGCGTGGCCCTGGAGAAATACCTGCCTCAGGCACAGCAGCATTGCCAGGCTCAACACCAGTGCCTGACTCTGCTCTACCTCGATCTCGATGACTTCAAACCGATCAACGACACCTATGGTCACAGTGCCGGCGACCACCTGTTGCGCGAACTGGCACAGCGCCTCAAGAGCAACCTGCGCGACGGTGACATGGTGGCACGCCTGGGGGGCGACGAGTTCCTGATGATCATGCTGGTCAACGCAATGGATGCTCGCCAACAGGCCCGCCAGGTGGCCGAACGTGCCATCGCCAGCCTCGGCCAGCCAGTGAGGCTGGGAAGTGATGAAGTGCGCATCAGTTGCAGCATCGGCGGCGCCATCTGGCCGCTGGATCATGCCGACCTGGGCGAGGCGCTGGAGCTGGCCGACCAGGCCCTGTACCGGGCCAAGCAGCAGGGCCGCAACCGCGTCGAGTTCCAGCTCGGCAAGGCCGAGCTCGACTCATGAACCGCCCATGTCGGCGGCGATCATCTGTGCGGCCTTCTCGGCAATCATCAACACGGGCGAGCAGGTGTTGCCGGAGGTGATGGTCGGCATGATCGAGGCATCCACCACACGCAAGCCGGCGATGCCGTGCACGCGCAGGCGCGCATCGACCACGGCGTCAGGCCCCGCGCCCATGGCGCAGGTGCCGGCGGGGTGGAAGATGGTGGTGCCGATCTCCCCCGCCGCGCGTTGCAAATCCTCTTCGCTGTCGTAGCCCGCCCCTGGCTTGTACTCCTGCGGCCGGTAAGGTGCCAGTGCCGGCGCGGCGACGATGCGCCGGGTCAGGCGGATGGCAGCGGCCGCCACCTGCAGGTCACGGGCATCGCTCAGGTAATTCGGGCTGATGCGGGGTGCATCCTCGAGCCGCGCCGAAGCGATCTCGACGCGCCCGCGGCTGTAGGGGCGCAGGTTGCATACCGAAGCGGTGAAGGCCGGGAAATCGTGCAGCGGCTCGCCGAAACGATCCAGCGACAGCGGCTGCACGTGATACTGCAGGTTGGCACGCGCCTGACCAGGATCGGACTTGGCGAAGGCGCCAAGCTGGCTGGGCGCCATGGACAGCGGCCCGCTGCGCTTGAGCAGGTATTCCAGGCCCATGCCCAGCTTGCCCCAGGGCGTGGCGGCGATGCGGTTGAGGGTCTTCACGCCCTCGACGCGATAGATCAGGCGTAGCTGCAAATGATCCTGCAGGTTCTCGCCGACACCGGGCAGCTCGTGCTTCACGCCGATACCCAGGCGTTCGAGCAAGGGACGCGGGCCGATGCCGGAGCGTTGCAGCAGTGCGGGGGAACCGATGGCGCCGGCGCACAGCAACACTTCACGGCGCGCCGAGACGCGCACCTGACGCCCCTGCCAGCGCAGCAACAAGGCCTGCGCCCTGCCCGCGTCCAGCTCCACCCGTTCGGCCTCGGCGTCGGTCAGCACATGCAGGTTAGGACGCTGGAGAATGCCACGCAGAAAGGCCTTGGAGGCATTCCAGCGCACACCGCCTTTCTGATTGACCTGGAAATAGCTGCAGCCTTCGTTGTCGCCACCGTTGAAGTCCTCGATGCTGGCGATACCGCTTTGTGCAGCCGCCTCGCGAAAGGCTTCGAGAATCTCCCAGGACAGGCGCTGGCGCTCCACGCGCCATTCGCCATCGCCGCCGTGCAGCGCACTGTTACCGGCGAAGTGATCCTCGCTACGCTTGAACAGCGGCAGCACCTCGTTCCAGGCCCAGCCGGCATTGCCCGCTGCGGCCCAGGCATCGTAGTCGGCAGCCTGACCGCGCATGTAGATCATGCCGTTGATCGACGAGCAGCCGCCGAGCACGCGGCCTCGCGGGTACTTGAGGCTGCGCCCGTGCAGACCGGGATCGGCCTCGGTGCTGAAGCACCAGTCGGTGCGCGGATTGCCGATGCAGTAGAGGTAACCGACCGGAATGTGAATCCAGGGGTAGTTGTCGCGCCCACCCGCCTCGATCAGCAGCACGCTGACGCCGGGGTCGGCAGAGAGCCGATTGGCCAGCAGGCAACCGGCGGGGCCGGCGCCAACGATCAGGTAGTCATAGGCATCCAGGGGGGCTTGCGACATGGGCGTCCTCGCGTGTCGTTCTTGTCGTTGGCCCACAGCCTAAAACAAGCGAAGCGCGAGGATGAATGATCTTTTGGTCTGAGAGCACAGCTCTCAGACGTGCTGCAGCTCGGCCCGCACCTGCGCCTCGAGCTCGCCCTTGAGCGCTGGCGGCAGTTGCAACTGGCGCGCCAGCTCTTCCAGGTAGGCGCGCTCCATGAAGTGCTCCTCGTCCACCATCAGCACACTGGCCAGATACATTTCCGCCGCCATTTCCGGCGTGCTCGCGGCGCTCGCCACATCGGCCGGATCCAGAGGCTTGTTCAGCTCGGCGTGCAGCCAGGCCTGCAACTCGGCGTCCTGCGCCAGCTTGCCCAACTCTTCCTCGATCAGTTGCCGCTCACGTTGGTCGACGTGGCCATCGGCCTTGGCCGCCGCCACCAACGCCTTGAGAATGGCGTGGCTGTGCTGCTCGGCCTGCGGTGCCGGCAGACGATCCAGGGTCTGCGGCTCGCTCGGCTGCGCCCCGCCCTGCTGGGCCTGTTGCGCCTGCCAGTTGCCGTAGGCCTTGTAGGCCAGCACGCCAAGCGCAGCCAGGCCGCCATAGACAGCCACCTTGCCACCGACCTTGCGCACCCGCTTGTTGCCCAGCAGCATGGCCAGCGCGGCGCCACCCCCGGCGCCCTTGAGCATCGAGCCGAGATCACTGCCACCGCCCTTGCCTGCACCGCCGCCAAGCAGGCCGCCCAGCGCCCCACCCAGCCCGGAAGAGGCACCGCCGGCCCCCTTCTGCTGCAGCATGTCCTGACCGGATTTGAGCAATTGATCGAGCAAACCACGGGTATTCATCGCGCATCCTCCTGAGGAAATCCCGTCGAGTGTAGGCCGCGACAATTGGCCCGGCAGCTAGGGCAATGCTTCCAGATATTACCGCTGGCCGGCTTGACAGCCGCCTGCACGGCCAAGCACCATCGGTCGACGATTCAGGCAACGGGCCTCCCATGTACGCCACCTTCGACACTCTGCCACTGCTCCCAGGCTTCGCTGCCTGCCAGTGCGCGTGCGTCGTCGTTGCCAAGAAATCCAAGAAACAGTCGCTCATTTGACCGGGGCGTGCTGTCCCGTCAGATGGGCTGACAGGACAAGCGCCAGGTTGCACCTTCCCTCCCGCTCGCTTCCCGCCCCCTCCCTGACGGCGACCCAGACGGTCAGTCGCAAGGAGTTTTTCGCATGTCCGCTTTTCAGGGTATCTGGGTGGCGCTGGTCACCCCCTTTCGTAACGGCGAGATCGATTTCGCCAGCCTCGACCGACTGACGGCCAAGCTGCTGGAGGACGGTGTCGCGGGCTTCGTGGTCTGCGGCACCACCGGCGAAGCCGCCGCGCTGAGCCAGGATGAGCAGCTCGCCGTACTGGATGCCGTACTCCAGCGCGTCCCGGCACAGCGCGTGATCATGGGCCTGGCCGGCAATCAGCTCAATGCCCTGCTCGACCTGCAGCGGCAAATCCAGCGCCGCCCGCTGGCCGGGTTGCTGGTTCCAGCGCCCTACTACATTCGCCCGTCCCAGGCTGGGCTGGAGCACTTCTTCACCACCTTGGCCGACGCCGCCGAAGTGCCATTGGTGCTCTATGACATTCCCTATCGCAGCGGTGTACGTATCGAGCGCGAGACGCTGCGACGCATCGTCAGCCACCGCAACATACACGCCATCAAGGATTGCGCGGGCGACGCGGAAACCACCATGGCGCTGATCGCCGAAGGTGAAGTGCAGGTGCTGGCCGGCGAGGACGTGCAGATATTCAATACCCTGTGCCTGGGCGGCGTGGGCGCCATCTCCGCCTCGGCGCACGTCCGCACCGATCTTTACGTGGCCATGCAGCAGCGTGTGGCGCAAGGCGATCTGCAGGGAGCACGCCAGTTGCACTACCGCCTGCTGCCGTGGATGCAGGCAGCCTTCTGCGAAGCCAACCCGGCAGCGGTGAAAGCGGCGCTGGCCTTGCTGGAGCTGACCGGCGACGAAGTCCGCGCGCCGATCCTGCCCTGCTCGCCAGCTAACCGCGAACGCTTGCGCCAGGTGCTGGCTGAGCTGACGGACTGACTCGCGGCCTTAGCGTGGAGCGATATGCGCCACCATCAGTTGCACGCTCTCGTTGCCGCGGAACTCGTTGAGGTCGAGCTTGTAGGCCAGCTCGGCCCAGCGCAGCGTGGGGTTGGGCCAGACCTCGCGGTCGATGTTGAAGGCGATGCCATCGAGTTGCACGCTGCCGCATTCGGTCTTGAGCACCAGTTTCAGATGGCGTTCGCCGACGATGCGCTGACCCACGATCTGGAACACGCCGTGGAACAGCGGCTCGGGGAAGTGCTGGCCCCAGGGCCCGGCATTGCGCAGGGCGCGGGCCAGTTCCAGGTGGAATTCGGTGGCGTCGAGCTGGCCATCGGAGAGCAGGCGCCCGGTCAGGTCGTCCTCGCAGAGCTGACGCCGCACCTCGGCGTCGAACGCAGCGGCGAAGGCACCGTAGTTGGCTTGCGGCAACGACAGGCCGGCGGCCATCGCATGTCCGCCGAACTTGCTGATCAGCCCCGGATGGCGCGCCGCCACGGCGTCCAGTGCATCACGGATATGCAGCCCCGGGACCGAACGCGCCGAGCCCTTGAGCATGCCCTCACCGGCATCGGCGAAGGCGATGGCCGGGCGGTGGTAACGCTCTTTCAGGCGCGAAGCGAGAATGCCGATCACCCCCTGGTGCCAGTCCGGCTCGAACAGGCACAGGCCGAACGGCATGTCGTCCAGTGAAAGATCCTTGAGCTGGGCCAATGCCTCGCGCTGCATGCCCTGCTCGATGGCCTTGCGATCCTGGTTGAGCTGATCGAGCTGCACCGCCATGTCACGGGCCAGAGCCTCGTCGTCGCAAAGCAGGCATTCGATGCCCAGGCTCATATCGTCGAGGCGCCCAGCCGCATTCAGCCGTGGGCCGAGGATGAAACCCAGATCGGTGGAAGTGATACGGCGATGGTCGCGCCCGGCGACTTCGAGAATCGCCCGCAGGCCAGGCCGCGCCCGACCGGCACGAATACGCGCCAGGCCCTGGTGCACCAGGATGCGGTTGTTGGCGTCCAGCGGCACCACGTCGGCCACGCTGCCGAGGGCCACCAGGTCGAGCAGCTCGCCCAGGTTCGGCTCCGCATGGCTGGCGAACCAGCCGGTCTCGCGCAGGCGCGCGCGCAACGCCAGCAGCACGTAGAACATCACCCCGACGCCGGCCATGGCCTTGCTGGGGAAGCTGCAGCCCGGCTGGTTGGGGTTGACGATGGCATCGGCAGCCGGCAACTCCGGCCCCGGCAGGTGGTGGTCGGTGACCAGCACCTTGAGCCCCGCAGCCTTGGCCGCCGCAACGCCTTCGACGCTGGAGATGCCGTTGTCCACGGTGAGCAGCAGGTCGGGCCGGCGCTCAAGGGCTACGGCGACGATCTCCGGGGTCAGGCCGTAGCCATACTCGAAGCGGTTGGGCACCAGATAGTCGACATGCGCCGCACCGAGCAGACGCAGACCGAGCACGCCCACCGTACTGGCGGTGGCGCCGTCGGCGTCGAAGTCACCGACGATAAGGATGCGTTGACGCTGCGCCAGCGCCTCGACCAGCAGCTCGACCGCAGCGTCGATGCCCTTGAGCTGCTGATACGGAATCAGCCGCGCCAGGCCCTTGTCCAGTTCCTCGGCGGACTGCACGCCACGGGCGGCGTAGAGACGGGTCAGCAGGGGCGGCAGATTGCCCAGGTCAGGCAACTGGGCGGGCAAGGGACGGGCTTCGATACGCATGTTGGGTCTATTTCAATTAGGACGGCTTTTCTCCCCTCTCCCGCTCGCGGGAGAGGGGCCGGGGGAGAGGGTCAATCCAGCAACACCGAGCCGCCGAAATGGGGGGGGCGCGCGCCCCCGCCCCCCCCCCCCGCGCGGAGGCGGAGCCCGCCCCCCCCCCCCCCCCCCCCCCCCC
>NZ_JBQLIX010000072.1:0-10331 GCF_052156495.1 Pseudomonas sp. NCHU5216 | reverse complement strand
ACGCTCGAAGGTCGAGCACCCGTTCCGGGTGATCAAGCGCCAGTTTGGTTACACCAAGGTGCGGTTTCGTGGCTTGGCGAAGAACACCGTCCAGATGGTGACGTTATTCGCTCTGTCTAATCTGTGGATGGTGCGCCGATATTTGTTGGAACGTGCAGGATAGGTGCGTCTGTAATGTGGAAAATGGCCTCCGCAGACTGCGTGCGGAGGTCAGAAACGGAGAAACAAGCGGGTTATCTGAGCATTTTCGATCAGATGGGCTCTTTCAAAATCGGCAGTGACCGAAGACGGCCAGAAATAGCGGCCTATTTCAGACCTTCCTTAGCGATGGAACAATCCCCATCGACTCGCATGCCTTGCTCAAAGGCGCGACGCCAGAAAACATCGACAAACTGCTGATGAGGAGTTTCCAACGCAACCCTCTGGAAACCTCGATCAATGTCTATCTGGTGAAGCTACCGGGGCACACCGTGCTGATTGATACAGGAGCCGGCCAACTGTTCGGCCCAGGCAATGGCGGGCGTCTTCCCGAACGCCTGGCAGCGCAGGGCCTGCAGCCCGAAGACGTGACCGACGTGTTGCTCACCCATGCCCATTCGGATCATTCCGGCGGCCTGGTCAAGGATGGACAGCGCGTTTTCCCCAATGCCACGGTGTATGTCGGCAAACCCGACGTCGACTTCTTCTTCAATGAAAGCAACCAGAAGAAGACAGGTTACGAACAGCGTTACTTTGATATCGCCAGACTGACCCTGAAGCCCTATATGGATGCGGGCAAGCTGAAGACGTTCGCAGCAACCCAGGAGGTGCTGCCAGGTATCACAGCGACCCTCCATCCCGGGCATACACCAGGCTCGGCCTTCTATCGGTTGACCAGCGCTGGCGAGAGCCTGACCTTCGTCGGCGACCTCATCCACGTTGCAGCAGTGCAGTTCCCCATGCCAGGGGTGACGATCACCTTCGATCAGAACCAGGCCAAGGCAGCTTCCGTGCGTAAAGCGCAGTTCGCCGAGTTCGCACGCGAGCGAGCCCTCATCGCCGCACCACATCTGCCCTTCCCCGGCATGGGCCACCTGCGTACCAGCGCCTCCGGGGGCTATGATTGGGTGCCAGTCATCTATACCGACCGCAAGGAGAATTAACAGGCTGTTGAAAAACTACCTGCGTTGCCATTGCTGCGTTAAAAACAGCCTCAAAATGCTCATTTACAACACGTAAACTGCGCTTTTTCGCCTGTTTTTGCCTTGCACTGGCCGCCTCGCCTACGTTTTTCAACGGCCTGTTAAGGAGATTACCGACATGAAGTTGCCATCGGGTATCGACATGGATTTGCTGCTGACCCTGGACGCCTTGCTGGATGAGCAGAACATTACTCACGCCGCATTGCGCCTGGGCATCAGCCAGCCCGCGATGTCCGCTCGATTGGCGCGCCTACGCCGGGTGTTCGGCGAACGGCTGTTCATCGCCGCGCCCGCTGGGCGCGGGGTTCTGCCGACACCACGCGCTCTGGCGCTGCGCCCAACCTTGCGGCAGGTTCTAAGTGGTATGTCGGCACTGCTGGAGCCCGTGGTGTTCGATCCCGCCACCAGCCAGCGGGCTTTCGTCGTGGCCTTGCACGAAAACCCAGCCCTGATGCTGGGCGCCGAGCTGTTCAACCGGATACGCGAGCAGGCGCCGATGGCACGCCTGCGTTTCGTCCTACCCGATCCCGACACGCTATTCCTGCAGATGGAAGAAGGCGAGATCGATCTATTCATCGGTATTGGTGAAGCCATCAACCAAGGCTGGGTGGGTCGTCAGTTGTTCTCCGACTACTTCGTCACCGCACAGCGCAAAGGCCATCCACGCGGGCAGCGTGAACTGGATCTAGCGGCATTCTGCTCTTTGCCGCATTTGCTGGTTTCATCGGCAGGCGACCCTTTCTCTGGCATCGTGGATCGCGCTCTGACCAAGCTCGGCAGCAGCCGCCAGGTGGTGATGTCGACTCAGAGCTACGCCATGGCACCACCACTGGTGGCGGGCACCGATCTGCTATGTACGCTGCCGCGTCGTCTGCTGCAGCAGTTCTCCACCTCCCTGGATCTATTCGAGCCACCGATCGTTTTGCCATCGCTGTCCCTCAACGCCTATTGGCACCCTCGCAACCATGAGGATGCCGCCAGCATCTGGTTGCGCGAACAGATACTCAGTGTCGCCGGCGTAATAGGTCCGAAATGACGATGCACCGCCCTCGGCATCCGTGAGGGCTATCGATCGCCGCCTGAGTCTGCTCGAGAAAGCCCGCAGGATAGGTAGAGCAATGCGAACCCCATCGTCTGCTGCATCCTGGGTATCGCTTTGCTCAACCCAGGCTACCCGCTGGTAGCGTTGCGCCCGCCGACGGTTCGACATGAGCACCGCCGCGAGCAGGCGTTCGCTCGATTGAGAGGTCAGGACTGGTTCGGGTCGCCAGGGCTAAGGAGCTGTGCCTCGATAGCCGCCTTGTCGATGACGGACCAAACCTGCACGATCTTTCCGTCGCGGAACTCGTAGAAGACATTCTCGGTAAAGGACACCCTTCTTCCGTAAACATCCAGGCCAAGGAATTTCTCCCTGGGCGTACAGTTGAAGCGAAGCCGGCTGGCTATGTAGGGTGGATCGCAAGCCAGCAACTCGATATTGAAGGAAAGATCCGGAATCTCGGAAAAGTCCTTCTCCAGCATGCGCTGGTAACCTGACACGCCGAGGTGCACGCCGTTATGAGTAGCCTCCTCATGAACAAAGCGCCCCAACGAAAGCCAATCCTGCCGGTTCAAGCAGTCGATGTAGTCTCGGTAGATATTCGATAGTTCAGATTTGTTCATCTTTACCCCTGCACGGTATGGAGCTAAAAAATCGGCCATTCAGGTGAGAAACTTCATTTATCGAGAACACCTTAAATGTGACAGTTTTCCTTCCCAAACAACGAAGAGCACAACAAATAAATCTGTCACCTTTTCCGTCACGATAGTAGCGACAACAGCGCCTTGTTATGTGCTCTTGAGTTGAAGCTGCGCATTCATTTTGCCCGATAATACTTTTTGTATAGCATTATCCCAGTCACTTTTTGATGCTGGATCTGCGCTGCTGCCGTCGGGCAGCAATGATAAACCGCCAAGCAAAGCCCCAATTTCATCTGCATTAGTCAATGAATAATAGTTTTCAAGAAACGCAATCATTACCAGGCATGCTTGTTTCGTTGTAATTTTAGTTTCACTCATAATTCATCGACCACTCTTGATTAAACCGAACACATAACGCTTGGTTAAGGGGCGGGCTTTAGCCCGTCCCAGTGAGCGAAGCGAACGGTTTGGACCAGTTGTTATAGGAGGTCGGCAAGTTTTTATTTATTCCGGTAGTAGCTGTAAATGCTTTTGGCCTTTGAGTAGCCGTAAAAGGCCAAGTAGCCAAAAACGATAATTGTTATTGCTGGGCCGGCTGCGTTGGCCCCAGTCATGTAGGTTATATAAATTCCGCCCAGGATGATAAGAGCCATGTAAGCGGCAAGGGGTCTATTCTTTGCATACAAGGCTAATGGTAATCCTGACAGGGTAATAAGATGAAATGCAATTGTTGCAATGATTTCTAAAATCAGACTTTTGGGGATCGTGCCAGCTTGTGCCTGGGAGATTTGAATGGCTGCTTGATAATAAAAGTAATTTAAACACGACACGATGGTTGTGCTTAGGAAGAGTATTGGTACGTATTTTTTTATTGCGTTGTGCATAGAGGCAGAGCGATTCCTATAACGTTTGGTTAAGGGGCGGGCTTTAGCCCGTCCCAGCGAGCGGAGCGAGCGATTTGAACCACTAGTTAGGTTCCAATACGCGACAGCCAATATGTTGCGTTCTCGACACCGTTATTTTGCCTTACCCCAGGCTCGTTAGATAAGGCCTGGATACGACTCTTGACGGTTTGAGTATCGAACGAGCGCACACAAGGTTCGATGAAATTTTTAGTGGCGCTTGGATTCGGTTCAAGCAGTGCTGCAAGCACCAGGGGGTCAAGCATTGAGCGTGGAACAGGTGTAGCTAGCGCCATGACTTTAGCTACGAACCACTTACTCGGGCTTTGACTCAGTGCGGACTTGAACCACGCAAAAGATTCAGAATTTTCTTTTGGAAGCGTGGACGCTGCTTTGCCGATAAGTTTTTGGATAGCGCGACTTTGCTCGGAACTCGCAGGTGAATTTACGAGTTCTTTGTATTGATTTGCTAGGGCATCCCAATCAATTTCCATTTGGTACCTAACGAAGCTGTAGAAAAAACCCAAAAACATCTCGCCCCCCAGTCCTCACCGCACTTTTCTGAAGAAGTCGGGTAGGTAACGAGGTACGGTGGTTTTGGGGCTGTTGAGGTTGTCTGGTTTTTCCTGTGACCCGCATCGAAGCATCAAGACCGCCCTGCGAGACGCGACACCCTTCATACCCAGGCTCTCCGGTTGGCCAGTTTCTCGATGTTGTGGGTGATGCAATAGAGCTTCCATTGCCCATCCACCCGTTCCCGCCCGCGCAGGCTGAAGCGATCCAGGCGTTTATTGTGGCGCAGGTTGCCGAACACGGGTTCCACCGTGGCGAAACGTCGGGTGATCATTGTGCGCCCGAGGTCGCTGTCGATGCGCCGGCGCATGCGGCTCAGGGCGTTGTCCTGTTCGGTTTTCGGCAGGATGAACGCCACCTGCCGCGCCGCGGTTTTCTCCGGCGTGCGCAAGCACCGCTGGCGTTGCAGGCAGCTCAGGCAGTCGCGCAGCGCACCTTTGAACTTGATCGCCGGCTGGCCCTTGATCAGGCAGTGGCTGCCGTTGCCATAGAGTTGCTTGCCCGCCGGGCAGGTGCAGGTCTTGTGCAGGGGATCGAAGTGGAAGTCGGCTGGGACGTAGCAGCGGCTGCTGACACGCTTGGGGCGCTTGTCCCAGAGCGGGTCGGGTTTCTCGGTGTGGAGGTCTTGTCCGGCATAGCGCGGATCACGCTTGCGGTAGCCATTATCGGGAATGAATGCAGTAATGCCCGCGGCTTCCAGTTGCTCCAATGCCTTGCGGCTGTGGTAACCGGCATCGGCGGTGTAACGGGTGTCGGCGTTGCGTAGCGCGCTGGTGGCCTCGATGACGGGTTCGAGCAGGGCCTGCTCCGCGCCCGTGCCATGGGCCTGGGCCTCGACGACGATCTGTGCCTTCTCGTCCACGGCGGCAACGCCGGTATAGCCCTGGATCACACCCTTGCCGGTAGCCATCTTGGCCGACTCGTTGTCGGTGCGGTTGGAAAGGTTGATCCGCCCTTTGGCGCCCTTGCGATCCTCGGGGTTGTCCTTGAGCCAGGCGCGCAGTTGGCGGGCGTCGGCTTGTAGGCGCTCCAGCTTACGCGCGGCGCGCAGGGCCTCGTCCTCGGGTTGTTTGTCGCACTGGCGTTGGCGTTCGATCATGGCCGCGGCAGCCTTTTCCATCTTCTCGACCTGGCGCAGGAAATCGGCTCGGGTGCCGCTTCTGGCCTTGCTGGCATTACTCGGCAGCTTGACCCCGTCGATGGCGAACATCTCGCGCCCAATCAGGCCCTGGCGGTCGCAGACTGCGAGCACCTGGGCGAACAGCTTGGCGGCCAGCTCGCCCATGTTGGAGACGAAGTGCGCGAGGGTGGTGAAGTGTGGCTGGCTGTCGCCGGACACCGCCATGAACAGCACATGATCACGGCAGGCGGCTTCCATCTTGCGGCTGCTGAGGATGCCGCGGCTGTAGGCGAGCAGAACGATCTTGAGTAGCACCGCCGGATCGTAGGCCGGGGCGCCGTCGACGCTGTTGCAGTAGCGGGCATGGAAGCCGGAAAGATCCAGTTCGTGATCGACCAGGTAGCACAGGGCGTGCTCGAAGGTGCCGGGCAGCAGTTGTTTGTCGAAGTCGATCGGGAGCAGTTTGAGTCCCTTATGAACGGCCTTGAACCGCGGCATCGCCCGGTGCCTCCCTGCGATTGGATGAGCTGGAGATTATCAGCCTGCGGATTGGCTGACAGCAGGTTTTTCTACAGCTTCAACGTTTGGTTAAGGGGTCGGCTTCGCTGATCCCAGTGAGCGAAGCGAGCGATTTGAATGCTGTAATGGACTCCCCCACGCCACAGTTCTATACCGGAGCACTGTGATAGCTGAAATTGGGAGAGCCGTTATGAAGCGCATCGCTGTTGATCTGGCCAAGTCCGTTTACCAAGTTGCCGAGAGTGTCCGTTACGGCCAGGTGGTGCAGCGCAAGCGGCTGAACCGAGAGGCGCTCAGACGATATATACAGGAGCAGGCCGAGCCGGTCGAGTGGGTGATGGAGGCCTGCGGCACAGCGCATTACTGGGGGCGGTTGGCGCAATCGCTCGGTCATTGGGTGAAGCAGCTACATCCTCGCTACGTGCGACCATACTCGCCGCAAAACGCTGCCAGGCCCAAACGCCGGAAAAGCTGATGCTGTTGCAGCGCCGGGCTGTGCAGACGGCAGCGCGGATCGGCCACAACAAGGGTGCTATGGCGCTGGCCAACAAGCTGGTGCGGATCTGCTGGGCGGTGTGGTGCCATGAGCAGCGGTTCAGTGGCAATTGGCAGAGCGTCAAGCCCGCCTGACGGCGGGGGGTAATCAGAAAGGTGTGATGGTTTTCTTGTGGTTGTGGTGAATAGCGAAACTGTCGGAACAGGCGAGCCCTGCAGCGGAACAAGGCCGATAAGTATGATGATCCCCGTGATCGATTGAACGCTTGGCCCCCCGCTGCGCGAACTACAGAATGGCCAGGGCGTGCGCGCCCACAACAGGCCGGATATACGAATGCAACCGCGCTGACGACAGGTGCAAAAGCAAAGCTTTGCTCACTACTTGTGGGGAGAGTCCATATACACTTGTTAGGCATTACTCAATGACCTGATATTTAATGGTCTTTATGGTTTTGCCATTAACGATGATGTCGACCTCGTATTTTCCTAGTGGATCGCCGGGCTCTATTTTTATTATGCGTACCGCACCTTGGATGTGTGTTTCAGGTTCTCTTTGAAGGCTAAAGCCCCTTGGGGTCATAATGGCTTTGCCAAGATATACTGGATTTATAGTTTCTGGCTTGGATGGAAGGTAATTTACAATTGAGCCTTCAAAGCTCTCAACGCCTTTATTCCAGAAAATTAAACCATATCGAACATTTTCTGATTTTGAGATTACCCTAGTTTCTTTCGAAACATAGTCTCCTCCGTTTTTAGCGGTACTAATAACTCCAAATTTAACATGCCATCGACTGAATAGAGATTTAAGCATGGTGCATTTGCCTAACGCTTTGCTAAGGGGCCGAGAAAAGCCGCAGGCTTTTGGAGGTCCCAGCCCATAAAGTGGGCGAACTTTAGCAACTTGTTATAAGTCATTTATTGTAAGCACTAAATTCATAACAATGAATTTACCTTTAAGCAAGACAGAGCCACACCAGACATTAATTATTCCTTTCAGTGGAGTAAATTCTTCATACTTCAAATTCATCAATATCAATTTTTTATCTAATTCCGAAATGACATTTTCTAACCCAGAAATATCCCATGACTCGATGCACTTAGAAGCTGCAAAATTTAAATCATCAGATACTACTTGGGATACATAGGTACCACCATCATAATCCATAATCAATGTATACAGATGGCTCAAATCTTTCTCCTTCGCACGAATGACTTATAACGCTTGGTTAAGGGGCGGGCTTTAGCCCGTCCCGGTGAGCGGAGCGAACGATTTGAACCAGTTGTTATAAGCCGATGGTTAGGTGCAGGTAACGCCGTTGCACGTCTCTTTTACGAGTGTTTCTATATTTTCAATCTTGCACACTTCCATTAAGGCCGCTTCGATTTTTACCATAAGTGGACGAATTTTATCTATGTCTTCTTGTGGAGGAATGACGTTCAAAGCGCCATAAGCTTGGGCAATTTCTGTTTTGCGCTCGTAATTTGTACTGATGTAAATATAACCATTAAGACTGCCTGCTTCATAGAAATAGTAATGTACTTGATCTGGTTCTTGCAGGCCTGTCAGCGTTAGCGGTATTCCGCCTTCTGTTTGTTTGTGCTGGATATTATGTATTCCATCAATGCTACTCAGTGCATCTCTAATGCATTCATGTTGAACTACATGATCTGAATTGATGCGGCGTGCTAGGCCGTAATAGGTGTCACAGCCTGCTAGAAGCATTATTAAGATTGCTGCGGATATGATTTTCATGCGGAAGGCTTATAACGCTTAACTCAGCCGACGCGAAGCGATCGGCTGCAGTTTCTTGTTATGTGCCTCAATCTGCTCTATGCAGATGCGGGCCTGCTCTTGCCATGCTTTTACCTTCGCCGGTCTGGCCTTCATCAAGACATCCTCTTGCTTCCAGGTTAAGGGGCTCAGGAACTCATCTGCCTCTTTGAAGAGACGCTCGATGGTCTCAGCTGTGTCGGGCGGAATCAGACCTGCCTCGGCTGCCCCGGGGAGATAGTCAAGAACAATGAAATCAAAGTTCTCATCCATCACCGATTCAGAGCCAGACAGTAAAGCTAGCCTTTCTTCGTGATCCGCGCAGATAACCCGCAAACCATCAAGAACCACTTCTAGGTTAAAGCTCATATCGCTCACAGCACATAACGCTTGCATAATCGGCGGCCTGGCAAGGCCGTCCGGTGGAGGCCCGTCAGGGCCGGAACGAATTTGATGCAATTGTTAGCCAACTTACTTCGTAAATCCAATTCGAAAGTAAGAGCCACCTCTTCCGTCACCTTTAAATGCAACATTAAAATCAAATTTTTGATTGCAACCGTGCGCACGCCAGAGTTCAGCTGACTCTTGATAGCCTGGTTCACCATTAGGCTCTTCTATCACGGATGTTTCGATTTTTTCGATCTCAGAGCAACCTTTAGCGTTCGTGGTCATGATGATCATATTTGTTACATCACGTTTAAGCTGAGGATTGGCAAAGCTCTGGCCTTCGAAATTAACTACTGGCGGGGTCAAAGCACAAGACGAAAGAAGGGCGGCAGTTATTACGCAAATAATTGATTTAACGCTCATAGTTTTCCTTGTTGGCTAACGTTTGGTTAAGGGGGCGGGCTTTAGCCCGTCCCAGTGAGCGCAGCGAACGATTTGAACCACTTGTTAGGTGATGCTGCATTATTTACAGGTACTCCTTAAGCGCCTTGCTGGAAAGCGAGTTTTTCAGAAATTCGATTGCTCCAGATGGTGTTTCAAATAGAGCTTCTAATTCAGCATATGGAACGTAAAGAGTACGATTTTCAGCAAGAATATTTTCTATTGATTGTCTCTCGCTAGGTGTGAGGTTTTGAAGGATTTTATGTGCATGTAGAACTCTAGGGCCTATAAAATGAAGCCCCGATTCGTCAGCCCGCTCTAGGATATAGGGTTCTATTTCTGGTACAGGAATTTCATTCGAAGAAAAAGAGCACATGTAGTAGAGCTTTCCTGGATGAAATTCGTCCTTGCTGATCATGACTTACACCTAACAGTGATTAGATGGAAGGCGGTACTAACGCGATAGTAGAGCCTTCCATCTAACTCCGCACCATCGTCATGCACGCCCAAAATAAAACCATTTAAATCAATACATTACCGCCTAGCCACTATCCTGCCAACGTATTCGCTTGACTTCCTCTTTTTGCTCTACCATTACCACTGTACAAAAATACAGCCTAGGAGTCGGCCATGGAGATCTCCAGCAAACCTCGTTTGCAAGAGCAGTTCAGGGCAGTGATGCGTGTGCACCATTACAGCATCCGTACGGAAAAATCCTACTGGTACTGGATTCGCTATTTCATCCGCTTCCATCAGCTACGTCATCCGTTGGAGCTCGGCGCTACCGAGGTCAATGCTTTTCTCTCCTGGCTGGCCGTTGAGCGCAAGGTGGCTGTCGCCACACAGAATCTGGCGCTCAATGCACTGGTATTCCTATACGACAAGGTGTTGCAACAACCCCTTGGGAAAGTTGGCCTACAATACATCTGTTACCTTTTCCCATAACCTTTCGGGTCAACTAGAACGATCTATTACACCGTTGCTGGTTCGAGATAGCGCTTAATGGCTAAAAGTCTATTTTTCATATCTTTTGAAAACACATAGACAGCCACCGGCAAAAACAAGCGCCCAATAAACCCTCCTTTCAAATCAAAACTATACGTAAACACTAGCAAACTCCGCGCTTCACTTAATCGTTTAACATTCCAAGCACCGCTGAATCGTTTGAGTATCAATGGCCCTCTGACCCTGAGGAATCCCCACAAATCTACTCCAGCGCCCGAGCTTGCCGGTGAACCTCGTCACGTAGCAATAGCTCCATC
>NZ_JBQLIX010000071.1:0-12489 GCF_052156495.1 Pseudomonas sp. NCHU5216 | reverse complement strand
GTTGGTTGGGTTTATTATCTGGGGGGCGTCTCCCCCCCCCCCCCCGCGGGGGGGGGGGGGGCGGGGGGGCCGGGGCCCAATCCAGCAACACCGAGCCGCCGAAATCCCCCTCTCCCTAGCCCTCTCCCCCGAGGGGAGAGGGAACTGCAGCAGCTCAACGCTGACCAGCCAACCACTCCAGCGGGATTTCATGCTGGCCGCGCTCGTCGGTGATGAACAGCTCACCATCGCTGATCATCACGCTCCAGGACAGCGAACGCGGCATGTCCAGCGCCAGGTCGGCCAATGCCTCCTGGCCCAGGGCGACCACGTTGATGTTCTTCAGACTGCGCACCGGGTCGAGGCATTTGCCCTGCCACACGCGCAGGTTGCCGTAGGCCACCAGGCTGAACTTCTCGGTACGCCGCGAGCACCAGGTGATGCGCTCGCTATCGGGCTGGCCAACTTCGATCCAGTGCAGCACGCGATCGTCCAGGCTCTTTTCCCACAGCGCCGGCTCGTCGACGTCCGACAGGCCACGACCGAAGGCCAGTTGCTCGTGATAGAACAGCGCATAGGCGATCAGCCGTGCGGCCAGACGCTCTTCGGTCTCCGAAGGATGGCGAGCGACGGTGAAGCGCAGGTTCTCGTAGACGCTGCGATCCATGTCGGTGAGGTTCAGTTCGATCTTGTAGGTGGTCGATGGCAGGGCCATGGCGGGCTTCTTGACTGGTCGAAAGAGCGCCAGTCTACCGCGAAAGCATGGCCCCGCCGACCATCAACAGGTCATGCGGGTGATCCGCAACTGCTCGTCGGTGTAATCGATGATCGCCTGCAGGCTGCTCAGATCCAGGTGCAGGCGGCAGTAATGCTCACCATGACGCCAGGCCAGCAGCAGTTGATCATCCGTCGAATAGTTCAGCTCGAAGCGCCCCTCGAAGGCCGGATGCTGGCAGCGAAAGCGCATCAGCGCCAGCAGGCGCTGCACCAGCGGCTGCTGCAAGGCCTGCTCGGCTTCCTCCAGGCTGTAGTAATGGCGGTTGACGTCACGCGCCTCGCCGGTCTGCTCGAGCAGGTCGAAGTCGTTGCAGCCGCCCAGCAGGCCGACGTAGTACACCTGCGGGATACCGGGCACGAAGAACTGGATGGCGCGGGCGGCGATATAGGCCTCGTCATTGCGCATCAAGGCCTCGTAGAAGGTGCAGGTGAGTTGATAGATGGCGCCGACGCTGTGCACGTTCACCGCCGAGCGCCGCAGGATGGGGTCGGCGCTGCGGGTCGAGACTTCGTCGATCAGATACTGGATCTGCGCTTCGGGCAGCATGCCTTCGACATCCGGGATGCAGATACCGTCATGGGTATCGAGCACGGTGACCTGGTTGCGCGGGCACATGCGCAGCCAATTTTTCAGGTAGCGGCTGCTGCCGCTGAGCAGGGCATGCAGCACCAAAGGCGGCAGGGCGAAACCGTAGGGGCGCATCTGCCGCCGCGAGATGGCGTACTGGTAGCTGATGTGATCATGCACTTCCGGCATCATCTCGGCATCGTACTTGGCCCCGGTTTCGCGGAACCACTCGAGGATGCGATAGACGTTCGGCTCCACCAGGAAGCAACTGGTGCCGATGCGCTTGGTGGTGTAGCCGAAGGCATCCAGACGGAACAGCTTGACCCCGCGCGCGGCGAGAAAGGCCATGTACTGCTCCATCAACTGGTAGGTCTGTGGCGAGTCGTAATTGAGGTCGATCTGCCGCTCGGTGAAGGTGCACCAGACCCGGCAGGTCTCGCCATTGGCCAGATGCACCTCGCGAAACGGCTCCTTCTCCTTGCGGATATGGATCTTGGCCAGGTCGTCATGGGTGATCTCGCCGAGACCATCGACCTGCACGAAGAGCTCTGCGTAGGGCGAATCCTGGCCATGGGCGAGGAAGTCCAGAAACTCCGGCGACTCGTCGGCGATATGGCTGATCACCAGGTCGACGCACAGGTCGAAACGCGCGGAGATGCGCTCGACATCCGCCCAGTCGCCGTAGCGTGGATCCACCTCCATATGGGTGAGCGGCGAGAAGCCGCCATCGGCGTTGGACGGGTACAGCGGCAGGATATGCACACCGCCCAGAGCATCGCCCAGGTGCCGATCGAGAAATTGATAGAGTTCCCCCAGGTTACGCCCCAGGCGATCGGGATAGGTGATCAGTTGAACGGCATTGCGCAGCGTCATGAGCCCCCCGGCATCTTCGATGGTCTGACAAAGGCGTACGCCAAGATCACCAAGCCTGTCAAGGAGACGGCGACATGCCGTGGGGCTAACGTGCCGGCTCTGCCGGCAGCCAATCGCCGATCGGCAGACACTGCACGCGGTTGCGCCCCTGATGCTTGGCGCTGTACAGGGCCTGATCGGCCTGCGCCAGCAGCCATTGCAGATCACACTCAGCATCTGCACAGAAAGAGACTCCAATGCTGACGCTGCGCGTCAGGCCGTTGCTTTCCAGGGTAAAGAAGTCAGCGCGAATGCGTTCCGCCATCGTCATGGCCTGCTGCCGATCAGCCACGATCAGGCAAGCGAACTCCTCACCGCCAATCCGCGCGAAGATGTCTTCCTTGCGCATCTGGCCCTGCACCAGCGTGGCAAAGTCGACCAGCACCTGATCCCCGGCAGCATGGCCGAAACCATCGTTGATGCGCTTGAAATGGTCGAGATCGAACAGCAACAGCGCCAGCGGCCGTTGCTGACGCCGACACAGCGCCAGCAGGCGCTCACCACTTTCCAGAAACCCCCGCCGATTGGCGACGCCGGTCAGCACGTCACGATAGGCAGCCAGGCGCAGGCCCTGCTCGGCACGCTCCTTGACCATCGACAAGATGACGAAGGCCATGCCAACGGCGTAGAGCAAGCTTTCGATCAACAGATAACCGAACAGCGGGCTGTTCTGCAGCGCAACTGCCGACTCCCCGGGACTCAACAGTGCCCGCAACGTGATGAAGATGAGGTGAAGACCAATCAGGATCATGGCGGGAGTTGGCGAAACATCCAACTGCGAACGTGCTCGCCACAACTCCAGCAGCGCAGCCAGCAGGTACGCCCCAATCAGCACGGCATTGACCTGCACACGAGCTTGCAGGCTGTCATAAATAGCCGGCCAGAAACAGGCTGCCAACCACAGCAGAGCACCGGCAAGCACCCATGCATAGCGGGGGCTGCGCCCGCAGAACAGACGCATGGCGGTCCAGTTCATCGCGCCACAGAGCAACAGCAGCATGTTGCCGATGATGATCGGCAGCCAGTCCATTCCCATGCCACGCAAGGCATTGAGGATCAGTCCCGCACTGGCCAGCAACAGCATGATGCCCGCCCATAGCAACAAGCGCTGCTCACGACCACGCAGCCAAGTGAACAACAGCAGCAAGCCACACAGGGTGATGACCGAGGTATTGGCGACCAGCAGCGAAGGCAGGTGAAACTGGAACATCAAGGGAACTCGATCAAGGCATGATGCGATTCGAGATTATGGCAGATAGCCACAACCGTTAGTTCAAAGCACTGGGCAGTCACCGCCAGCCCCACCACAGGTGACGGACCACATCGGTTGAGCAACGCCGCTAAGTCACGAAAGCCAGGTTTTACTCAATTGCCTTCGTAACGCGCCCACAGCGACTCGAACTCACGGCCGTAGGCCGACACCAGTTGCGGATGGTCGATCACCAACAGGTTTTCCTCGTTGCTGGTGCTGGCACTGCGCGTCCAGTTGAAGCTGCCGTTGAGCAGCAGGCGGCCGTCGAACAGGGCGAACTTGTGGTGCATGTGATAAGGCCCGGCGTCGATGCGCAGCGGCACGCCCTTGTCGCGCAGCCACTGGATATCGCTGCCCACATCGAACTGCTTTTCGTTGTCGGTGATCACCCGCACGGCGATGCCGCGTTGGTGGCAGGCCAGGATTTCCTCACTGAGCTGATCGTCGGAGATAGTGTAGACGCAGATCTCCACGCTCTTGCGCGCCTGGCGGCACAGCTCGCGAATCTTGCGCCGACAGCTCTCGCCAGGGCTGAAGTGCGCCGTGGCATGTTCCACGCGCGGAGCATTACCGACGCTATCGAGGGTCTTGACCACCTGCTCCAGCCATTTCAGCACCGGCTCGACATTGGCCGGTTCCTGCATCAGCTCACGGGCCAGGGCGAAGGCGCGATTGCGCATGAAGCGCACCTGATCGCTGCTCAGCTCGCTGCCCAGTTGGCGCAGCTCGTCGCGCTCCTCGTTGCTCAGACGCAGGTCGGCCAGGCTGTCACGCAGTTGCTGATCGAGGCGGTTGAAGTCCATGAAAAGTCCCTTTTATCGTTTGAGACGGCGGCGGCTCAAGGCGGCATAGAGAACGCCACAGAAAGCCCCCGCCAGGTGGTATTCGAAAGAAACGCCGGCACGCGGCAGCAGGCCGAAGAACCAGCCGCCGTAGAGGAAGAACACCAGCACCGCCAGCAACAGATCGAGCAGGCTGCGCTCGAACCAGGCCCGCGCCAGCAGCAGGCCCCAGAAGCCGAACAGCCAGCCGCTGGCGCCGACGTGCAGGCCAGTGCGGCCGAACAGCCAGACCAGCACCCCGCTGCCGATGATGATGAAGGCGCTGGCGAAGAAGAAATCACGCCGCGAGCGCAGCAGCACCAGGCTGCCGAGCACCAGCAGGCCGCTGAGGTTGCTGAGCAGATGCGCCCAACTGCCATGCAGCCAGGGCGCGAGAAGAATGCCCGGCAGCGCCTCGATATGCCGAGGCAGCAAACCCCAGGCATTCAAGGCGCCGCCCAGGGCGCCATTGATCAGTTGCACCAACAGCATCACGCCGCTGATCAGCAGCAGCGGGCGCAGCTCGACCAGCCAACCTCGTCTCACGGCGCCTCGTCATCGCTGCGTTGCTCCTGGCCGAGCAGCGTGCCGAGGTCACGCAACTGGGTGGAGATTTCCAGCATGCGATTGTGGGTGCGCAAATCGATGTCGATCTTCTTGTCCATCGCCTTGATCAGCGGCAGGAAGCTGTTTTCCAGCGTATCGGCCAGGCTTTCCAGGAGTTTCTGCGTGCCTGGCTGCGGCGGCGCCACCACCTCCACCTGCGGGTGCAGCTTGCCAAGCTTGTCCAGCCCGGCGAGCAATTGCTCCCAGGGAATGCTCGGCGTCTCGCTGACCGGTTTGGCGGTGGCGCCCAGGCCACGCACGCTTTCCACCAGATCATTGAGCTGCGCCACCACACGCCCTCCAACATCGCTGTCGCTGCCGCCCATGGCCTTGTTGCGCATGAAGTCGCGCTTGATCTGCGCCCAGCGTTCGGCCTGCTCGGGCGTCTGGTTGCCGCGCAGCTCGGCGAGCTTGAGCAGATTCTCTTCGGCGCCAGTGGTGAGCAGTTGCGACTCGCCCTGGTAGTGATCGGCGATCAGTTGCAGCAGTTCGGCATCGTTCATCACCGAGCTGATCTTCTCGGCCATCTTGTTCATGTTGCGGTAGCTGCCCTGCAGCTTGAACGGCGGCTCGGTGCGGTAGCTGTCGGCCTGCGCGGCGCTGACGATGTACTGCTGGTTGACCCGACCGACCACGTCGCGCACCTGCATCAGACGCTGCAGGGTCGAGGTGATCTCGTTGATCTCGGCGGCGCTGTAGGTGTGGCTCAGTTCGTTGGCCGAGAACGGCTTGCCCTCGGCCTTGGCCACGAAGCGGTAGACGTCGGCCATGTCGCGGGTGGCCAGCGGCGCCAGCACTGGGTTGGAGGTCAGGCTGTTCTCGATGTAGCTCAGCGCGAAAGCCTCTTGCATGCCGCCCAGCGTGTCGCCGAGGTTGTAGATATCGGCCCGGTTGGCGAGCATGTCGGGGATCTTGAACACGTCGCCGGACTCGGTGTACGGGTTGCCGCTCATCACCACGCAGAACTTCTTGCCGCGCATGTCGTAGGTCTTGGTCTTGCCCTTCCACACGCCTTCGATGCGCCGCGTGCCGTCACAGAGCGAGATGAACTTCTGCAGGAACTCGGGGTGGGTGTGCTGGATGTCGTCGACATAGAGCATCACGTTGTTGCCCATCTCCAGCGCCAGGTTGAGCTTTTCCAGCTCCTGGCGCGAGGTGGCGTCCGGCGCCTGCGCCGGGTCGATGGAGCGCACCTCGTGGCCCAGCGCCGGGCCGTTGACCTTCATGAAGATCAGGCCGAGGCGGTGCGCCACGTACTCCATCAGCGTGGTCTTGCCGTAGCCGGGCGGCGAAATCAGCATCAACAGGCCCATCAGGTCGGTACGCTTGTTCTCCCCGGCGGTGCCCATCTGCTTGGCCAGGTTGTCGCCGATGAAGCCCAGGTAAACGTCGTTGATCAGCTTGTTACGCACGAAGGACGACAGCGGCCGTGGCTTGAACTCGCTCAGGCGCAGCGCCGCGCGCTCGCGGTTGATCACCTCCTGGCGCAGCGCCTGGTAGCGCGAAAGCTGCGGCACGAAGTGATCCAAGTGCTGGCGCAGACGGGCGAAGTAGTCGTCGATGGCCAGCAGCAGGGTGCCGTCCTGCACACGCGGATGGTCGCCAAGCAGACCGCTGACGGTGAAACGCAGATCGACTTCGGTGAAACGCCGGGGGAATTCATCATCCAGCAGGCTGACGGCGATCGCCTCGGGCACATAGTCGGCCAGCTCGGCCATGGCGGCGTCCTGCGCGCACAGGCCGTCGAACCAGGTCTGCGCCAGCGACCAACGCTGCACGGGGCGGCCACGCAGGTTGTCCAGTGCGGCGCGGTAGTCGTCCCACACGTGGCTGGCCTGCATGCGCTGCTGCAGGCTGTCGAGCAGTTGCCGGGCGTACTTGCTGAAGCTGAACTCGATAGGTTTGGCCGCTAGTTCCTCCACCAGATAGGCCGCAGCCGCCTGGCGCTGTGCGGCGTCCACCACCAGCGGGTGCTGGGCGAGGAAGCGCTGCATGGCCGCGTCGATCTCTTCGCGCAGGCGCTGTACGCCATCCTCGCTGCCGAACAACTGGCGCAGGTGCAGACTGCTGCGCGCCCGCTCCGGCCATAGCTCGGCCTCGATGTCTGCCCCCCAACGGTTCCAGAACAGCGCGGCGAAACCCCGCGCTGCCGGCGCGTAGCGCAGCAGGCCGGCGCTTTCGCGCAGCGGCAGCAATTGAGTGAGGATCAACGCGGCGTCGTGGTCGTGGATGCCCTTCTCGTAAGCATCCTTGTAGCGCGGTGCGGCGAAGTCACGGATCAGCCGGGTCAGGGTTTCCGGCTGCGCCAGATGGGTCTTGAGCAGATCCAGGCTCAGACCTTCACGGCCGGCCACGGCGGCATCGAGCACCAGCCCGGCGAGATATTCGGCGCGGTACAGCGCGGGCGACTCGGACTCCAGCGACACCTGCCAGTAGTCGCGCAGGCCGTCCAGCGTCTCGTCATGCAGCGGTTCGAGGAAATCGGTGCCGGTCAGGTGCAGATACAGCGCATCACCGCGCGGCATCAGGGTCAGGTCGAGTTCCTGGGTGTTGACGCTGAAGCGGTGGCGCGGGCCGAGCTTGATGACGTTGCCGCCTTCCTCGAACAGCTCGCTCTTGTCGCGCAGGGCACGCACCGCCTGGTCGCGGGCGGCCTTGAGGCGTGCCTGGACGTCATCGGCCTTGACGCTGTCTTTCAGCTCGCGCAGGCGCTCGGCCATCTCGCGCAGCTTGAGAATCAGCGGGTCGGCGGCGAAGAAGGCGTTGAGTTCCTCCATCTGGGTCAGGCGCGCGGTGCGCCGGCCCAGACTGTCGAGGATACGCTGGGCGGCGTCGAGCACACCCTGGGCGCGGCGCTGGCGGTCATCGAGCAGGCTCTGCTTGTGCGACTCGAAGGTTTCCAGCAGTTCTTCACGCTTGCCGAGGATGTCGCTCAAGAACTCTTCGTGATCACCGAACTGGCTTTCCAGCTCTTCGAGCTGCACCAGCAGGCGCGACAACTGCTCGTCGCACTTCTCCGGGTCTTGCGCCAGCGCCAGGGCGTTGGTGATGCCCTGGCTGAACAGTTTGAACTGGGCACCGAACTGCGCCACGGTCTCGGCAGAGCCCAGCCCCTTGCGCCGCTGTTCGGCACGCGCCTTGGCCTGGTTGAGGTGGGCATAGACCTCGGAAATCGATTCGACGATGGCGGTGCGCTGGGTGGCGTCGTCGATCTTCAACGAGGCCATCAGGCTGGAGAGCATGTCCAGGTTGCCGGCCATGGCCTGCATCTCGGCCAGCGGCTCGTTCAACTGGGTGACGCTCTCGGCCTTCTGCGCCAGGCCGTCCAGTTCACCGAGGCGCTGCACGTAGGGTTGCAGCGCGGCGTCGCTGGCGAGGAAGGCGGAGGTGGCCGTGGCCACGCGCTCCTGCGCTTCGAGAAGCTCGGCTTCCATGGCGTCGATGCGCGCCACGTCGATGTAACGGTAGTCACGGATGGTCAGCAACTGGCCGCGTTGGGCATTGATGGCATTGAGTGCTTCGACGAAGTGCTGCACCTCGTCCCAGCTATCCACCAATAGGCCCGAGAGCAGAGTCTTCTGCCGCGTCTCGGCCTCGGCCATGGCGCGGGCGGACTGCTGGCGAATGCTCTCGACCTTCTCGAATTCATCGAGCACCAGCTCGCCGGTAGCGGCGATCTCGCGCAGCAGCGGCGCCAGCTCGGCGCACTGGGCATCGCCCAGCCAGTGATAGACGTCGAACAGACGGCGGGTGTTCTGGCACAGCTGGGTGTAGCGCGCCACCGACACTTCGCGGCTGTCGATCTCGCGGCTGAGGTTGAGCAGGTCGGACACGCCGCGTACCAGTTCGGCATTGCCGATACGCCCGAAGAAGCCGCTGCGCGCCGGCTGGCGGGCGGCGTAATCGTCGCTCTCGAACGGCGTCTGCCAGATCTGCATGGGGTGGATGCGGGTCGGCTCGCTGCCCTCGGCGGAGAAGATCACCATGCGCCCGTCTTCCAGGCGCGCGTAGCCGTGGCCGAAGATCGGGTTGTGCAACTGGCGGTTGATCATGTTGTAGGTGAACAGCGCCGAACGGCCTTCTTCCGGGTGGTAGAAGATGTACTGCACGTCCTCGCCATTGGGCGAACGTACCGAGCGTTTGAAGCGCATGCCGCCCATGGGCTGGTCGAAGGTCTTGTACTCGCCGCTCTGCAGGTAGTAGCCGCCGGGGAAGATGATGCCGTGGTCTTCCGGCAACTGCACACAGGCCAGGCCGATGGCGTCGATGCGTTCGACCTGATTGGTCAGGCTGTTGAACACCAGGTAACGCCACTGCTCCTCGCGGTACGGCAGGATCTTCAGCAGGATCAGGCTGCCCAGGCGGGCATATTCGATCTGCGCGTCGTCCAGCGACTGGGTCTTGTCCACCACTGGTTCGCGGTAGATGCCCAGGCCATCCTGGGTGTTGTTCTCCACCTTGATGGTGAGGTCGCCGCCGACGGTCTCGACGAACACGGTATCGAGGATGTTCAGGTGCGGATGGCGGCCCATGACCACCATCTCGCGCGAGGTCTTCTGCCACTCGAAGTCGAACGGCGCCGGCAGCGCGATATCACGCTCGCCACGGTTGTCGATATAGCGCACTTCGCGCCCATCGACCGAGATCGACCAGCGGAACACACGGATGTCGCTGACCCGTTCGCCGATCTGGAAGCTCGCCAGCAGCTTGCCATCGCGAATGGCCAGTTGCAGCAGGCGGGTGTTCTTGTAGTAGGTGTACAGCTCGTTGAAGTCGGCGACGAAACTGGCCTGAGCCAGGAAGCTGCCGTCCAGCGGCACCGGCTCGGCGTCGTAGCCTTCGGCGCCCTCGACCAGGCGGTAGAGGGAGAACACGTCGGCGACGCTGGTTTCCTTCTTCAGGCCGATGAACACGTTGTAGCCGAACAGCAGGCAATCACCGACCTGGACGATATCGCGGGCGATGCAGTTGTTCTCGGTGCGGATGCGCACCCGACCGATGGCCTCCATGGCGCTGCTGCCGAACTCGGCCAGGCGCTGGCCGTTGAGCGCTTCGGTCAGAGCACGCAGGCGCTGGCCCTGCTCCTGCAGGCGCTTGTGCAACACCTCGTAGGCGCCGCCTTCGGCGACAGCCTTGTCCAATACGTCCTGTGTCTGTACGTCCGACATCGTGTTCTTCCTGGATAGGCGGCATCGAGCTCCCTCGCCCGCTCAGCAGGGCGAGGGCTCTGGAAAATGCGTGGGAGGCTCGCGGCTGAAGCCCCTCCCACAAGGCACGGCAGGCTGTGGCCGGTAGGGTGGACAACGCTCTTTTTGTCCACCATTGGCGACGCAGAGCGCGTGGACAAGCTGCGCGTTGTCCACCCTACAGGCAGATCGCTCAGGCCTGTTCCGAATCGGCGCCCGGTGCGTTCACCGGCGCGGCCTTGCCAGCCAGCAGGCGGGAGATCACGTCCTGCACCACCGGGCTCTTGCCGACCACGCCTTCGATGGCCTTGCCCACCGACAGCGACTTGGCGAAGGAGTTGAAGAAATCGCCCTCGCCGCCGACGATCTCGATCTTCGCCTTGGCCATGGCCGCGGCCAGCACCTCGGCCTGGTCCTTGGCGATGTCCTTGTTGGCGTCGATGGCGGCCATGGCCTCCTCGAAGCTCTTCTCCAGTTGCATGCGGAACTCTTCGTGAGCGCGGGCGG
Source organism: Pseudomonas sp. NCHU5216 (assembly GCF_052156495.1). NCBI lineage: Bacteria > Pseudomonadati > Pseudomonadota > Gammaproteobacteria > Pseudomonadales > Pseudomonadaceae > Pseudomonas > Pseudomonas sp. NCHU5216. The sequence goes on along the minus strand of NZ_JBQLIX010000071.1, from coordinate 1,881 downwards.
CGTCGCTGAGCGAATCCAGCGCGCCGAACTTCTTGCCCAGACCTTCGGCTTCGGCGCTCAGGCGCTCCAGCAGAATCGCGGCCTCGGCCGAGCCCTGCTCCTTGGTCGCCTTGGCCTTGGCCAGACCCAGTTGCTCTTCGCCACGGGCCTGGGCGCTGAGTTTTTCTTCCAGCACCTTGGCTTCGGCCAGGCCGTCTTTTTCCTTGGCGGTCGCCTGGGCTTCCAGCACGCGGGCTTCGGCCAGGCCTTTTTCCTGCTCGCCCTTGGCTTCGGCGATCAGGCGCTCGGCTTCGATGCGAGCCTCGGCCAGACCTTCCTTCTCCTTCGCCGCAGCGGTGACTTCGCGCACCTTGGCGTCGGCCAGACCGGGCGCGGCACGCTCGGCTTCGATCCCTTCGGCCAGTTTCTTCTTGGCCTCGGCGCTCTTGGCGGCTGCTTCCAGCTCGGCCTGGGCCAGGGTGTTGATTTCCACGGCCTTGTGCTTGGAGCGAGTCTCGTCGGCTTCGGCCTGCTTGACCTGGCGCACCAGCTCCTGCTCGGCTTCGGCCTGGGCATTGAGCACGGCGACCTGCTTGAGGCGCTCGGCCTCGGAGACTTCGCGCACTTCCTTGATGCGCTCTTCTTCCTGCGCCACGGTCTTCTCCACCGCCACGCGCTCGCGGATCACCCCAGCGATGTTCTTGCGTTCTTCCTCCAGCGCCTTTTCCTTCTCGATGCGCTGCAGCTCCACCTCGCGCTCACGGGCGACCACTTCCAGATCCTTGGCGCGGGTGACTTTCTCCACCTCGATGACCACGGCACGCTGGCGGTTCTGCTGGGCCACTTCCACTTCGCGCTGATGGTTCTCGGCGCGGATGTCCAGCTCCTGCTGGGTCTGGATGCGTGCCTGCTCGGCCTTCAGGCGCTCTTCTTCGCGCACCTTGAGGGTTTCCGCTTCCTCACGGGCGCGGATGGTCTCGATCTCACGCTTCTGCCGCGCTTCGGCATCGGCCTGCTGGCGCTCGAGCGACAGGGTGGCTTCGCGGGTCTCGACGTTCTTCTTCTTGATCGCCAGCTCTTCGTTGCGCTCCAGCTCGTTGGTGATGACGTTCTGCGCGGCGGTCAGCTCGGTGATCTTGCGGATACCCTCGGCATCGAGGATGTTGCTCGGATCCAGCGACATCTTGGAGGTCTGCTCCAGGTAGTCGATGGCCACGTCTTCGAGCACATAACCGTTGAGGTCGTTGCCGATCACCTCGACGATGCGATCACGGAAATCCTGGCGGTTCTCGAATAGCTGGACGAAATCGAACTGCTTGCCGACGGTCTTCAGCGCCTCGGAGAACTTGGCGTTGAACAACTCGTTGACCGCGCCACGGTCGGAGGCGCGATCCACACCGATGGCCTTGGCCACCTTGAGCACGTCTTCCTGGGTCTCGTTGACGCGCAGGTAGAAGGCCACGGTGATGTCGGCGCGCAGGTTGTCACGGCAGATCAGCCCGTCCTTGGCGCGGCGATCCACCTCCAGGGTGATCAGGGAGATCTTCATGAACTCCTTGAGGTGAATCACCGGGTATACCAAGGAGCCGGTGAAGTGCACCTTGGGCGTCGAACTCATGTCGTTGACGATCAACGCGGTGCCTTGTGGAACCTTGATGTAGAAGGCCTTGAACAAGGCAATCAGGGCGATCAGGAAGAGGACGACCAGCCCGGCCCCGATGATGAAGGGGATGATATTTTCCATTACTGCTTCACTCCTTTGCTAATTGTGCAGACGGGGTCGATGAGGCCTTACCCTGCCAGCCCTCTATTACGTAGGGATTGTGGCTAGCAGGCTGTTGAAAAACTACCTGCGTTGCCATTGCTGCGTTAAAAACAGCCTCAAAATGCTCATTTACAACA
>NZ_JBQLIX010000070.1:0-13876 GCF_052156495.1 Pseudomonas sp. NCHU5216 | reverse complement strand
TCTGATCAGATGGACTCTTTCAAAATCGGTAGCGACCGAAGTCGGCCAGAAATAACGGCCTATTTCAGACCTTCCCTAACAGCTTTGGTGCTTGCACTTGTGGTTTTCGTGGCCACTGCCCTGACCGGTGTAGAGGTCGACTATGTCAATCTCCGTTATGTCCTGGGAGTATGCTTCATGAGCGAAATCATACGAATCATTCTGCACGTACTGGCAGACCGAGCCGCATGAACCCGAAGATCAAAGAACGGCAAATCACATGGGAAGTGCACCAGGCGCTCGTTGCCATGGACGCCCGTGTGGCGTAGCGCTATCCAGGGCTGATCGCTGAGCCGGTGAAAACACCAACGAGCCATCACATTGACATGACACTGCAGCCTTCTAAGCTAAAGGCTTCATCTCCTTCACGGACGAACAAGCATGACGCTTCAGCGCCCCCTTTACCTGCTCCTGATGGCGGTCCTCGTCAGCGGTTGCGCCAATATGTCGGCCCCAAGGCATATTGCAGCCGCCTCTTGCAACGATGGCCGGGCAAGCTCCATCTGCCTGCTCGACCGCCTGCAACTGGAATACGAGTCCTACAGTACGGGGGCCGCCAAGAGTCAGGCGGCCAGTGACGGCCTCATGTTGGCCAGTGCCGCGATAGGCGCGATAGGTGCGGCGGTGGGCAGCGGCTCCGAGCTGTACAAATCCGCTGGAGCCATCGGACTTTCCGCGCTCGGTTTTTCCACCTATGGCAACTTCAAGACTCAGGATCGACTGGTACGGGAAGCGAACAACCGCCTTGCGTGTGCCAGACCCAACCTTCAGAAGCTGTTGGATGCCGCGAAAGACAAGCCCCCCCTGCTGGAGCGCTTGCAAGAACACTCATCCGACTTCAAGGCAAAACTTTCACCCCCTAAAAGCAAGGCCCTGCTAGCCAGCCTGCAAAAAGACAATGGCGCCACCTTTCTGTCTGCGGCGAAAAATCTCGTCAACCTGCAGAGCAATACGGATAACGCACTGAAAATCCTCAACACGATCAACTCGAACGCCACCAGGCTGATCATCAAGTTGCAGGACGACGTCACCAAGCAAATCAACGAAGAATCCTTCGATATCGAGAAATCGATAAAGGTAATCGCCACCAAAACCAAGCTCCCAACCACCGATGCATCAGGACAGACAAAAGCTTCCGCTGCAAGCAACGCCTTGTCGGCTGAATATGTAATAGACACCTACAACGCCTTCATCCACTGCATGGCAGGAGAAGAAAACCCCGAGGAGGGCTGAGGTGTACTTGCCACCACGCCGCAGCCTACAGCCATGACTAATCGATTGGCAGAGGAGCAACCTCTGCCGATCAACGCCCTCCCCATTGCGAAGCGATACCTTCTGGACAAGCCACGCCCGTCGCTCGATGCGAACTTCTGCGCTGCCCGCCTCTCAACCCTGATGCATACCGCGTTCTGCAACGCGATCATTCAGCCGCGCCCCTGTGGCGCATCAGCGGAGGTTTCGGGATGAGTACGAATCTGCAAGGCAAGAAGGTGCTGTTCATTACCGCCAATACGGGCATCGAGCGCGACGAGTTGCTCAAGCCCATGCAGGCGTTGAAGGATCAGGGCGCCACGGTCACCCATGCCAGCATCAAGGGCGGCCAGGCCGAGACCTGGCTGCAGGACAAGGAGAAGGACGTCAGCGTGCAGTCGGATACGCAGATCGCCGGCCTCGCTGCACCGGACTATGACCTGCTGGTGATTCCCGGCGGCACGGTGAACGCCGATACCCTGCGCCAGGACGGCGATGCCCAGGGCCTGGTGCAGGCGTTCCGCGAAGCAGGCAAGCCGGTCGCAGCGATCTGCCATGGCCCCTGGCTGCTGATCGACGCCGGCGTGGTGCCCGGCAAGGTGCTGACCTCCTATTCCAGCGTGCGCACCGATCTGGTCAACGCCGGGGCGGAGTGGGTCGATACCCAGGTACAGGTCTGCCCGGGCCAGAACTGGACGCTGATCACCTCACGCAACCCTGGCGACATACAAGCCTTCAACGAGGCATTGGGCAAGGCGCTGCTGGCGGCCTGAGGCTGAGCGCACGGACAGGCTGCCGCCATGGCGCACCGACCTTGTGGTGGCAGCAGCGCAAAGTGTTAAACGAGTCGAATTACCGGCGATACGCGGTCGCGAGAACTCTTGAGCCCTGCTAGGGTCTTCATGACTCGCCCCACGACTACGAAGGGAACTCGTATGGCCAAGCCTGCCGCCCGCTTATCCGATACCCACGCCTGCCCTCTGCCCGGTCACGGTTCCAACCCCATAGCGGTTGGTTCAGCCGATGTGCTGTTCAACAACCTGCCCGCTGCCCGCGTCGGCGACAACAGTAGCTGTGGCGGCGCCATCACTCAGGGAGAAGGCACCATCCTGGTCAACGGCAAGCCGGTCGCCTTCCTCGGCAGCCCCACCAGCCATGGCGGCAGTATCGTGACCGGCTCGGGCGACATTCTGGTCGGCTCGTCAGTGAGCACCGCCCCCTTCACGGCCCCGGCGCCGATCCCCAGTCAGTTCGACGAGCACTTCGTGCTCAGCGACAGCGATACCGGCCAGCCCTTGGCTGGTCGCCCTTACAAGCTGAAGACGGTCTCCGGCAAGGTCATCGAAGGCATTACCGATGAGCAGGGCAAGACCAAACGCGCAGCGGCCTATGCGGCCGAAGCCGTGTCCGTCGAGTTCGAGCCACAAAGCGAAATCTTCATCGGTTGAGATCAGGACATGTCGAGCGCCGAACCAGTCGTTGCACAATCGAACCTGAGCCCAGCGAGCCAGACGCAAGGCACGCCGGTTCAAGCCAGGCTATTCAAGATCACCGACATTCCAGACGCCATGGAGGCCATCGACTGGCCGGTTTCCGCCGCGCTGATGCGCCACTGGTTTCAGGGGCAGCCCTGGCCGACGGCAAATGGCGGCATGTCGACACAGGTCAAGGAGCACGCCGAGTGGCCACCGGCGCAGTACATCGAGGAAAGCATCGTCAAGATGAGCTGGGTGGCCAGCTTCGACAAGGTCAAACCGGTGCTCGCCGAGCTGCGCCGAAGCTGGAACAACGCCGCCGCCATGGGGCAGATTCGCAAGCATCTGCTCGCAGCCTATGGTGACAAGGCCCCAGGTTGCTACCCCCTGGTGTTCCCCAACCTGGCCAGTGCGGTGGAACGCTTCGGCTACTTCAACTCACGCGCCATCACCTTTGCCAAATGGGGCAGCGAAGGCCTCGACGACCTGCGCGGAGCACTGGCGGACTTCAACCTGCGGGTGGCAGCCGAGGGCGAAGTGCAGGTGTATGCCGAGCGCATCGAATTTCAACCACGAACCCTGCTGTTCTACGCCGAGGACAACTACGACTTCAACGACGATGGCACGGTGTTCAGCCAGCCGCTGGGCTTCTGGAACTTCGATGGCATCGCCCCCAGCCTGCTGCAAGCTTTCGCGCACAATGCCGGTGTGGATGCGGTCTCCCAAGGCATCATGCAGCAGTCGTTGTTCGGCATGAGCGCGGAAAACCAGAGGCGCTACATGGATGAACAGAGCAAGCGCTACATGCTCGTGCTCAACAGCCACTTCGCCGAGTACCGAACCCGGTACAACAAAGGCGGCGATTTCCGCGTGTTTTCCGATCTGCTGCGCGAGCCTTTGCCGCCTGGCACCTCCGCCATCACCATAGCCAAGCCCTGACATGAAGAAGATCCTCGTCGCAGCCTGCGGCCTTTTCGCGGCATTTGCATTGTTCCTGGGCTGGAGCCTGAACGAGGCGTTCGACGCGCCGGCCTCGGTTTCCCTGGTCAGCCCGCAAGGTGGCCATCTGATCGAAAGCGTGCCGGTGCGTGGTCTGCTCGGCCCTGGCGGCGGCCTGTCGTACCTGCGCATCGTCGATCGCCAGGATCCGACCCAGGTGTTTCGCAGCCCGCTCTACCTCAGACAATCCGTGGACATGCGAGCCAGCGAGGATGAACAGACCCTGGGGGTGACCTGGATCGAGTTCGACAAACGTGAACGGCGCTTCGTCCTCAGCATCCCCCAATGGCGCCCGGACTGGCGCAACCTGTTCATCAGCAACACGCCTTATGAGGTGGTGCCCAACGGTTGAACCGCCCCCCGGCGTTCAGCGGTCGTCCCAGGGCCAGGTCATATCCTCGGGCGTGAAACGCTCACGGGTGTCCATCCGTACCCCTCGCAAGGCCATGCTCTGCAGGTGCGATTCATACAGGTTTGCCGAGAAATAGCTGATCAGGATGCTACGCCGCCGTGCGCCACTGGGGTTGAGGCTGCCGGCATGCAGCAGGTCGACATCGAACAGCAGAATGTCGCCCGCGCGCCCCGCTAGCTGAATGACAGCGGACTCATCATCGAAGTCGACCTCTGGCGCGCCGGGCAACGGGCGATGACTGCCGGGCACCAACCGGGTCGCGCCGTTGTCGGGGCCGTAATCGTCGAAATAAGCCAGTGCGTGGGCAATATCCCCTGGCCGCTGAGCCGACAGATCACGATGCAGACGCTGGTGACCACGGCCTGCCAGGGGCTCGCGGCCTTCCACCTGAGCGAGAAAGAAGCGCTCACCGATCAATTCCCCTACCACGGCCAGGACCTGCGGCAAGCGGCACACGGCCTGCACGCTCGGGTCGTCATCCAATAGCGAATGACGGTAATCCGTACCGCGCGGTACGGGCCACTGATCAGCCGGTTTAACCCCGGCATCGAAGGCGGCGCGCAGGCCATCGAGACACTCGGGGGCGATGGCCTGACGCAGCAGGGTATAACCATCACTGTGAAGTCGTTCGCGTTCGAGCACGGCGTCTAGCCCTCTCCTTTGTCGGCTGCCCATGGCACAGAACAATGGCATGGGCAGTCAAGCCTTGCAGGCGCTTTATCACGGCACAATTCGACCAATTCATCAGGCAATCACGCGGCGCATCCCAGCAAGTTGGCTTATAACTAAACGAGCGTACCAGTGAGATATCGGCCCCGACCTCGAGTAGCTACAGGCTCGCAGGTCGGCGGATCTCGAGATGGAACTCAGCCTGTGGAGCCGAGCGACTGCCAAGCCATGTCGAATACAACCGCACGTCCCCATCGCTTCACCCACTATCTTTACGCCATGCTGGCTGTGGTGCTCATGCTGGGCCTGGCATTCGCCGTGCTGCTGCATGAGCAGATCAGGTATCAGCAGGCGGTCGAACAACGGCGACTCTCTCTGAATCTGGCCGAGGAGTTGCGCCAGTCTTCGGCGGATCTGGCGCGCATGATGCGCAGTTACGTGATCACTGGCGAGCGCCGCTACCTCGATCACTTCGACAGCGTGGTGGCCATCCGCGATGGCCTGCGGCCACGCCCTGCCCATTACAACCTGGCCTACTGGGAGCTGAAGGCCATCGAAAGCCCAGACGCCCATGCCAACCATGAGAACCGGGGGGAAACCATCGCTCTGATCGAACTGATGCGCCGCACCGGTTTCACCGAGGGGGAGCTGAGCAAGCTCATCGAAGCCAAGAAAAACTCGGACGCCCTGGTCGAGATCGAAAGAACCGCCATGCAACTCGCCGATAGCGAACCTCGTCAGCCTCACAACCGTGACAGGGCATTGGCGCTTCTCGCCGATCAACACTTCATCACGCTCAAGGCCAAGGTGATGCAGCCGATCATCGAAGCGCAGCAGATGATCATCACCCGCACGCAGAACGCGGTGGACATGGCGCAGCAGCGCCTGTCGATCGCCACGCTCTTCCTGTTCGTCATGTGCGGTACGCTGCTGGCCCTGATCCTGCTGCTCGGCAGAGAGATTCGTCGGCTACTTGGCTGCTCGATACAGTATCTGCAGCACACCCTGAATCGACTCGGACACGGCGACTTCCTCACCCCCATCAAGGCGCAGGACAACAACAGCGTGCTGGGCTGGATCGCGCGCACGCAACGCCAGTTGGCCTCGCTGAACCTGATGCACTTCAAGGCCCTGGTCGAATCCTCCGACGACGCCATCATCAGCAAGAGCACCGAGAGCATCATCGCCAGCTGGAACGCAGGCGCCGAACGCATGTTCGGTTACAGCGCCGACGAGATGATCGGCACCTCGATTCGCCGCCTCATCCCCGAGGAGCGGGCCTTCGAGGAAGATGAAATCCTCGAGAAAATCACCCGGGGTGAAAAGGTCGAGCATTTTCAGACTCAGCGCCTGCACCGTGACGGCCACCTGATCGACATTTCCGTGACCATTTCCCCCATCTACAGCGAGGATGGTCGCATCATCGGCGCGTCCAAGATCGCCCGCGACATCTCCAGCGCCAAGGCGGCGCAAGCCGAGATTCACCAACTGGCCTTCTACGATACGCTGACCGGCCTGGCCAACCGACGCTTGCTGCTCGAGCGGCTGACGCAGGCCATCGATCGCTACAGCCGCGACCAGGCGAGCTTCGCGGTACTGTTTCTCGACCTCGACAACTTCAAGCAGCTCAATGACACGCTCGGCCACGAGGCCGGTGATGCCCTGCTCGAAGAAGTTGGCCAACGCCTGCAGGACACCCTGCGCAAGACCGATACGGCAGCGCGCCTGGGCGGTGATGAGTTCGTGCTGCTGATCAACCTGCACCAGTCGTACATCTGCGACAACCAGTGGCTGCTCAGCGTGGTGGAGAAGGTAAAGACCCGCATCGCCGCGCCCTACTCGATCCATGGCACCGCGCACAGTTGCACCACCAGCATCGGTGGCGTGATCTATGCCGGCCAGGATTGCACGGCCATGGAACTGCTGAGCCAGGCCGATCAAGCGATGTACCAGGCCAAGCGCCAGGGCAAGAACCAGTTCCACCTCTATGACGGCGAGTAGCGCCATCGCCGATCCGAGCTGAGCCAAATCTGCCGGTTCTGAGCACGTCGGGATTTCCGCATAAAACGTTATGGTATAACATATTTTATTGATTCGACTTGTCCCGGTGCAGCCCAGCCCGGGATCAAGAGGCGCGCATGACGACTCGACGACGAATCCGCTGCCAACGCGAAACAACCTCTGCCCAATCAAGCAAGACAACCACTAGGAAGACCCATGAAAGCCACCTCGGCCTCTCTTGCCGTTCTGACTGCCCTGGTCACCACCGACCTCCACGCGGCCTCTGCAGGCGACTCCACCATCTCGCTCGGCGAGCTCTACGTCACCCCCAAGGAAAGCGGCACGCTGCGCACCGACAACATCCTCACCTCGGTCGACATCATGGGCAGCGACAAGATCGAGGACAAGAACGTGATGAACAGTTGGGAGCTGCTGGGGCAGATGCCCGGCATCCAGCTGACCGAAACGCGCATGGGCGCCGAATCCGGCAAGGTGACCTTCCGCGCCTTCAATGGTGAGGGCTACATCAATGGCATCAAGACGCTGATCGACGGCATTCCGAGCAACGTCAACAGCGGCAACCAGCGCTTCATCGACATGATCTTCCCGCTGGAGCTGGACTACATCGAGGTGGTACGCGGCACCAATGACCCGCGTTACGGCCTGCACAACATTGGCGGCAACGTCAACATGGTCACCCGCCAGGGCGGCAATTACACCGACGGCCGCGTAACCTACGGCAGCTTCGACACCCGCGAAGTGCAACTGGCGTTGGGCCATGAGCAGGGCAACTTCGCGCAGAACTACTTCCTCGCCAAGCAGGACTCGCAGGGCTTTCGCGAGCACAGCGAATCGAACAAGTACTCGCTCGGCGGCAAGTGGTTCGTCAGCGACGACGAGCAGAGCATGAAGCTCGGCGTGATCGCCCGCCTCTATCACCACCAGGCAGAGGAACCCGGCTTTCTCACCGCCGAGCAACTGGCCGCCAGCCGCACCCGGTCGCCGGCCAAGAACGCCAATGACGGCGACGACCGCGACATGAAGCAGCTCAGCCTGCATGCCGACTTCCAGCTCAGTGACGAGCTCGCCCTGAGCAACAAGCTGTACTACAACAGCTACGATGATGACCGCAAAGTGACCTTCACCGATTACCCGCTGGGCAATGCCCCGCGTCAACGTCGCCAGTGGCAGGAACGCCAGACCGGCATGCTCAGCAACCTGACCTGGCGTGCCCACGAGATGCTCACCCTCGACGGTGGCATCAACTACGAGCAGCAGAACAACGAGTACCGCCGCTACCGCTACAACTTCAGCATCCCCACCGACTTCGACGCACCGCCGGCGCGCATCCAGAACGACGACCACTACACCCTGTACAACACGGGTGCCTACATACAGGCGATCATCCAGCCCATCGAGCAGTTGAAGATCATCCCGGCGTACCGTGTGGACACCTTCTCCGGCAACACCGAACTGGCCAATGGCACGAAGGCCGAGCTGCAGGATTACGGCTGGATCAGGCAGCCCAAGCTCAGCGTGGTGTACAGCATCACACCGGACATCAACGTCTACGCAAACTGGGGCCGTACCTTCCAGATTCTCACCGGCTCCGATAAACCGGCCTACCTGACGCCCGGCCAGGCGGCATTCAAGCCCTCGATCAACACCGGCAAGGAAGTGGGCGTGAAGTTCAAGCCCTTCGCCGACTCCGAAGCCCGTATCGCCGTGTGGCAGCAGGACGCCACCGATGAAGTGGCCAACATGCCCAGTACCGGCACCACCGTCGGCCTGGGTGAAACCCGTCGGCGCGGCGTCGACATGCAGCTCACCGTGCAGGTCAACGAGCAGTGGACTGTGTGGGGTTCGCACGCCATCCAGGAAGCCAAGGTGGTCAGCGCCTTCACCGCAGGCGGCCAGTCGCTGGCCGGCAAGGAAGTGTTCTCCACCCCGCGCTATATCAGCAACCTCGGTGCCGACTACCAGTTCAACGATGCCTGGCGCTTCGGCCTGCAGGCCCGCGCGCAAGGCGACTACTACATCGACGAGTTGAACCAGCAGGGCAAGTACGGCGGCTTCGCGGTGCTCGATGCCAACGTGCGCTACCAGCTCAGCGACACCACCAGCCTCGACCTGCAATTGAAGAATCTGACCGACCGCGAGTACGAATACGTGTGGTTCGACAACTTCTTCTGGGGTGGCGATGACCAGCCGATGTTCTCCCCGGCGCCAGGCCGCTCGGCCTACCTGTCGGTCAACATGAAGCTGTAAGACAGAAACGCTGAAAACCGACCCGTAGGGTGCGCCGTGCGCACCACTGGCTACCGCGAAACAGCCGGTGCGCGCGGCACAGCCTACGACAGGCGCCCTCAGAGGTACTTCAACCAGCGAATGTCCCGTCGCCGCGCCTTGAGCCGCGCGAACCATTGCGTGGGTGGGAACAGCAGCACCGCCAGCAGCAGCGTCGCAGCCCAGAGCCAGGCCACCGAATCGAAGCCGAAGTAGTGCCCCTGGTTCGCCCCCCAGATGGCGAAGGCGCAGATGTAGAGCAGCTTGAGCACGTACAGGTGCAACAGGTAGAAGAACATCGGCGCGCTACCGAACACGGCCAGTGTGCGCACCACGCGGCCAGCGTTGTGCCGCTCGAAGTACGCCAGCAACAACAGGCCAATGCCCAGGGTCAGCGCCAGGAACAGCAGCGACGGCGGATACTTGGTGACATTGAACAGCCCCATCAGGGTCTGCTGCCAGGTGGCCTCGACCGCCCAGGGCTTCTCGCCATAGACATTGGCCAGGCGCAGTACCACGAACACACCCAGCGCGGCAAAGCCGAACCTGCGCAAGGCTTGCAGGCGTTGCGCAGGCTCATTCGACCAGCGGAACCAGGGCCCGATCACATAGCCCAGAGCAATCACGCCGATCCAGGGCAGCAACGGGTAGGAGGTGCGCAGGCGCAGCGAGTCGGAAAATTCGAGCCAGCCCCGATCATGCAACACCGCCCAGGGGAGGTGCATGGCCGACTCGGGCGGGAAATGCAGCCCATCGAGCAGGTTGTGCCCGGCCACCAGCACCAGGCCCAGCGCCGCCAGCAGCGTGCGCGGCAACCACAGCAGCAACGACAGCGCCAGCATGCTCAAGCCGATGGCCCAGATCACCTGCAGGTAGATCACCGTGGGCGGGAACTGGAAGGTCCAGGCGAAATTCACCAGGGTGAATTCCAGCACCACGAGGAACACGCCACGCTTGAACAGGAAGGCGCTGGTCGCCGCACGGCTCATCTGCTTTTCGCCATAGAGAAATGCCGAAAGCCCGGTGAGCAGGATGAACACCGGCGCGCACAGATGGGCCAGAGTGCGGCTGAAGAACAGCGCAGGGTCGGTGGCCGTCACGTCCATCGGATCACCTACCTGCTGATGCATGTAGAAGGTTTCGCGGACGTGATCGAGCAACATGAAGAGAATGACCAAGCCGCGCAGGGCATCGATCGAGAGCAGGCGATTGGAGGACATGGAAGGCTTCGCGTAGACCGGAAAAGATAACGTAATACTGTAACTTTTTTCCGAGCGTTCGGCTCGATCGAGATACAGCCTGCCGCGTCTTTTCCGCTATCCCCGACCTGAACGAAGCATGCCCCAGGCAGTCGGAACAGCAGGAATCGCCACGGAGTTTTTACCCATGCTGCCCAACCGTGCCCTGCTTTGCGCTTTTTCCATGGCCTTGCTCAGCCCGCTGGCCGAGGCCGACGAGCCCTTGCGCATCCACAGCCTGCAACGCTGCGGCGACCTGCTCGCGCAGGAACGCCAGGACTGGTGCCTGCAGGTGCGAGGCCTCGGCGAGAAGCTGCCCCGGCTGCACCTGGGTGAGCAGATCCTGCCAGCCTCGGCGGTCACACGCAGCCACGACGGGCTGCGTCTTAGCCTCGATAGCCGTGAGCAGCAGAGCGCGCCGCTCTGGCTGGAAGACGGCCCACGCGCCAGCAACCCGGTATGGCTGTCGCTGCACCGCAGTCATGTACTGGCCGCCGGCCCCGATGAGGTGGCGAAGAACATGGACGGCCTGACCACTTACGTCGATCTGGTCAGCCTGCTGATCGAGGAAAGCCACGACGGCCTCGACGAGGCCAGGCGCCTGGCGAAGAAATACGACGCCCAGGTGGTTGGCGCAATCCCGCCGCTGAATGTCTACCAGTTGCGCCTGCCGGTGCACAACCTCACCGAACGCGATGCCCTGGTGCTGCGCATCGGCAATGAAACCAGTGTCGACGCCGTGGTCGTGGAAGAAAGCGCCCCTGAACGTGGCGAAGAAGCCGAGGCGGCACATGATCCCAAGCCACAACCGGAAAGAAACTCCGAGGAATGGGCGGCAAACCGCTTTGCCGATGCAGTGAACTACTACCAGCGGCGCATTCGCGCCGACGCAGCGCCCATCGAACCCAAGCCGATCCGCATTGGCGTGATCGAGCGCAACGTCGATTTCGATGCCCCTGATTTCGCCGACTACCTGGGCGCCTGTCCGCAAGGCGAAGCGCGCACCTGCCTCTACGCCCGTGATGCCGAGCGACCAGACAACCACGGCAGCACGGTGGCCGGCATTCTCGCCGCGCACTGGAACAAGGGTGGCAACACCGGATTTCTGCGCGGCCTGGACAAGGCCAGCAACGGCTTCGAGGTCATAGTCGAACGCAACTCCGATGCCGGGATCACGGCCAATATCGCCGCCTCGGTCAACCTGGTCGAAGACGGCGTGCGGGTGCTCAACTGGAGCTGGGGCATCCACCGCGTCGGCACACGCAATGTCGAGGGCGACGAGATCGACTCGCTGGTGCGCTCGGGTATCGCCATGAGCGGCTATGAGGAATTGCTGGAGGAATTCTTCCTGTGGCTGCGCAAGGAGCACCCGGACGTGCTGGTGGTCAATTCCGCCGGCAACGGCTCGTCCTTCTCCGGGCGCGACGAATACCGCCTGCCCTCCTCCTTCATCACCGAACAGTTGCTGGTGGTCGGCGGGCACCAGCGCAGCGAACGCCCGGACGTCGCCGTGGACGACCCGGCCTACGTGGTAAAACGCAACTCGTCGAACGTCGACATGCGCGTCGACATCACCGCCGCGGCCTGCGCCCGTGCCTCCACCCGCGAGGCCGATGCGACCGGCGACGTGCATTGCGGCACCTCCTATGCCACACCCATGGTCACCGGCGTCGTCGCCGCCATGCTGTCGATCAACCCGAGCCTGCAACCCGAGCAGGTGCGCATGCTGCTGCGGCGCAGCGCCATGACCATCGGCGGCGACTACGACTTCGAGCCGATGGATGCCGAAGACCTCACCGCCCCCATCCTGCCCTCGGAACGCAACTACCAGCTCAGCGACAAGGACGTCGGCCGCTCGGCCCGGCTGGACATGCAGAAGGCGCTGGATCTGGCGGTGCAGAGCCGGGATCGGGTGCGCTGAGGCGTCATGGTTCAACGCAGCAAGGCCGGCACCTTGCGCTGCAGCAAGCCGATCAGTTCAGGCTGCATGTAGGCGTAGTCATCGGCAATATCCAGGCAGACCACGCGCTTGCCTGCCAGGGCTTGCCGATACTGGCGCAACAGCCGGTTACGATGACGCTTCTCCATCACTAGGATCAGCGTCGCCCACTCCAGTTGCTCCCGCGACAGGCGCACCTCGGCATCAGGCGCCAGCCCGGCGGAGTCGGTTTCGACATTTGGCCAATCGGCGAAGACGCGCTCGGCCGTCGGGCTGCGCAGACGGTTGCGGCTGCAGATGAACAGCACGCGGATCAAGTCTCGGACACCCGCTCGTATAGCTCCATCGGCTCCACCTTGCCCTGTTGGCCGCACTCGCCATGCCCCAGGCCGAGGTGGCGGAAGCCGGCCTTGAACAATACGCGCCCGGATTGCGGATTGCGCGCCAGATGGCTGGCATACAGGCGGCGCAAGCGTAGCTGCTGGAAAGCGAAGTCCACCAGCGCCTTGCAGGCCTCACTGGCGTAGCCACGGCCCCAATAGGGCACGCCGATCCAGTAGCCCACCTCGGCCTCGCCGCGGGCGATGTGCTCGAGCGACATGCAGCCAACCAGTTGGCCACTGGCGGATTCGCTGATGATGAAATTGGCCGCGGCACCACTGGCCCAAGCCTGCGCACAGCGTTCGATCCACTGCTGCGCCAGCTCCGCCGGATAAGGGTGGGGAATGCTGCGGGTCACCTCGGCAATCCGAAAATCCCCCGCCAGGCGCTGGATGTCGGCGGCATCCTCGGCGTGCGGCGCACGCAGTGTCAGGCGTTCGGTCTCGATACGATGCTCGTCCATTTCCCTCTCCCGGCGGCCCTCAGGCCGGAGAAGGCCCGATGGGGTAGAACTGCCCACTGCTCCAGACGCCCAGCCAGGGCTGCCCGTCGATCTCGCGCTGCACCGCCAGTTCCACCAGTTGATAGAACACGTTGCGGTGAATCAGGGCTTCGAGGTTACGCCGCACCAGAATGTACGGCGAGGGCTCCTGTGTCGCAGGGTCGAGTTCGACCCGGATGGGGTGCTCGGCATCTGCGACGACTTCATCCTCGACATTGGTGGTGAAGCGTAGCACCTGCGCCTCGCCCTCTCCTTCGACCTGCAGAGTCACGGCGACGAAGGGCGCATCCTCCACCTGAATGCCCACCTTCTCCACCGGGGTGATCAGGAAGTAATCGTCGCCATCGCGGCGAATGATGGTGGAAAACAGGCGCACCATGGGCTTGCGACCGATGGGCGTACCCAGGTAATACCAGGTGCCATCACGGGCGATACGCATGTCGATATCGCCACAGAAATCAGGGTTCCACAGGTGCACCGGGGGCAGGCCCTTGCTTTCCCCCTTGGGAATCTGTGCCAGCAGGTCGCCGGCCTTGCCTGGATCGCTCATGCTTCCTCCTCGTCCACATTGCTACGAGTCGACGAGCATACACCGCGGGAGGGGCTTTAGCAGGCCGTTGAAAAACGTAGGCGAGGCAGCCAGTGCAAGGCAAAAACAGCCGAAAAAGCGCAGTTTACGTGTTG
>NZ_JBQLIX010000069.1:0-15587 GCF_052156495.1 Pseudomonas sp. NCHU5216 | reverse complement strand
CAGCGAGGGCCGGATGATCGGGCGGAGGGTTTTGGTTACTTTGCCCGCAAAGTGACTCGCCCGGGAGGGCGAAACCAGAGACATCAACAAAAACGCGGCAATCCGGAACAAGCCCCTAACAAGCAACAAGCACTCACACAAACTTGCCAGTCCGGTGTCAACCAGACACTCCCCTGAAAATGCGATGAACCTGTTTTTAATACCGCGCTGGCAAACTAGATCCTTTTTAGAGGTGCCCTGAACGGGCTCAGGTATCCAGATGCCCGGCGAGGAACTGCCGCAAGCGCCGCTGCATCAGACGCCCCTCGCTGCCCAGACAAGCGATAGGCGAACCCGCCAGGCTCTCCTCGGCTAGATCGGCGCTATCGCCGGCCAGCATCAATGGGCAATCCAGCCCCAGCGCCAGGCGCGCCAACTGACGGGGAAAATCCTCCGCTGGCGGCTGGTTGCTAAACAGCACCAGCGCCTGTGGCTGCATCCGCTCGCAGACCAGTGGCAAGTCGAGCAACGCAATGCCAGGGCCGATGACGCTCACCTCGGTATCGGGCGTGCTCAGCATCAACGCCGCCACCAGCAATTCCAGCTCACGGCAATGCCCCGGCAGCGCAGCCAGCAACACTCGCCCGCTCGCCTCCTCGCGCGCGCCCATTTGCAGGCGCTGCCAGCAACGTGCACGCAAGAAGCCGTCGAGCAGCAGCCATTCGGCGCGCTGCCCCACCTCATCCTGGCGCAACAGCAGCTCCTGCCAGAGCGGCATGAAGATTTCCTGAAACACCACGGGCAAGGGGTAACAGGAGAAGATCTGCCCGTACAGACGCTGCAAGCGCGCCTCGTCGAACCCCTGCAGCGCCTGACGCACCTGCGCCTGCCACTGGTTCCAGTCATCGCTACTGACTTCGTCGTGAACGGGTGCGGCGACGCTGCGATTGCTGGCGCTCTTGGCCAGGATGCTGCCGACCTTGCTGACCGATACACCGCGCTCGATCCAGGCCAGGATGCTGCGCACAGCATCGATGTCGGCCTGTGAATAGAGACGGTGACCGCTGTCGGTTCGGGTCGGCTGGATCAGGCCATAACGCCGCTCCCAGGCACGCAGCGTGACCGGGTTCACCCCAGTCAGGCGCGACACCTCGCGAATCGGGAACAGCTCTTCCTGCTTCAGCGCACTGGACGCTAGAGATGTGGCTCCGGCGGGTTCGGTCATGGCATGGGGATCGCGGCAAGAGAAAAGTTTGGACATTGTAACTCAGCAACGACCACCTTACATTGGACAACAACTATACAGAGGCCCCTCATGCACAACCCCGCCTGGCCCCTGACGCTCTATTACGATGGCGACTGCCCGCTCTGCGCACGGGAAATCCGCTTGCTGCGCAAGCATGCAAGCTCAACGCGCCTGCTGCTGGTGGATATCAGCGCGGCAGACTTCGACCCCGCCGCGTTGGGCCTCAGCCTGACAGCCATGCGCGAACGCCTGCACGCCCGCTGGGCCGACGGCCAGTGGCTGCTGGGGCTGGATGCCAGCCTGTGGAGCTGGCAGGCCGCCGGCCTTGGCACCTGGGTCGCTCCCCTGCGCTGGCGCCCGTTGCGCCCCTTGCTGGAATGGGGCTATCGCCTGTTCTGTCGCCTGCGCCCCCATCTGGCACGCTTACCGCACCCCGACGGTGCAGCGCGCTGCCAAGGTAGCCAGGCCTGCCCGCCGCGAACCCCGCCAGATGGCGAGGCTGGCTAAGCTCGGAAAAACCGGAATAATCCTTGCTGCATTTTCATCGAGCACAACACCCCGTGCTCGATCACGCCCAGTGCCATACCCCGGCACGGGGCAACAGTCGAGGAGATACACCATGTCCCCCGTTACCCTCATGGTGGCGCGCCGCGTCGCCAATGGTCGCTACGACGACTTCATCAACTGGTTGCACGAAGGCGAGCACCTGGCCACCGACTTCCCCGGCTATCTCGGCTCCGGCGTGCTGGCGCCGCCGCCAGGCGACGACGAATTCCAGATCGTGTTCCGCTTCAGCGACGAGCGCACCATGGCCGCCTGGGAGCACTCGGCTTCGCGCCGGGCCTGGCTGAAAAGGGGCGCAGGCCTCTACGCCCAACCTCAGGAAAAACGCGCCATCGGCCTCGATGCCTGGTTCGGCAATGGCCTGCGCCAACCGCCGCGCTGGAAGCAGAGCATCGCCATCTGGCTGGCCTTCTTTCCGGTTTCGCTGGCCTTCAACCTGTTCTTCGGCCCCTGGCTGGCCGATTTCTCGCTGGTCATCCGCGTGCTGCTCTCGACCCTGGCCCTGACGCCATTGATGACCTACCTGTTCATTCCGCTGTCCACCCACCTGCTGGCGCCTTGGCTGCACGGCACCGATGCCACCCGCCTGGACAGGCGCCCGGCCAGCGCCGGCAAGCTCTGACCTCTCCCCTCTCACCTTGCCCATCGGTCAGCCAGGTGCTGACCGATGCCAGCCGGAAACCTGTACAAACAAACCAATTCGTACAGCCAAAGTACAAAAAACGAGAATGTAGGATCGCAAGAAAAAGCCTTTCAAGTCAGGCAAATAGGCCAGTCGTGCCCCTGCAACAATAAAACCCTGCGCTTCGCATGGTTGTACAAGATGCAGCTCTGGTATAGCTTTAATCACGGTCTGGTGCGTACTGCCTGCCACTGGTCAGGTATCCCGAGGCAGTACAGCCAGGCCTTCATCGTCTTATTCATGAGCCGCAAATGAGCGCAGCCAGCTTCCCCATACTGATCACCGGTGCCGGCCAACGAGTCGGCCTGTACTGCGCCGAGCGCCTGCTCGACGAAGGCCAGGCCGTGATCATCAGCTACCGCCAGGAGCGCGATAGCGTTGCGCATCTGCGTGAGCGCGGCGCCATTGCCCTGCAGGCCGATTTCAGCGACGAGGCCGGCATCCTGGCCTTCATCGAGCGGCTCAAGGAGCATTGCGACGGCTTGCGCGCCATCGTCCACAACGCCTCGCAATGGCTGGCCGAAACGCCCGGTGAAGAAGCCGAAGCCTTCCGCCAGCTGTTCAACCTGCACATGCTCGCGCCCTACCTGATCAACCTGCACTGCAGCGAATTGCTGCTGCGCTCGGAGCGGGCCGACATCGTCCACGTCAGCGATGACGTGGTGCGCAAGGGCAGCGCCAAGCGCCCGGCCTATTGCGCCAGCAAGGCCGGCCTGGAAAGCCTGACCCTGTCGTTCGCCGCGCGCCTGGCGCCACGCATCAAGGTCAACGCCATCGCCCCAGCCCTGCTGATGTTCAACGAAGGCGACGACGCGGCCTACCGTAGCCAGGCCCTGGGCAAATCGGCGCTGGGCATCGAACCCGGCCCACAGGCCTTCTACCAGAGCCTGCGCTACCTGCTCGACAACCCCTATGTGAGCGGAACCATCCTCAGCCTAAACGGTGGCCGTCACCTCAAGTGAGGCGACCGCCCCAGGACACTGCCATGAGCCATCCTCTTTCCCAGCACTACCGTGAGATTCTCCTAGGCCTCGGTGAAAACCCCGAGCGCGAAGGCCTGCTCGACACCCCCAAGCGTGCCGCCAAGGCCATGCAGTACCTCTGCCACGGTTATCAGCAATCGCTGGAAGAAATCGTCAACGGCGCCCTGTTCGCCTCCGACAACGATGAAATGGTGATCGTCAAGGACATCGAGCTGTACTCGCTGTGCGAGCACCACCTGCTACCCTTCATCGGCAAGGCGCATGTGGCCTACATCCCCACCGGCAAGGTGCTGGGCCTGTCCAAGGTGGCGCGCATCGTCGACATGTACGCGCGCCGTCTGCAGATTCAGGAAAACCTCACCAAGCAGATCGCCGACGCCATTCAGAACGTGACCAACGCCGCTGGCGTCGCCGTGGTGATCGAGGCCAAGCACATGTGCATGATGATGCGTGGCGTGGAGAAGCAGAATTCGGTGATGAGCAGTTCGGTGATGCTGGGTGCCTTCCGCGAGTCGTGCAATACGCGCCACGAATTCCTGCAACTGATCGGACGGAACAACTGATGCCACGACTGGAACCCGGAATGGCGCGTATCCGCGTCAAGGATCTGCGCCTGCGCACCTACATCGGTATCAAGGAAGAAGAGATCAACAACAAGCAGGACGTGCTGATCAACCTGACCATCCTCTACCCAGCCGTCGATGCCGTAGAGGTCAACGACATCGAGCATGCGCTGAACTACCGCACCATCACCAAGGCGATCATCGCCCATGTCGAAGGCAACCGCTTCGCCCTGCTCGAGCGCCTGACCCAGGAGATCCTCGACCTGATCATGCGCCACGAGGCGGTACGTTACGCCGAGGTGGAAGTGGACAAGCCGCATGCCCTGCGCTTCGCCGAATCGGTGTCGATCACCCTGGCCGGTCACCGCTAGCTTGCCGGCCCAGGTGTGGGCTCTTATCATCGCCGCCACCGTCCTGCCCTGGAGAGTCCGCCATGACCGAGCAAGAACGCCTCGAGCTGGAAGCTGCCGCCTTTCGTGCCCTGGTGCTGCACCTGCGCACGCGTCCGGACGTGCAGAACATCGACCTGATGAACCTAGCCGGTTTCTGCCGCAACTGCCTGTCCAAATGGTACAAGGCCGCCGCCGACGACATGGGGGTCGAGCTCAGCGTCGACCAAGCCCGTGAAACCGTCTATGGCATGCCCTATGCCGACTGGAAGGCCAAGTACCAGAAAGAAGCCACGGCCGAACAGAAAGCCGCATTCGACAAAGGAAAACCCGCATGACCGCCCTCGCCGAGCTGCGCCAGCGCCTGCAGCAAGACGACTTCGCCTTCAGCGAAACCCTGGCCTTCGTTGCCGAACACTATGACTACCAGCCCAGCGCCTTTCGCAACGGTGATGTGGAAAACGCCGCCGGGCAGAACGAGGGCTCCTGCAAGACCCTGGGCCTGGCCCTGCTCGAAGGCCTCAGCGAGGACGAAGCCCTGCGCGCCTTCGGCGAACACTACCGCAGCGTGCTGGCCACGCCGCAAGGCACGGATCACGGCAATATCCGAGCGCTGATGACTCATGGCCTGCAAGGGGTGAAGTTCGAACGCCCGCCGCTGACGCGCAAGGGCTGAAAAAAGCGCAAGAAATTGCGCATCTGTAGCAAAAAGCTGACAGACATCACATCGCCATCACCTTATGCTGCGCGCAATGACAACTGATGGAACACGAGGGAACGTGTTCGGCGCGCAGCCTTGCCTCTTCCCTTCTGTTTCGCGCTCGGCATGGAGTCGTCCGATGCAGCAAACGCTGGTATGGAAACCTTGGCACACCCCTGGCGTGGAATCCCTGCGCCTCACCCATGACGACAAAGGCATTCATGCCGCCAGTCACCTGATGCAGGTGATCAGAGGCGAAAGCATCGCCGCCAGTTACCTGATCGATTGCAACCCGCAATGGCAATTCCGCCGTCTCTGGCTCAAGGTGGAAAACCATGGCCAGCGCCGTCTGTGCCTGCGCCGCGACGAACAGGGCAACTGGCTGGTGGACGGCGTGGCACGCCCGGATCTGCAGGGCTGCCAGCACATCATGCTCTCGGCATCGCCCTTCACCCATACCCCCATCCTGCAGTGCTGCGACCTGCAGGCCGGGCAGAGCCAGGACATGCAGGTCGTCTACATCGACCTGCCCAGCCTGCAGATTCAGGTACGCCAGCAACGCTACGAGTGCCTGAGCATGAGCCCCGAAGAAAGCTTCTATCACAGCCAGACCGAAGGCTGCCTCGGGGAAGAACTGGAGGTCGACGGGCAGACGCTGCTGCTCAACGCCAACGAGCGCTACATGTGCCTGAGCCAGCGCGAGCTGAAGCTCAATGCGCTGGCGTAGGGTGCGCCGTGCGCACCAGCAAACCTAGATCGGCAGTTGGCCAAAGGCCCAACGCAACAGGAAGAACACCAGCAGACCACCGCCGATGGTAGCCAGCAGGTGCCGACTCCAGGCAGCGATGCCGATGGCGGCCAGGCCCGCCAGGAGGTAGGCATTGTCCCAGGCCAGCGCCCAGTGCTGGCCGTCCGGCAGCAGCATGCCAGGCACCACGATGGCCGTCAGCACCGCCGTGGGCACGTAATGCAGGCCCTGGCGTACCAGCGGTGGGAAGCGTAGATCGGGGAAGGCGAACAGGCTGTAGCGGGTGGCGAAGGTGATCGCCAGCATCCCCAGGATCAGCAACCAGATATCCATCAGCCCACCTCCTGCTGCGGCTGGCGTCGTTCCAACCAGACGCCGACGACGATGCCACTGGCCGCTGCGGCCATCAGCCCCAGCTTGTACGGCAGTTCATGACAGGCCAGGGCCACGCCAGCGGCGACCAGCGCCGCCGTGACCTGTGGGCGATTGCGCAGCATCGGTACGACGATGCCGATGAAGGTCGCCAGCATGGCGAAATCCAGCCCCCACTCACCGATATTGGGGATCGCCTGGCCGAACAGCACACCCACCAGCGTACAGGCCTGCCAGTTGAGGTACATGGCCAGTGCCGCACCGAGGAAATACCAGTGCCGATAAGCGCCGGCGTCGCCACGCAGGTAACGCTGCTGCACCACCGCGTAGGCCTCGTCGGTGAGCCAGAAGGCCAACGGCAGGCGCCAGCGTTTGGGCAGGTGGCGCACATGGGGCTGCAGACTGGCGCTGTACAGGGCATGGCGCAGGTTGACCACCAGGGTGGTCAGCAGCACCACGGCGATGCCAGCGCCACCGGCCAGCAGGCTGATGGCGATGAACTGCGCCGAGCCGGCGAACACCAGCGCGGACATGCCGAACGTCTGCCATGGGGCGAGCCCGGCGGCCCCCGCCAGGCTGCCGAAGATGATGCCGAAGGGCATGGCACCGAGCAGCATCGGCAGCATGTCGCGGGCGCCCTGGGTGAATTCGTGATGACGAGACATGGAACCTCCTTGGTGCGCCGAGCCTAACCACTGCTCGACAGGAGGTCTTGAACGATCTTGCGCTTCAGGCCTGGCAAGCCCGCCGATATTCGCCGGGGGCGATACCGTAGGCCTGCTTGAACTGGCGCGACAGGTGGCTCTGGTCGGCAAAGCCCAGTTGCATCGCCACCGACAGCGGTGCACAGCCCTCTCGCAACAAGGCCCGCGCCTGCTCCAGACGTCGCTGCTTGAGCCAGGCATGGGGTGGCAAGCCGGTGGCGCGGCGAAACACTCGAGCGAAGTGAAAGGGCGAAAGGCCGACCTGCCCGGCCAATGCCTCCAGCGACGGCGGCTCGGCCAGGTGCTCGCTCAGCAGCTCGCGCGCCCGGGCCACTGCCTGGGGCTCGCGACCTGCTGTACGTGGCGCAGCGACACGGGCATGACGGCGAAACAGCAGCAACAGTGCCTCACGCCAGGCCAGTTGTTGCTGAAGAGCACTGGCCCCCTGCTCGGACAGGCGATGCAGCTCAATGAAGGCGCGTGCCACCTGCGCATCCTGCAGCACACTGATGGGAAACCCCGGCAGGCCGCCGGTGAAGATATCCAGCTCCGCCAGCACGCTGGCGACCGCCTCCGGCTGCGGATAGAAGCCCCGGTAGCGCCAGCCCTGCTCATGCGCCCTGGAGCCGGTATGCAACTCATCGGGGTTGATCAGCACCATGCTGCCAGCGGCTGCCAGATGATCACCGCCACGGTGGCGAAAGCGTTGCGCGCCGGACTCGATCACGGTGAACACGTAGCCCTCGTGCACATGCGGGGCAAAACGCTGCTGGCGATACTGGGCGTGTAGCAGCTCAACCTTGCCCAGTGCACTGGCCTGCCAGAAACGCGTGTGCTCGCCGCTCATGTTCAGGCGCCGAAGCTCGCTTCCAGTGCCTGACGCACCTGCGGCCATTCCTGGTCGGTGATGCTGTACAGCACGGTGTCGTCGAGGCGACCATCGGCCAGGCGCCGGTGGTTGCGCAGCAGCCCCTCGCGTACGGCACCGAGCTTTTCGATGGCGCGCTGCGAGCGCAGGTTGCTGGCGGCCGTCTTGAGCTGCACGCGCACCATGCCCCAGTTGTCGAAGGCATGCTTGAGCATCAGGTACTTGATGGTGGTATTCAGGCCACTGCCATGCTGCTCACGGTCGAGCCAGGTCCAGCCGATCTCGCAAGCTGGCAGTGCGTTGAGGAAGTCGGCGAAGCGCGTGGTACCCACCAGACGATCACCCAGGCGGATGACGAACGGCAGCGCCCGCTGTTCACGCTGCTCGGCCAGCGCACTGCGGTACCAGTCCAGGCGCAGGGTGCCATTCATGTACAGCAGCTCGTCACGGTTGGCCTCGGCCAGCGTGACCAAGGCCGGGATGTCGTTATCGGCCAACGGCTCCAGGCGCAGCGCACCCCGTTGCAAGGTGACCAATTGCGGTTTGAACATGATGCCCTCTGACGCAGTCGTGAGCCGATCACGCTATCAGGCACGAGCCGGCTACACAATTGGCCCTGCGGCAATCGGCCCGTGCGACCTTGGTCGCAACTGACGCGCGCGCGCTTTGGTGCAACACTGCCCCATGCCCCGCCCTATACAGACGCGGGGCTTCTTTCGTCACCCTGCGTTCCGGAGTGTCCGCATGTCGCTGTCTACCGGGCTGATCGCTGCCGTCGCCCTGCTCTACATGACCGTGCTGTTTTCCATCGCCTTCTATGGCGACCGCCGCAGCACGCCCATGCCGCCGAAGATTCGTGCCTGGGTCTACTCGCTGTCGCTGGCGGTGTACTGCACCAGTTGGACCTTCTTCGGCGCGGTGGGTCAGGCGGCCGAGCAGCTCTGGTCGTTCCTGCCCATCTACATCGGCCCGATCATCCTCATGCTGAGCCTGCCCTGGGTGCTGCAGAAGATGGTGATGATCAGCAAGCAGGAGAACATCACCTCCATCGCCGACTTCATCGCCGCGCGCTACGGCAAATCGCAGTCGCTGGCAGTGGTGGTGGCGCTGATCTGCCTGGTCGGCGTGCTGCCCTACATCGCCCTGCAGCTCAAGGGCATCGTCCTGGGCGTCAACCTGTTGATCGGCGTCGAGGCGCAGAGCACCGGCACCAGCGCCCAGGACACCGCGCTGATCGTGTCGCTGGCCCTGGCCCTGTTCACCATCCTGTTCGGCACGCGCAACCTGGACGTCACCGAGCACCACCGCGGCATGGTGCTGGCCATCGCCTTCGAGTCGCTGGTCAAGCTGCTGGCCTTCCTGGCTGTCGGCGCCTTCGTCACCTTCGGCCTGTACAACGGTTTCAACGACCTGTTCGCCCAGGCTCGCCACACCCCGGAGCTGGACGCATTCTGGGCCAAGGCGGTGAACTGGCCGGCCATGCTGGTGCAGACCGGCATGGCCATGATCGCCATCGTCTGCCTGCCACGGCAGTTCCATGTCAGCGTGGTGGAAAACATCGAGCCCAAGGATCTGCGCCTGGCGCGTTGGGTGTTCCCGGCTTATCTGGTACTGGCTGCGCTGTTCGTGGTGCCTATTGCCCTGGCCGGGCAGATGCTGCTGCCCGCCGGCATCACCCCGGACTCCTTCGTCATCAGCCTGCCGCTGGCCGAGGCACATCCGGGCCTGGCGGTACTGGCCTTCATCGGTGGTGCTTCGGCGGCCACCGGCATGGTGATCGTCGCGTCCGTCGCCTTGTCGACCATGATCTCCAACGACATGCTGCTGCCCTGGCTGCTGCGCCGCAAGAACACCGAGCGCCCCTTCGAGGCCTTCCGCCACTGGATGCTCACGGCGCGGCGCGTCAGCATCGTGCTGATCCTGCTGCTGGCCTACGTCTGCTATCGCCTGCTCGGCGAGGGCACCAGCCTGGCCACCATCGGCCAAGTGTCCTTCGCCGCCATCGGCCAACTGGCACCGGCCATGTTCGGCGCGCTGGTATGGAAGCAGGCCAACCGCCGTGGTGTGTTCGCCGGGCTGATCGTCGGCTCCGCGCTGTGGTTCTACACCCTGGTGCTGCCGCTGGCCGCGCGCGGCATGGGCTGGTCGCTGGCCAGCTTCCCAGGGTTGACCACGTTGCTGCATGCCCCCATCGGCCTGCACGTCGACCCGCTGACCCGTGGTGTGGTGCTGTCGCTGGCCGGCAACATGCTGCTGTTCGCCTGGGTGTCCTGGTTCTCCCGCACCCGGGTCTCGGAGCACTGGCAGGCTGGGCGTTTCATCGGCCACGACCTGGGCATCAAACCCAGCGGTCGCAGCCTGCTGGCGGTGCAAGTGGAGGATCTGCTGATGCTCTCGGCTCGCTTCGTCGGCGAGGAACGCGCCCGGCATAGCTTCATGCGCTTCGCCCAACGCCAGGGCAACACCAAGACCTTCGACCCCAACCAGCCGGCCAACAGCGAATGGATCGCCCACACCGAACGCCTGCTCGCTGGCGTGCTCGGCGCCTCGAGCACCCGTGCGGTGGTCAAGGCGGCCATCGAAGGCCGCGAAATGCAGGTGGAGGACGTGGTACGCATAGTCGATGAAGCGTCCGAGGTGCTGCAGTTCAACCGTGCGCTGCTGCAAGGCGCCATCGAGAACATCACTCAGGGTATCAGCGTGGTGGATCAGAACCTGCGCCTGGTGGCCTGGAACCATCGCTACCTGGAGCTGTTCGAGTATCCCGACGGGTTGATCTACGTGGGCCGGCCGATTGCCGAGATCATCCGCTTCAATGCCGAACGCGGCATGCTCGGCAGCGGCGATGTCGAGGAGAGCGTGGCCAAGCGCCTGTACTGGATGCGCCAGGGCACCGCGCACAGCTACGAGCGGGTGTTCCCCAATGGCCGGGTGATCGAGCTGATCGGCAACCCCATGCCGGGTGGCGGCTTCGTCATGAGCTTCACCGACATCACCGAATTTCGCCAAGCCGAGCGCGCCCTCAAGGAAGCCAACGAGAGCCTGGAACGCCGCGTCGCCGAGCGCACTCAGGAGCTGTCGCAACTGAACCAGGCACTGACCGAAGCCAAGGCCCATGCCGAAGCCGCCAACCAGTCCAAGACGCGCTTCCTCGCTGCCGTTAGCCACGACCTGATGCAACCGCTGAATGCCGCCCGGCTGTTTTCCGCCGCCCTGTCCCATCAGGAAGGCGCCCTGCCGGACGAAGCCCAGGAACTGGTGCGCCACCTCGACAGCTCGTTGCGCTCGGCCGAGGATCTGATCACCGACCTGCTGGACATCTCACGCCTGGAGAACGGCCGCATCACTCCGGATCGCCATCCCTTCGCCCTGGCCAACCTGTTCGACACCCTCGCCGCCGAGTTCGGCGTGCTGGCTGCCGAACAGGGTATCGACCTGCGCGTGCACGGCAGCCAGCAATGGATCGACAGCGATATCAAGTTGCTGCGCCGGGTGCTGCAGAACTTCCTCACCAACGCCTTCCGCTACGCCAAGGGCCGGGTGGTGCTGGGCGTGCGCCGCGAAGGCCAGCAGTTGCGCCTGGAGGTCTGGGATCGCGGCATGGGCATCCCCGAAGACAAGCGCAGGGTGATCTTCGAGGAGTTCAAGCGCCTGGACAGCCACCAGACCCGTGCCGAAAAAGGCCTGGGGCTGGGTCTGGCCATCGCCGATGGCCTGTGCCGGGTACTCGGCCACGGCCTGCAAGTGCGCTCCTGGCCGGGCAAGGGCAGCGTGTTCAGCGTCAGCGTGCCGCTGGCCCGCAAGCCTGCGCCGAAACCGCAGGGCATCGGCGCGCCGGCCAGCGACGCGCAGCCGCTGCAGGGCACTCAGGTGCTGTGCATCGACAACGAGGACAGCATCCTCACCGGCATGCACAGCCTGCTGTCACGCTGGGGCTGCCAGGTGTGGACGGCGCGCAACCGCGTGGAATGCGAGCACCTGCTCAGTGAGGCGGTGCGCCCGCAACTGGCCCTGATCGACTACCACCTGGATGAAGGCGAGACCGGCACCGAACTCATGGCCTGGCTGCGCACTCGGCTGGGCGAGCCAGTGCCCGGGGTGGTGATCAGCGCCGACGGCCGCCCCGAGCTGGTGGCCGAGGTACACGCCGCCGGCCTCGACTACCTGCCCAAGCCGGTCAAACCGGCCGCCTTGCGTGCCCTGCTCAGCCGGCATCTGCCACTGCGCGGTTGAGTGGGCTGACCTGGCGCAAGGTGCGCCAGGCCCGGGCCGCTAGACTGTCAGTAGCTGCCATGCCCAAGGATGCCCCATGTCCGATGCCCTGCAACTGCTGCTCAACTTCGCCAGCGCGCTGGCAGCCGGTCTGCTGATCGGCGCCGAGCGCGGCTGGCAGGAGCGTGACCGGGACGATGCGCGCCTGGCCGCGGGCATCCGCACCTTCGGCCTGAGCGGCCTGCTCGGGGGCTTCGCCCTGCTCCTCGGCGAGCATTTCGGCGTACTGGCCTGGGCCGTGGTGTTCCTGGGTTTCAGCGCGCTGGTGCTGACCTCCTACATCGGCGACCTGACTCAGCATCAGGAACTGGGCATGACCAGTGAGGTGGCGCTGCTGATTACCTTCGCCCTCGGCAGCCTGGCGGTGGCGGGTCAGGCCCCCTTGGCAGCGGCGGGTGCGGTGGCGGTGGCCTTGCTGCTCAGCCTCAAGCGCACACTGCACGGTGCGCTGCAGCACCTGAGCGAGAACGAGGTGTTGGGCGCGCTCAAGTTGCTGTTCATCTCTCTGGTGCTGCTGCCCGCCCTACCCAATCAGGGCTATGGCCCCTGGGGCCTGTTCAACCCCTATGTGATCTGGTGGATGGTGGTGGCCATCGCTGCCATAGGTTTTGCCGCCTACGTCGCCATCCGCCTGGTGGGCACCCGCCACGGTCTGCTGATCACCGCGCTGCTCGGCGGCATCGTCTCTTCCACCGCCATGACCCTCACCCTCGCCCGTCTGCAGGGCAACACGCGCTTGCGGGCCATGCTGGTCTGCGGCCTGCTGGCCACCTCGGCGTTGATGTTTCCCCGCGTGCTGCTGGAAGTGGGCGTGATCGAGCGTGCTCTGCTCGCCCAGCTGTTCTGGCCACTGGCCGTGACCACCTTGGTCTATGCCGTCGGTGCTCTCGCTTTCTATCGCCTGGCCGGTCGCATACCGGAAGAAGGCGGCGAACCACCGCTGAAGAATCCTTTCGAGCTGGCACCAGCACTGCGTTTCGCTGCGCTGCTGGTGCTCATCCTGGCGCTGGTCGAAGGGGCCAGGCACTGGCTGGGGGATGCCGGGGTGTATCTGGTGGCACTGGTGTCAGGGCTGGCGGATGTCGATGCCATCACCCTGTCGCTGGCACGCAGCGCTCAGGCGGGGCTGAATCAGCAGGTGGCCGTGCACGGTATCTTCCTTGCCGCGCTGAGCAACAGCCTGGTCAAGGCCGGGTTGATCCTGCTGATTGGCGGTCGTCATCTGGCGTTGCGCTGCCTGCCGATCATGTTGCTCGGGCTGCTCGCTGGTGCCGCCACCCTGCTGTACTCATGACGAACGCTGCAGGAAGCCCTGCAGCAACTGATTGACCCGTTCACTCAGTTCCCGATTGGCAGCGAGCGGCAGGCCACGACTCAGTTCGGCCTCGATCACCTGCTCCACCAGGGGGCGCAACTGCAACAACTGGGCGCTGAGGTTTTCCAGTTCGCGAGCATGCGGCAGCGGCGCTTGCAGACGCGGATTGACCAATTGCTCGACGATCATCCGCACGATGCCGGTCGACACCCGTTCGATATGGCCACGTATGGTCGCCAGCTCATCGAGCAGTATCGGCAAGGGAATGCCCGCGCGGTAAAGCGCCACCCCGGCAGCCAGCAGCCGTGGGCTGGGCACACGCAGGTGATCGCCAGCGAACTCCAGCAGGCCGAGGGCCTGGGCGCGCTCGATCAATGAATCGTCCAGCGCTTCGCCGAACAGCTCCTGCAGCTCGCTGAACTCCAGACGCGAGGCGACCTCCGGTTGCCCTGGGCCGCGAATCGCTTCGTCCAGCCCCAGAACATGGGCCAGGTCACGCCCCTGCTCCCAGGTTTCCAGCAGTTCACGAATGCTGGCGATGGTGTAGCCGCGTTCGAGCAACTGGCCAATCAGGCGCAAGCGCGCAAGATGCTCGCCATTGTAGATGCCTACCCGGCCACGCCGCTGCGGCGGCGGCAGCAAGCCGCGATCCTGATAGGCACGCACGTTGCGCACGGTGGTCTGTGCGGCGGTAGCCAGTTGCTCGACGCTGAACTCGGCCGGCGTCGCCTCGGCAACCGAGTGACTCATGCCAAGCAGACGTTGCACCAGTGGGGAGGAAATTTTCATGGGCCGATCATAGCCCCGCTCAATGAGGTGCAACAACCGCATGGGCCACCCGAACCAAGGGCTGGACTTGCAGCCTTCAGGCGCCAGTGGCAAGCCCTCATCCGGCCGTAAAACCCGCATGCCAGAGCGTTTTCGCCATGAGGTAACACAACGAGCTCGCCATCAGGGTCGCTAGGCAAGGGCAATCGGGCACATGACAATGACATCGAACGATGTAATAAACCTGCTCTAGGAGCCCCGATGCCGACCCGCCAGCCTCTCTCCTGCCCTACCGAAGGCCTGTCATGAACGCCGCCCTGCCACTCGAACCGCCTGCGCTACAACGGCTGACTGTCCGTGGTGATGGCCTGAACCTGGCCGTGCAGCGCTGGGGCCGGGCAGATGCCACCCCCCTGCTGCTGGTACACGGCTACCCCGATCACCATGGCGTCTGGCTGCCGTTGATCGCCGCATTGGCCGCCGACTATCAGGTCATCACCTATGACGTGCGTGGTTTCGGCGCTTCGGACAAACCACGCCAGCGCCAGGCCTATCGCCTGAAACACCTGGCGCGTGATCTGGAGGCGGTGATCCTGGCCACCAGCCCGAAGCGCCCGGTGCATCTGGTGGCCCACGACTGGGGCTCGATCCAGGCCTGGGAAGCGGTGACCGAGCCACGCATGCAGCCGCTGCTGGCGTCCTATACCAGCCTGTCCGGGCCCTGCCTGGATCACGTCGGCCACTGGCTGCGCGAACGTCTGGCTCAGCGTCGCCTGCGTCCCTGGTTGCAGGCCGGTGGGCAATTGCTCAGCTCCTGGTACATCGCCTTCTTTCATCTGCCGCTGCTGCCCGAACTGACCTGGCGCCTGGGTCTGGATCGCGCCTGGCCCTGGCTGCTGCAGCGCCTGGAAGGCATCGCCCAGCCGCAGCGACACGCCAGCCAGCGCGCCGATGGCATGCACGGTGTGCAGCTCTATCGCGCCAACTTCATCCGCCGCCTGTTCCGCCCGCGCATTCGCACCACGTCGGTGCCGGTGCAGTTGATCGTGGCGCTGCAAGATCGCTTCGTGCGGCCACAGCTATTCGATGATCTGCAGCGCTGGGCGCCCTCACTGACCCGACGCAAGGTAAGGGCCGGGCATTGGCAACTTCTGGCCGAGCCAGGTGAGCTGGCTGGCTGGTTGCGTGAGTATGTGGAGCGTATCGAACAGCAACAGCGCCGGTAGCAGGGCGTTGGAAAACAGCCTTGCCATTGCTGCGTTAATAGTGAGTTCTTTGCATCGGATTGGTTGATACCGGACTGGCAATTTTGTGTGCTTGTTCAGGGGGGCTTGTTCCGAATTGCCGCGTTTTTGCGGATGTTTCTGGTTTCGCCCTCCCGGGCGAGTCACTTTGCGGGCAAAGTAACCAAAACCTTCCGCCCGATCATCCGGC
>NZ_JBQLIX010000068.1:0-16357 GCF_052156495.1 Pseudomonas sp. NCHU5216 | reverse complement strand
CGCTCAACCTCTTCCACGACGATTCCGCTCACCCTCCTGGGCGGGCTCTGCACGCGCCTGAACCTGCGGTAACCCAGGATTAGCGCGGAGTGCTTGTACATGGGTCAGCCTTAGGGCTGACCGGGATGCCGGCTGCAAGCCGGCAAGCTGTTCAAGCGAATGAAACTGCGCGAATGAAACTATTGGTTTAATTCGACGACCTCATCGCTACTAGAACACGCTGGGCAGCCCATGGCATGCCAGTTCGTTCAGGCGCGCAAGTGGCCCCTTCAGGAGGGTGAGTGGAATCGTTGCGTAGAGGGGCGAGCGGCATGGATGCCGCGAGAGGCGTAATGGGCCAGGGACGGCCCATGTACGCCGACCCTCGGAGCGACGATGGAGCGAACGAACCCCGGCGCAGCCGGGGCCGGATGGCGGGGCCTGCCTTTTTGCCTTCTTTTGTGGCGTTTGACAAAAGAAGGTCGCCGGGGGGCGAAACAGGAGCTATCAACTAAACACCGATAAGTAGCTTGAACACCGAAAACAACCGAAACCAACACACAAACTTGCCAGTCCGGTGTCAACCAAGCCTTCTCCCCCAAGGAGGCAAAACAGGCTGGAGCGCCAGCCCGACGGATCGCAGCTTGCGAGATCGTGAACAGGCTCCGAGTGCCTCACTCAATAAAGCGTACCTGGCCGCCTTCCAGCGAGGCCAGGCGGGCCAGCGACTCGACCCGGTAACCCTCGCTTTCCAGCAGAGCGCGGCCCTCCTGGAAGGATTTCTCGATGACGATGCCGATACCGGCGACCTGCGCCCCGGCCTGCTGGATCAGGTCGATCAGCGCCTTGGCGGCGTGGCCGTTGGCGAGGAAGTCGTCGATCACCAGCACCTTGTCGCGCGCGGTGAGGTGGCGGGCGGAGATGGCGATGGTGCTTTCGGTCTGCTTGGTGAAGGAGAACACCTTGGAGATCAGCAGGTCGTCCTTGAGTGTCAGCGACTGGAACTTGCGCGCGAAGATCACCGGAATGCCCAGCTCCAGGCCGGCCATCACCGCCGGGGCGATACCCGAAGCCTCGATGGTGACGATCTTGCTGATGCCCTGATCGGCGAAGCGCTGGGCGAATTCATGGCCGATCTGCTGCATCAGCGCCGGGTCGATCTGGTGGTTGAGAAAGGCGTCGACCTTGAGTACCTGCTCGGACAGGACGATGCCTTCCTCGCGAATTTTCTGTTTCAGCGCTTGCACGCGATGTTCCTCTCGAGATGAACGTAGCCCGGATGCAATCCGGGACGGTTTCCCCGGATGGCATCCGGGCTACGGTGTCGGCGGCTGTCGCTGCGCGACGTTACTTCTTCAACATGGCGCGCATATTGGCTAGCGCGTCGTTGCCACGGGCGGTCTTGACCTCCACCGGGGCTTCTTCCAGACCTTCCCAGCGCAGGTCTTCCTGCGGCAACTCGTCGAGGAAGCGGCTCGGCGAGCAGTCGATCACTTCGCCGTACTGCTTGCGTTTGGCGGCATAGGTCAGCGCCAGGTTGCGCTTGGCGCGGGTGATGCCGACGTAGGCCAGGCGCCGTTCTTCTTCGATGGTGTCAGCCTCGATGCTGGAGCGGTGGGGGAGAATCTCCTCCTCGAAACCGATGATGTACACCGAGGGAAATTCCAGGCCCTTGGAGGCGTGCATGGTCATCATCTGCACGCCTTCGGCGCCTTCTTCCTCTTCCTGCTGGCGCTCGAGCATGTCGCGCAGCACCAGCTTGCCGATGGCGTCCTCGATGGTCATGTCGCCGTCTTCGTCCCTTTCCAGGGTGTTCTTCAGCGCGTCGACGAGGAACCAGACGTTGCCCATGCGCGCCTCGGCCACCTTGTCGCTGGAGGCGTTCTGCCGCAGCCAGTTCTCGTAGTCGATGTCCATGACCATGCTGCGGATGGCGGCGATCGGGTCGTTCTGCGCGCACTCCTGGCGCACCCGATCCATCCACTTGGTGAAGCGCTGCAGGCGTTCGGTGAAGCGCGCATCGAGGTGCTCGCCGAGGCCGATCTCGCCGGCGGCGGCGTACATGCTGATCTTGCGCTCGCTGGCGTAGTTGCCGAGTTTTTCCAGGGTGGCGGAGCCGATCTCACGGCGTGGCACGTTGATCACCCGTAGGAAGGCGTTGTCATCGTCCGGGTTGACCAGCAGGCGGAAGTAGCTCATCAGATCCTTCACCTCCTGGCGGGCGAAGAAGCTGGTGCCGCCGGACAGGCGATAGGGAATCTGGTGGTGCTGCAGTTTCAACTCCATCAGCTTGGCCTGGTAATTGCCCCGGTAGAGGATGGCGAAGTCGCTATACGGGCGCTGGGTACGCAGGTGCTCGGTGAGAATTTCCAGCGCCACGCGCTCGCACTCGGCATCCTCGTTACGGGTGCGGATCACGCGGATTTCGTCGCCGTGGCCCATCTCCGACCACAGCTGCTTCTCGAACACGTGGGGGTTGTTGGCGATCAGCACGTTGGCGCATTTGAGGATGCGGCTGGTGGAGCGGTAGTTCTGCTCCAGCATCACCACCTTCAGCGACGGGTAATCCTCTTTCAGCAGCATCAGATTTTCCGGGCGTGCGCCGCGCCAGGCGTAGATCGACTGGTCGTCGTCGCCGACCACGGTGAACTGGTTGCGCATGCCCACCAGCATCTTCACCAGCAGGTACTGGCTGGCATTGGTGTCCTGGTATTCGTCCACCAGCAGGTAGCGGATGCGGTTCTGCCACTTCTCGAGGATGTCGGCGTGTTCCTGGAACAGTTTCACCGGCAGCAGGATCAGGTCGTTGAAGTCCACCGCGTTGTACGCCTTGAGCGTGCGCTGGTAGTGCAGATAAACGATGGCGGCGGTTTGTTCCTTGGGGTTGCGTGCCTTGGCCAGCGCCTCGTCGGGCAGGATCAGGTCATTCTTCCAGCTGTCGATGAGGTTTTTCACCTCGTCGGCACCGTCATCGCCGGAATACTCCTTCTGCATGATGTCGCTGAGCAATGCCTTGATGTCGCCGTCATCGAAGATCGAGAAGCCGGGCTTGTAACCCAGGCGCGCATATTCCTTGCGGATGATGTTCATGCCCAGATTGTGGAAGGTGGACACCGTCAGGCCGCGCGCTTCGCTGCCTTTGAGCAGGGTGCCGACGCGCTCCTTCATCTCGCGTGCGGCCTTGTTGGTGAAGGTCATGGCGACGATGTGCTGGGCGCGGATGCCGCAGTTCTGCACCAGGTGGGCGATCTTGCGCGTGATCACGCTGGTCTTGCCGGAACCCGCGCCGGCCAGCACCAGAAGGGGGCCGCCGACATAGTTCACGGCCTCTTGCTGCCGGGGATTGAGTCGGGACATGGGATCACTTGCCGGTAAAAGGAAGCCGCGCATTCTAACAGGCCCAGGGGAATCTGCCGTGCCCTTCACCCCCGTGCGTGCCACGCAACAGACTTGTCATGGATTATTTGTTTCATGGCGAGACTTGCCGGTTATTTGGCTATAGCTCAGGATGTGCTCCACCTTTCACACGGATGTCCTTGATTAGACGTCGGTTACGACGCGGCCAGGCGAGCTGGATTCGCCGTCATTCTTGTGTCTTGGGGGAGTTTGCTTGTCCATGCTCATCGAACCCGTACGCCTGGTGCTGTTGGCGCAGACAGCCGACTGGGCCGAACTGTTGCGCGCCCAACTGCGCGCGCTGGGCAGCCCGTCACCCTTGATCACCGCGCCTTCGTGGGATGTGGCTCGGCGCCTCTGCGATGATGTGGGGGACAGCCTGCTACTGGCGACGCCCGAACTATTGCCCGACCCCAGCCTCTGCCCGCTGCCGATGATCCTCCTGCTCGAACAGGAGCCGACACAAGAGCCTGTCGGCGTCAGTGACTGGCTGGTGCGTGGCAGCCTGAATGCTGAAGTGCTCAGGCGCTGCCTGCGTTACGCCCGCGAGCAGGGCACCCTCAAGCAGACCCTGCAACGCCTGACCGAACAGGACCCTCTGACCGGCATCGCCAATCGTCAGGGCCTGCAGACGCTGCTTGTCGCCCATCTGAGCGAGCACGGTGGCCGTGGCTGGGTGCTCGGCCATCTCGACCTTGACAACTTCCGTCACGCCAACGATGCCCTTGGTTATCAGGGGGGCGATCGCCTGATCGTACAGGTGGTGGCGCGTCTCAAGGAGCTGCTGCAGCCTGGTGACCACCTGGCGCGCCTGGGCAGCGACGAGTTCGCCCTGCTGCTGGACATGCGTCGTGACCCGCAGCGGCTCGAAGGTCTGGCCCAGCGCATCACCGAGGCGTTGGCCGAGCCCTACTGGGTCGATGGCGAGAGCCTGCTGATCGGTAGCAGCCTGGGGTTCGCCCATGCGCGGGCCGGTGAGGGCGTCGACCCGCTGTTATGGCGGGCGCACACCGCCATGCAGCAGGCCAAGGGCCAATCTGGCTGCGCCTTCCATATCTACGACGAACGCTTCAGCCGTAGCGCGCGCAACCTGGTCGAACTGGAAAGCGAGCTGCGTCGTGCCTTGCGCCGTGACGAGCTGGAGCTGCACTACCAGCCACGGCTGTGCCTGGAGAGCGGGCGCATCGTCGGGGTGGAGGCGCTGGTGCGCTGGCGCCATGCCGAGCGCGGCCTGTTGCCGCCCAGCGAGTTCGTGCCCCTGGCCGAGGAGACCGGGTTGATCGTGCCGCTCGGCTACTGGGTGATCTCCCGTGCCTTGCGCGACATGCAATGGCTGCGCGGGCGTGGCCTGCCGCCCTTGCACATGGCGGTCAACCTGTCGTTCAGCCAGTTCCAGGACAGCCAGCTTCTGGCCACCCTGAGCCGCCTGATCGAGGTGCGTGGGGTGGACGCGCAATGGCTCGAGTTCGAGCTGACCGAAACCGCGGTGATGCGCCGTAGCGATCATGTACTGGACACCATGTCGGCACTGGGGCGGTTTGGCGTGCGCTTCTCCCTGGACGACTTCGGCACCGGCTTCTCCTCCTTCGTGCATCTCAACAGCCTGCCCATCGCCCTGCTGAAGATCGACAAGAGCTTCGTCGCCGGCATGAGCGAGCGTGCCGAGAACCGGCAACTGGTGCGCGCCATGATCAACCTGGCCCACAGCCTCAACCTGGAAGTGGTCGCCGAAGGGGTGGAGAACACCGAACAATTGCAGCTACTGCGCCAGTTCGGCTGTGGCCAGGTGCAGGGTTATCTGATCAGCAAGCCCGTGCCGCTGGCCGATCTGGCCCGTTTCCTGGTGTTCGGCATGCGCCAGCTACGCCTGCCCGACACTCCCGGCCTGGTGTAGACGGGCACTGCCGAATGGCTCAGGGCTGTCCCGAAACAGGCGCGCGCACTTGTACTCGAAGCCCAGCAGCAGGCCGCTGGCGGTGACCGCCAGGCCGGCAGCCAGCCCCCACCAGACGCCCTGCGCGCCCCAGCCCAGCGCGAAGGCCAGCAGCCAGGCCAGCGGCGCGCCGACGCCCCAGTAACCGGCCAGGCCGATCAGCAAGGTGGTGCGGCCATCGTTCAGCCCGCGTATCGCCCCCATGGCGATGCTCTGCAGGCCATCAAACAGCTCGAACCAGGCGGCAATCGCCAGCAGCGTCACGGCCAGGCCGATGATCTCGGCGAAGGCCGGGTCATGGCGGTCGAGAAACAGGCCGATGATCCATTCCGGCAGCAGCCAGAAGGCCAGGGCGAACAGCAGCATCAGCGTCGCACCCAGGCCCATGCCCAGCCGCCCGCTCAGGCGTGACAGGCCCGGACGCCCCGCACCGTGATGCAGGCCAACGCGGTAGGTCACGGCATAGGACAGCCCCTGCGGCACGATGAAGGCCAGCGCCACCGTCTGCATGGCGATCTGGTGCGCGGCCAGTTGCACGCTGCCCAGTGCGCCCATGCACAGCGTGGCGAAGGTGAACAGGCCCTGCTCGGCCGCATAGGTGCCGCCGATGGGCAGCCCCAGGCGCAGCAGCGCCTGCAGCTCGCTGCGTTGCGGCCGGGCCAGAGCCGCGCGCAATGCGTAGTGCCGGTACAGGGGCGCACGCAGGATGTGCAGTGCCAACGCCAGGGCCATGCCACTGCTGACCAGTGCGGTGGTCATGCCAATGCCGCGCAGGCCCAGGCTGGGCAAGCCGAACCAACCCTGGATCAGCGCGTAGTTGATGACGAAGTTGGCCAGCGTGCCGGCGATGCTGATGGTCATGACCGGGCCGGGATGGCCAATGGCGCTGGTGAAACCACGCAAGGCCAGGAAGCACAGGTAGCCGGGCAAGGCCAGCGACAGCGGATGCAGGAACGCCATGGCCTGCTCGGCAGCGCCGGCATCCTGGCCCAGATGCGGCAGCAGAGGGCCTAGGCCGTTGAGGCACAGTGCGCTGCCGATGGCCAGCGCCAGGGCCAGCCACAGACCGTTCTGCAGCAGGCGCGTGATGCCCGCGTTATCGCCCGCGCCATGACGGATGGCCACCAGGCTGCCGACGGCGGCGATCACCCCGCTGCAGAAGATCGAGAAGATGAAGTAGCAAGTGGCGCCCAGCGCGCCGCCGGCCAGTTGCTGTGGGCCGAGCATCGCCATCATCAGCGTGTCGGTGAAGATCATCAGCGCGTGCGCCAGTTGCGCGGAAATCAGCGGGCCGGCCAGGCGTAGCAGCGCTCGCGCTTCGTGCCCAAGGTGGTTTTTCATGATGAGTCAAACTTCGGCAATATAGACAGCTCCAGGCTCATGATTGAGCTGGGAGATCGCCATTCTCGGGTCTCGAGTCGACCTCCACAAAAGGAAAATAACCATGCCAGGCATGATAAAAACTCATGGTATAGCTTCATGAGTCGTCGCTTGCCCGCGCTCTATGCCCTGCGCGCCTTCGAGGCCGCCGCACGACATGCCTCCTTTACTCGCGCGGCCGAGGAGCTGGCCATCACCCAGAGCGCGGTGAGCCGGCACATCCGTACCCTCGAGGAGCACTTCGCCTGCCGCCTGTTCGAGCGACATGGGCGCAACCTGCTGCTCACCGAGCCGGCCAAGGCCTTGCTGCCCGGCC
This sequence comes from Pseudomonas sp. NCHU5216, assembly GCF_052156495.1. NCBI lineage: Bacteria > Pseudomonadati > Pseudomonadota > Gammaproteobacteria > Pseudomonadales > Pseudomonadaceae > Pseudomonas > Pseudomonas sp. NCHU5216. Next base: position 9,353 of record NZ_JBQLIX010000068.1, on the reverse strand, counting down.
TGCGCGAGGGCTTCGACGCGCTGGAGCGCGCCTGCGCCAGTCTGCGCCTGGACGATGCCGTGCTGCGCCTGAAGGCGCCCTCGACCCTCACAGTACGCTGGCTGCTGGCGCGGCTGTCGCAGTTCCGTCAGGCCCACCCGGAAGACGAGGTGCAACTGACCAGTGCCTGGATGGACGTGGACAAGGTGGATTTCCGCCGCGAGCCCTTCGACTGCGCCGTGCTGCTCTCCGATGGCCAATTCCCCGACGAATGGGAGAGTGCGCTGCTGTTCGAGGAATGGCTGATCCCGGTGTGCGCGGCACAGGAAACCCAGGTCGGTGTCTGGTCGCTCGAGCGGCTACAGGCCGCCGAACAGTTGCACCCCACCCCGGATCGGCGTGACTGGCGGCGCTGGCTGCAGGTCACCGGGCTGAGCGCCGAGGTGCCGCTCAAGACCGGGCAGGTCTTCGACATGCTCGAACTGGGCATCATGGCGGCGGGGCGCGGCTACGGGGTATCCATCGGCGACCTGCTGATGATCGCCGAGGACGTCGAGGCCGGGCGCCTTGGTCTGCCCTGGCGCACGGCCGTGAGCAGTGGCGAGGGCTACTACCTGGTCTGGCCGCGTGCTCATCGGGCGCGTACGCGTTTGCAGCGGTTATGCCGTTTCCTGCAAGCGCAGGTCGCCGCCATGCGCCTGCCCGAGGTGCAGCGGGCGGCCTCCTGAGTGGCTGCGGAATATGAAATCAGATAACTGGTTCTAGATGATGGCAATTGGCGATTGACCTACTGAAATCGTGGGGTAAGCTGCGCGGCTCCTACTAAAGTAGTAGAGATACGATCTCTTCTTCCCCTTCCTCTGACCTGCTGTAAGCATCGAGGCCCTCATGCAAACTCCACGGTCCCGCATCGCCCTGCAACTCGCCGCCACCCTGGCGCTGGTGCTGGTCATACTGATTGGTGTCAGTACCCTGTTCGCCCTGCGTTCGCTCGACGAAGGCAACCTGGTGACTCGCGAGAGACACCTGGGCAGTGAGGCCGCCCTGCTGGCCGATCAACTCGAAACCTTCCACGGCAGCCTGCGCGATAGCACCCAGCGCCTCGCCGGGCTGTTCGAGCAGCGCTTCAGCAGCGGGCTGCAACTGCGCGCCGACGAGCGGGTCAGCGTCGGTAGCCTGCAAGCACCGGCGCTTTACCTGAAGGGCGTGCGGCTGAACAACGAGTTCACCGAGGTGGACGACTTCACCCGCATGACCGCCGGGGTGGCCACGGTATTCGTGCGTGACGGCAGCGAGTTCGTCCGCATCACCACTTCGCTGACCAAACAGGATGGCACCCGGGCTCTGGGCACCACTCTCGACCACCAGCACCCGGCCTATGAGCGCCTGTTGGCCGGCCAGGGTTACGTGGGGCGGGCCGCGCTGTTCGGACGCAATTACATGACCCAGTACACCCCCGTGCGCGATGGCAGCGGGCAGGTGATCGCCGTGCTCTTCGTCGGTTTCGACTACACCGATGCGCAGCAACTGCAGTTCAGCAAGCTGGCCGAGTTCCGCATCGGTAGCAGTGGCTCTCTGGCGCTGCTCGACGAACAGGGCCAGTGGCTGGTCAAGCCGGCCGGCAGCAACGCCCTGGAGCCTCTGCCTGCCGCTCTCGGAGAGCTGATCGAGCATCCGGGCGAAGGCGGCTTCTGGAGCGATGGCGCGCAGGAGTTCTACAGCGTGGCCCGGCCTTTTGCCGGTGGCCCCTGGACGGTGCTGGCGAGCATGCCGCGCGAGGAGATCCAGGCGGTGACCTGGAAGGTCGGCACGCGGCTGGCCATCGGTAGCGCCATCACCCTGTTGCTGGCGGTGACGGCGGTGGTCTGGCTGCTGCGGCGCAAGCTGCGGCCACTGGGCGACCTGGTGCAACAGGCTCATGCGCTGGGGGCGGGCGATCTGAGCGCGCGCCTGGCGCTATCCAGCGATGACGAGATCGGCTTGCTGGCGCACAGCTTCAACCAGATGGGTGAAGCGCTTTCCACCATGGTGGCGCGCATTCGCCATGCCGCGCAGGACGTCAGTGCTCGTGCGCAAACGTTGTCGTCCCTGTCCAGCGAGGCCTACACGGGTATCGATCAGCAATCCGGCGAGATCAGCAGCATGGCCGGCGCGGTCGAGGAATTCAGTGCCACCTCGCAGAATATCGCCGACAACATGCGCGACACCGAGCGCCTGGCCAGCGAAAACGCCCAGCAGACCCGCAGCGGTCGTGCCTCCATGGATCAGGCCTCCGAAGCGCTGGTGCAGATTGCCGAAGCCCTGAATGAAACCTCGCGGGTGATCGATGCACTGGGCCAGCGCTCCCAGGAGATCGGCGGCATCGTCAGCGTGATCACCGCGATTGCCGACCAGACCAACCTGCTGGCACTCAATGCCGCCATCGAAGCCGCACGAGCCGGCGAACAGGGCCGTGGTTTCGCCGTGGTCGCCGACGAGGTGCGCAACCTGGCTGGGCGCACCCGTGAGGCGACCAACGAGATTTCCGCGATGATCGGCAGCATCCAGAGCGAGACCAACAGCGCCATCGCCACCATGGAGCAGGGCCGGCAACTGATGCAGGACGGCCTCGAGCGCAACTCCACGGTGGCTGCCGCACTGGCGCAGATCACCGAGCGCAGCAGCGCCGCTGGCGAACAGTTTGCCGTGATCACCACGGCCACCCAGGAGCAGAGCCGCACTGCCACCGTGCTCAGCGGTAACCTGCAGAACATCGCCCACGCCAATGGCGAACAGCGCGAAGTGGTGGCCAATCTGGCGCAGACCGCCAGCGCCTTGGATCAGGTGGCGGCGCAGCTACGGCAGGAAGTCGAGCGCTTCCACTGATTCCGTCAGCTCTGGCTGGGCCGGTACTGCAACGCCTCGGCCAGATGCTGGCGGGCAATGGATTCGGCGCCTTCCAGGTCGGCCAGGGTGCGCGCCACCTTGAGCACACGATGGGCGGCGCGTAGCGACAGCCCCAGGCGTTCGCAGGCGTTTTCCAGCCACTGGCGGTCGATGTCCGGCAGATGGCAGTGCTGGCGCAGGCCGGGCAGGTCGAGAAAGGCATTGGCCACGCCCTGGCGCTGCAACTGGCGCTGGCGCGCAGCGGCCACCTTGGCGGCGGCCTGTGCGGTGGTTTCGCCCTCCTCGCTGCTGACCTGCAGTGCCGTGCTTTCGCGGGCCACGGTCAGATGCAGGTCGATGCGATCGAGCAGCGGCCCGGACAGCTTGGCGCGGTAGCGCTGGATCTGGTCCGGGGTGCAGCGGCAGCGGTTGCTGGGGTCGCCCAGATAGCCGCAAGGGCAGGGGTTCATCGCCGCGACGAGCTGGAAGCGTGCGGGAAACCTGACCCGGTCACGGGCGCGGGCAATGACGATATGGCCGCTTTCCAGTGGTTCGCGCAGCACCTCCAGCACCTTGCGGTCGAACTCCGGTAGCTCGTCGAGAAACAGAATGCCCTGGTGCGCCAGGGTGATCTCGCCGGGTTGCGGGCGACTGCCGCCACCGACCAGCGCCGGCCCCGAAGCACTATGATGGGGCGTGCGGAACGGGCGCTGCGGCCAGTGCTGCAGGGGCGCATGGCTGGCCACCGAATGAATTGCCGCCACCTGCAATGCTTCGTCTTCTTCCAATGGCGGTAGCAGGCCCGGCAGGCGGCTGGCCAGCAAGGTCTTGCCGGTGCCCGGCGGGCCACTGAGCAGGAGGTTGTGCGAACCGGCCGCGGCCACCAGCAGGGCGCGCTTGGCGGCCAACTGGCCTTGCACTTCGGCCAGATCGGGGTAGGGCCGGCTCTGCCTGAGCAGGCCCTTGGCCTGATACGGCGCTAGCGGTTGGCTGCCGTTGAGGTGGCCGGCCACCTGCAGCAGATGGTCGACGGCGATCACCTGCAGCCCCGAAGCCAGGCTGGCTTCCTCGGCATTGGCCTGGGGCACCAGCAGGGTGCGCCCGGCCGCGCGAGCCGCCAGAGCGGCGGGCAGCACGCCCTGCACCGGGCGGATGGCGCCGGAAAGCGCCAGCTCACCCAGACATTCGTATTCATCCAGCGTGTCAGCGGGGATCTGGCTGCTGGCGGCGAGTATGCCCAGGGCGATGGCCAGGTCGAAACGGCCACCGTCCTTGGGCAGGTCGGCCGGCGCCAGATTGAGGGTAATGCGGCGGTTGGGGAAGTCGAAAGCGGCGTTGAGGATGGCGCTGCGCACCCGATCCTTGCTTTCCTTCACCGCCGTTTCCGGCAGGCCCACCAGAGTCAGGGCCGGCAGGCCGTTGGCCAGATGGGCTTCGATGGTGACGGCCGGTGCTTCGACACCGACCTGGGCACGGCTGTGGACGATGGCCAGGGACATGATCGCTCCTTGATCAGCATGCCCCGCCGTATCAGTCGGCGGGTGGGTTCAGCTTGGCTTCCAGCTCGACGACCTTGGCTTCCAGCGCCTCCAGGCGGGCGCGGGTACGGGCCAGGACGACCATCTGGCTGTCGAATTCCTCACGGCTGACCAGATCCAGCTTGGCGAAGCCGCTTTGCAGCAGGGCCTTGAACTGGGCTTCCAACTCGGCGCGTGGCAGCGGGCTTTCGCCGCTGAACAGGCGTGAGGCGTGGCTACTGAGGGTGTCGAGCAGGGCTTTGGGCGGCAGCATGGTTGTGTTCCAGATCCAGTTGCGCGGCAGTGTAGCACGCATGCTTTTTCTGGCTTGCCGTGATGCTTTGCACGATTTTCGGGCGATGGGGCGGTCTTGCCTGCCTTATTTTGGTGCGGTCGCTATGGGGATGCCCCTGGCCAGTATCCCGTCCTCTGGGCTAACTGCCTGAAAAAAAGGGCCTTTCAGCGAGCTGGCAAGCTTTCTGCTTAACCCCTCATGACGCATGCACCGATGCAGTTCCGGGGCGTCAGGCGAAGCGCAGGAGTGCCTCGTCGGAAGCGGTTGGTGGGTATCGGCCAGGCCAGGTTGGGCGGTCGGTGCATTACAAAAGCCGGACACTGCGCTTAGACTTGCGACGGGCCGAAAATTCCTGGGGCAAGTCCACCTTACACGGGAGAGAGTTTCATGAAGCTAGTCACTGCCATCATCAAGCCGTTCAAGCTGGACGACGTGCGCGAGTCCTTGTCGGAAATCGGCGTGCAGGGCATCACCGTTACCGAAGTCAAAGGCTTTGGCCGTCAGAAGGGCCATACCGAGCTGTACCGCGGTGCCGAATACGTCGTCGATTTCCTGCCCAAGGTGAAGATCGACGTGGCTATCGCCGACGATCAGCTCGATCGCGTGATCGAGGCCATCACCAAGGCGGCCAACACCGGCAAGATCGGTGACGGCAAGATCTTCGTGGTCAATCTGGAGCAGGCGATTCGTATCCGTACCGGCGAAACCGATACCGACGCGATCTAAGCCCAGCCGTCGGCCCACCCCCAGAATCGTCCCAGGAGTTAAATCATGACTCTGCGAAAAATCGCAGGGCTTGGAGCCCTTTTGTCCCTGTTTTCCCCGGGCCTGGCCATGGCCGCGGAAACGACGCTGAATTCCGGTGACACGGCTTGGATGCTCACCGCCACTGCGTTGGTTCTGTTCATGACCATCCCGGGCCTGGCCCTGTTCTACGCCGGCATGGTGCGCTCGAAGAACGTGCTGTCGGTGATGATGCAATGCTTTGCCATCACCGGTCTGATCAGCATTCTCTGGGTGGTCTACGGCTACAGCCTGGCTTTCGATACCACAGGCATGGAGAAGGGCGTCACCAACCTCCATTCCTTCATCGGCGGCCTGGACAAGGCATTCCTCAGCGGCCTGACCGTCGACAGCCTGGTCAGCGCCTTCCCGGAAAGCGTGTTCATCACCTTCCAGATGACCTTCGCCATCATCACCCCGGCGCTGATCGTCGGTGCCTTCGCCGAGCGCATGAAGTTCTCCGCGATGCTGGTGTTCATGGGCGTCTGGTTCACCCTGGTGTATGCCCCGATCTGCCACATGGTCTGGTCCGGTGACGGCGCCTTCCTGTGGGACGAAGGCGTGCTGGACTTCGCCGGTGGCACCGTAGTGCACATCAACGCCGGTATTGCCGGCCTGGTGGCCTGCTTGGTGCTGGGCAAGCGCAAGGGCTTCCCGACCACGCCGATGGCACCGCACAACCTGGGTTACACCCTGGTCGGCGCAGCGATGCTGTGGGTTGGCTGGTTCGGCTTCAACGCCGGCTCTGCGGTGGCCGCCAACGGCACCGCCGGCATGGCCATGCTGGTGACTCAGATCGCCACCGCCGCTGCAGCGCTGGGCTGGATGTTCGCCGAGTGGCTGACCCACGGTAAGCCGAGTGCTCTGGGCATCGCTTCCGGCGTGGTGGCCGGTCTGGTCGCCATCACCCCGGCAGCCGGCACCGCAGGCCCCATGGGTGCCCTGGCCATCGGCCTGGCTGCAGGCGTGATCTGCTTCCTCTGCGCCACCAGCCTCAAGCGCAAGCTGGGCTACGACGACTCGCTGGACGCCTTCGGCGTGCACGGCGTCGGCGGTATCGTCGGCGCCATCCTCACCGGCGTGTTCGCTGCGCCTGCGCTGGGTGGCTTCGGCACCGTCGAAGACATCGGCGCCCAGGTCTGGACCCAGTTCGTCGGCGTGCTGGTCACCGTGGTCTACACCGCCATCGTCACCTTCGTCATCCTCAAGGTGATCGATGTGGTGATGGGGCTGCGCGTCAGCGAAGAGGACGAGAACGTCGGCCTCGACCTGGCCCAGCACAACGAGCGTGGTTACATCCTGTAAGAACCAGGTGGCCTGACGGAGTCCGACAGGCCTACACATGGAGCGCGCCCGGCGCCAACCCGGGCGTCTTCTACCGAAGAGCGCACCAATAAGCGCACCGGCAAGAGGTGAACAATGGACAACACAGCATTGACTGCATTGCAGTATGGCTTCGATACCTTCTACTTTCTGATCTGTGGCGCACTGGTGATGTGGATGGCGGCTGGCTTCGCCATGCTCGAATCCGGCCTGGTACGCGCCAAGAACACCACCGAGATCCTGACCAAGAACATCGCCCTCTATGCGGTGGCCAGCGTCATGTATCTGGTGATCGGCTACCACATCATGTACTCCAGCCCGGAAGGCGGCATCTTCCCCAGCCTGGGCTTTTTGATCGGTGACGAGAACAGCGTCGAAGCCGTTCTGGCCGGTGGCGATGACGCCCCCTACTACTCGGCGCGTTCGGACTTCTTCTTCCAGGTGGTGTTCGCCGCGACCTGCATGTCGATCGTCTCCGGTGCCGTCGCCGAACGCATGAAGCTGTGGGCCTTCCTGGCTTTCGCGGTGGTCATGACCGGCTTCATCTACCCGGTGCAGGGCTTCTGGAAATGGGGTTCGGGCTTCCTCAACGAAGCCGGCTTCCTCGACTTCGCCGGCTCCGGCGTGGTGCACATGGCGGGCGCCGCCGCCGCTCTGGCTGGCGTGCTGCTGCTGGGTGCGCGTAAAGGCAAGTACGGCGCCAATGGCCAGGTCAACGCCATTCCAGGCTGCAACCTGCCGCTGGCGACCCTGGGTGCCTTCATCCTGTGGATGGGCTGGTTCGGCTTCAACGGTGGCTCGCAGTTGAAGATGAGCACCATCGAAGACGCCAACGCCGTGGCTCAGGTGTTCACCAACACCAACATGGCCGCCGCCGGTGGTCTGATCGCTGCGCTGATCGTCGCCCGCATCCTGTTCGGCAAGGCCGACCTGACCATGGCGCTGAACGGCGCGCTGGCCGGTCTGGTGGCCATCACCGCCGAACCGCTGACCCCGAGCGCCCTGCAGGCCACCCTGATCGGTGGTGTCGGTGGCGTGCTGGTGGTGTTCTCCATCCTCGCTCTGGACAAGCTCAAGCTCGACGATCCGGTCGGTGCCATCTCCGTGCACGGCGTGGTCGGCATCTGGGGCCTGCTGGCGGTCTGCCTGACCAACGGCGATGCCTCCCTGGGCGCGCAACTGCTGGGCATCGGCTGCATCTTCGCCTGGGTATTCGTCGCCAGCCTAATCGTCTGGAGCATCATCAAGGCGGTGATGGGCCTGCGCGTCAGCGAAGAAGAGGAATACGAGGGTGTGGACATCGCCGAATGCGGCATGGAAGCCTACCCGGAGTTCACCGGCAAGAAATAAGTGTCGGTGGAAAATACAAGGGCGCCTTTCGGCGCCCTTTGTTTTTTCTGGCAGCACGCTAGAATGCGCGCGCCAAAGCCTGGGAGCGTGCCATGTGGATGCAGCGCGTGATCGAACTGTCGCCGCGCAGTCGCGGCTTTCATCTGGTCAGCGAAGAGATCGTCAGAGGATTGCCTGAACTGACGCAGATACGCATGGGTCTGTTGCACCTGTGGCTGCAGCACACCTCGGCGTCCTTGACGGTCAACGAGAATGCCGACCCTGCTGTGCGTCGCGATTTCGAGCGGTTCTTCAACCGCCTGGTGCCGCAAGGGGAGGCGGGTTACGAACACGATTACGAAGGCCCGGACGATCTGCCGGCGCACTTCAAGGGCAGTCTGCTGGGGTTTCAGTTGCTCCTGCCGATACAGGATGGACGCCTGGCGTTAGGCACCTGGCAAGGCATCTATCTCGGCGAGCACCGTGATCATGGCGGGGCTCGGCGAGTGATGGCGACGCTGCAGGGCGAGGCTATTTGAATTTTTTCCGGTCGTGCGGTGCAGGCTGCACGACTGGTCTATAACTAACCTGCTTTTCGCAAGTCATGAGGTTGAACATGAGCGACGAAGACCTGGAACAAGATGATCTGGAAGCCTCCGACGAGGACGACGGTGAGGAGCTGGCGGCAGCCGATGACAGTGACGCCGGTGATGATGACGGCGAGGGTGAAGCCGTAGCGCCTGGCAAGAAGAGCAAGGCCAAGGCCGTCGAGGTCGATGAGATGCCCAGCATCGAGGCCAAGCAGAAGGAGCGCGATGCCCTGGCCAGGGCCATGGAAGAGTTCCTCGCCCGTGGCGGCAAGGTGCAGGAGGTGGAGCCCAACGTGGTCGCCGACCCACCCAAGAAGCCCGACAGCAAATACGGCAGCCGCCCCATCTGAGGACGGCTCGCTATAAGAAACCCGCCTGCATGGCGGGTTTTTTATGTGTGTTCGTGGAGTATCGGCTTGATACCGGACTGGCAAGTTTGTGTGTTGTTTTTGGGCGTCTGTTCCGAATTGCCGCGTTTTTGCTGATGTCTTTGGTTTCGCCCTCCCGGGCGAGTCACTTTTGGGGCAAAAGTAACCAAAACCCTCCGCCCGATCATCCGAGCTAGGCGCCCCCGCCCGGCTGCGCCAGGGTTCGTTCACTCCATCGCCGCTCCAGAGGCCCGCCGCGGTGGGCCATCCATGGCCCATCGCGGCTCTCGCGACATCCATGTCG
>NZ_JBQLIX010000067.1:0-17553 GCF_052156495.1 Pseudomonas sp. NCHU5216 | reverse complement strand
ATGGCCCATGTACGCCGACCCTCGGAGCAGCGATGGAGCGAACGAACCCCGGCGAAGCCGGGGCCGGATGGCGGGGCAAGCCTTTTTGCTTTCTTTTGTGGCGTTTGACAAAAGAAAGTCGCCGGGGGGCGAAACGGGAGACATCAGCTAAACGCTGATAAGCAGCTTGAACACCGAGACAACCGAAATCAAAACACAAACTTGCCAGTCCGATGTCACCCAAGCATTCTCCCCTGAAATGCGATAAACCTGTTTCTTTCTGGGGCGCCGATGCTCAGTGCTCGATCGAGGCGCCCTGTGCGATCCAGCGGCCGATCAGGTCACGCTCGTCCTGGGTCATCTGGGTGATGTTGCCCAGCGGCATGATCTGCGAGGCCACGGCCTGGGCCTGAATCTTCGCCGCCTGGGTCTGCATCTGTTCCGGCGTATCGAGCATGAAGCCAGCCGGGGCGGTGCTGAACATCGGGCTGGTCGGGTGGGCCGAATGGCACACGCTGCAACGCTCGTGGATGACCTTTTCGACCTGGGCGAAGCGGGTGCCGTCGGCCTGTGCCGTGGTGCTGGCAGCGGAAGGCTGCGCGGCTGGCGCAGGGGTTGACTCCGGCGTTGCCTGAGCCAGCGGCGCGCTGGCCGGAGCAGGTGGCTTCGGCGCGGTGACATAGGCCAGGCAGATCATGCCCAGGGCGGCGGCCGGCAGCGTCCAGGCGAAGCGCTGGCTGGCGTGGCGGGTATTGAAGTAATGGCGCACCAGCACCGCCAGCACGGCGATGCCCGCCAGGATCAGCCAGTTGTAGTGGCTGCCGTAGGTGCTGGGGAAGTGGTTGCTGATCATGATGAACAGCACCGGCAGGGTGAAATAGTTGTTGTGCCGCGAGCGCAGCAGGCCCTTGGCCGGCAGCAGTGGGTCGGGCGTGCGGTTCTCTTCGATGGCCTTAACCAGTGCGCGCTGCGCCGGCATGATGATGCGAAACACGTTGCCGACCATGATGGTGCCGATCAGCGCGCCGACATGGATATAGGCGGCGCGGCCGCTGAACACCTGGGAGAAGCTCCAGGCCGCGGCGATGATCAGGACGAACAGCACCAGGCCGAGCAGAGCCGGGCGCTTGCCCAGTGGCGAGTCGCACAGCAGGTTGTAGATGACCCAGCCCACCAGCAGCGAGCCTAGGCCGATGACCACCGCCAGCTCCGGTGCCAGGCCGCTGCCGGGCTTGACCAGGTACAGGCTGGGGTTGAGGTAATACACCACCAGCAGCAGGGCGACGCCCGAGAGCCAGGTGAAGTAGGCCTCCCATTTGAACCAGTGCAGGTTCTCCGGCATTTTCGGCGGTGCCAGCTTGTACTTTTCCAGGTGGTAGATGCCGCCGCCATGAATGGCCCAGAGATCGCCTGACAACCCCTCGCGTGGATTGCGCCGCTCGAGGTTGTTCTCCAGCCAGACGAAATAGAAGGATGCGCCGATCCAGGCGATGCCGGTGATCATGTGAATCCAGCGGATGCCCAGGTTTAGCCATTCGGTGAAATGTGCTTCCACGTTCCGTACCTCTCCCTGCAACCGGCAGAGCGGCTGCAGGCTTCTCTTATTGGTGGGGATCGAGGAGAAGAAGCTCGTCCTCGGCGAAGAAATGTTCGTCGCAGTTGTTACCGGAACCACTGCGATCAACCACCAGGAAGTCATCCCGCTTTTCGATCGTCAGCACCGGATGGTGCCAGACGCCGCGATGGTAATTGACGCCCTGCCTGCCGTTGCTGAGGAAGGCACGGACGGAGCCTGATACAGGTACATCGCCAAGTGGCGCGACCACGATCAGAAAGGGGTTGCCGAGCAGCGGCATGAAGGCCTGGCTGCCCAGCGGATGGCGTTCCAGCATGCGGATGGTCAGTGGCATCTGCAGCGCCTCGGCGCGGAAGATGCTGATGATGGCCTGATCCTCCGGCTGCGCGGTTTCCACGCTGGCCAGCTTGTGATAGCGGCGGGTGGAGCCGTTGTTGATCATGAAGAAGTCGCTGCCTTCGGTTTCGATCACGTCACCGAAAGGGGCGAAGGCTTCCTTGCTCAGGGGCTCGATGGTCAGGCTGCGCATGGCTGTTCTACTTGTTCTCGAATGGGTGGTGCAGCATCAGAGCTGCTGCAGGCGGAACAGGGCGATCTGGTTGATCTCGGCCAGGGCGGTGGCGAACTCCTGCTCAGGGGTATTGTGAATGCGCTGCTCGAAGGCGGCGAGGATCTGGTGGCGGTTGCTGCCCTTGACCGCCTTGATGAAGGGAAAGCCGAACCGGGCCTTGTAGGCGTCGTTGAGTGCGGTGAAGCGGGCGAACTCCTCGGCGCTGCATTCGTGGATGCCGGCGCCGGACTGTTCGGCGGTGCTGGAGGCGGTCAGCTCGCCGCGCACGGCAGCCTTGCCGGCCAGATCCGGGTGGGCCTTGATCAGCGCGAGCTGGGCATCGCGGCTCGCATCCAGGAGGATCGTGGCCATGCGCTGGTGCAGCGTCTCGACCTCGTCGAACGAGGCGTCCAGGCCCTGCTCATAGGCCTGCTCGGCGACCCAGGGCGAATGCTCGTAGATATCGGCGAAAGCCTCGACGAAGGCTTCGCGGCTCAGCGAGGAGGGCGTCAGGGTCTGGAAACGGCTCATGGCTATCCTCACTCGCTCGCGCGCAAGGGGTGGGTGGCATGCCAGTGGCGGGCAATGTCGACACGGCGCGCGCACCAGATCTTGTCGTGGCTCTTCACGTAGTCGAGAAAGCGTGCCAGCGAGGCCAGGCGCGCCGGGCGCCCCAGCAGGCGGCAGTGCATGCCGATCGAGAGCATCTTCGGTGCACCGGCCTGACCTTCGGCATAGAGCACGTCGAAGGCGTCCTTGAGGTACTCGAAGAAGTCGTCACCCTTGTTGAAGCCCTGCACCTGGGTGAAGCGCATGTCGTTGGTGTCCAGGGTGTAGGGGATCACCAGATGGGGTTTTTCCGGTGTGCTGGCCGGATCCCAGTAGGGCAGGTCGTCGTCGTAGGTGTCGGAGTCGTAGAGAAAGCCGCCTTCCTCACGCACGATGCGCCGGGTGTTCGGACCGAGGCGGCCGGTGTACCAGCCCCGCGGGCGTTCGCCAGTGATCTCGCTGAGGATGCGGATGGCTTCGAGCATGTGCTCGCGCTCGGTGGCCTCGTCGACGTTCTGGTAGTCGATCCAGCGCAGCCCATGGCTGCAGATCTCGTGACCGGCAGCGGCCATCTGGCGGATCACCTCGGGGTGACGCTGGGCGGCCATGGCCACGGCGAAGATGGTCAGTGGAATATCGTGCTTGTCGAACAGGTTCAGCAGGCGCCAGACGCCAGCGCGGCTGCCGTATTCGTAAAGCGACTCCATGCACAGGTTGCGCTGGCCTTGCAGCGGCTGGGCGGCGACCATCTCGGAGAGGAAAGCCTCCGACTCCTTGTCACCGTGCAGGATGTTGCGTTCGCCGCCTTCTTCGTAGTTGAGCACGAAGGACAGCGCGATGCGGGCGTCGCCCGGCCAGTGCGGATGGGGAGGGTTGGCGCCGTAGCCGATCAAATCGCGTGGGTAATCAGCGTTCACTGCAGTCTTCCTGTCTGAATTGTGGCGGTCGTGACGTGGAACCACGCAAGTGCGACCAGGTAATAGATTGTATACAAAATTATTATCGCTTTGTCAGTCGGCTCTGCGCCATGTTCCGGTCTTTTCGAGCAAGCAAGAAACTTGCCCATTTGGTCAGCTTATGCTTCCTTGGAGGCCTTGCTCAGCGCTCTTGTATGGAAACGGTAAAAACCAGTAAGTAGCCTGGAAAGACATGGTGTTGCTGTGGTTGTGTACAATTTCAATCGTTATTGTCTTGAAGTGTGTGGATCATGCTACCCTGCGGCCAGGTTTCGGTTTTGCTTTTCCCGGCGACACCAGCAGCGTGGCTGCGAACTCCACACAGCCCCAGTGGCCGGTGAACTCAATCAACGAGGTGATCATGGGACGTTTGACTACCCACGTACTGGATGCCGCTCATGGCTGTCCCGGAAGTGACATCGAGGTCGAGCTGTATCGTGTCGAAGGCACTCAACTGACGCTGATCAACCGGCTCAAAACCAATCATGATGGCCGTTGCGATGCGCCGGTGTTGCAGGGCGACGACTATCGCAGCGGCGTCTACCAACTGCATTTCCATGCCGGTGACTACTACCGGGCGCGCGGTGTCGCACTGCCCGATCCGGCCTTCCTCGACGTGGTGGTGCTGCGCTTCGGCATCGATGCCGGGCAGGAGCACTACCACGTACCCTTGCTGCTTTCCCCTTACAGCTACTCCACCTATCGCGGTAGCTGATCTCCTGTTTGCTCCTTGCCCGCACAGGTTGCGGGCTTTTTCATTTCTTGCGTGCAGCATCTTGCGCCAAAGCGCCTCTTCAACTCAGAGAAAGGCGAACTTGGCGATGAAGATGGCGCAGAGCACGTACAGGCTCAATGACACCTTGTCGCGCTGGCCGGTCAGCAGCTTCAGCGTAGCGTAGGTGAGAAAGCCCAGAGCGATGCCATTGGCGATGGAGAAGGTCAGTGGCATCATCACCACGGTGACGATGGCGGGAATGGTGTCGGTGTGATCCTGCCAGTCGATGTGCGCCAGTCCGCTCATCATCAGCATGGCCACGTAGATCAGCGCGCCAGCCGTGGCATAGGCCGGAATCATGCCGGCCAGTGGGGCGAAGAACATCGCGGCGAGAAACAGCAGGCCCACGGTGACGGCGGTCAGGCCGGTGCGCCCGCCTGCGGCGACACCGGAGGCGCTCTCCACGTAACTGGTCACCGGCGGGCAACCGACCACGGCACCGACCACGCTGGAGGTGCTGTCGGCTTTCAGTGCCCGCGACAGGTTCTGGATCCTGCCGTCATCGTCCACCAGGTTGGCGCGGTGGGCCACGCCCATCAAGGTGCCGGCCGTGTCGAACATGTTGACGAAGAGAAAGGCCAGGATGATGCTGACCATGGCCAGGTTGCAGGCGCCGGCGATGTCCATGGCCATGAAGGTCGGTGCCAGGCTCGGCGGCATCGACACCAGCCCCTGGTAGTGCACCAGGCCGAGCGCCCAGCCGAGCGCGGTGACGCCGAGCATGCTCAGCAGGATGGCGCCGAACACCTGGCGATGGCTGAGCACGGCGATCAGCAGGAAACACACTGCGGCCAGTAGCGTCGTCGGCTCGCTGAACGAGCCCATGGTCAGCAGGGTGGCCGGGCTGTCGACGACTATACCGGCGGTCTTCAGGCCGATCAGCCCGAGGAACAGGCCGACCCCCGCACCCATGGCGAAGCGCAGGCTCATGGGGATGCTGTTGAGCAGCCATTCGCGGATTCTCGACAGGCTCATGATCATGAACAGCACGCCGGAGATGAACACCGCGCCCAGCGCCACCTGCCAGCTATAGCCCATCTCGCCGACCACCGTGTAGGTGAAGAAGGCATTGAGCCCCATGCCCGGTGCCAGTCCTACCGGCCAGTTGGCGTACAGCCCCATGAGAAAGCAGCCCAGCGCGGCGCCGATGCAGGTGGCGACGAAGGCCGCCCCGTGGTCGATGCCGGCGCCGGCCATGATGTTGGGGTTGACGAAGATGATGTAGGCCATGGTGACGAAGGTGGTCAGGCCGGCGAGCAGTTCGGTCTTGATGCTAGTGCGATGCTCGCTGAGCTTGAAGAAACGATCGAGCAGGCCGGTCGGTGCCTGGCCCGTCACGTGCGCAGCCTGTCGTTCTTGTTCGATGCTTTCCACAGGAGGCTCCCATTGTTTTTCTTGTATGTGGCCGAGAGGCGGCGCTGGCCGATCTGCATGCCAGGCTGAGGCGGATTCCTGATCTATCGGTCAGGAATTGTCTGGCTGCGATTATGGAGGTGTATACAAAAAATGCAATTCATGTTTTGCCGTGGCGCTTATCGCCCTCTGCCATGGGCGGACTTGTGGTGCCGCGAGCTGCGCTTGGCAGTACTGGCGATGGCGTCGGTGGTGCCTTCGTCCATGGAGGCGATGGACAGATGTTGGGGTTGTATGGCTTGTGTACAATCAGAACGACATTTTCCGGGAAAGGCTGGTCACCTCTGCCGCTCTCCCGACAGAACGCAGTAGAGTCGCGCCATCGCGTCTCTCATTCATACGAGCCAGCATGAACGATCAATTGCAGCCCCTAAAGAAGCAGCCGCGTGCGAGCAAGGGCACCCGCAGCGGGACTCAGGACGATATCGTCTACGTGCATATCTTCGATGCCATCCTTGAGCAGCGCCTGGCGCCCGGCACCAAGCTGAGCGAAGAGGCGCTGGGGGAGATCTTCGGCGTCAGCCGCACCATCATTCGCCGCGCGCTGTCGCGCCTGGCGCATGAAGGCGTGGTGCTGTTGCGACCCAACCGCGGTGCGGTGGTGGCCAGCCCCAGCGTCGAGGAGGCGCGGCAGACCTTCTATGCGCGACGCCTGGTAGAGCGCGCCATCACCGAACTGGCGGTCAAGCATGCCAGTGCCGAGCAGCTGAACGAGCTGCGGCAGATGGTCAGGGAGGAGCGCGACAGCTTCGCCCGTGGCGACCGTGGCGCGGGCATTCGTCTATCCGGCGAGTTTCATCTCAAGCTGGCCGAGGCGGCGGGTAACGCGCCGTTGGTGAGTTTCCAGCGCAGCCTGGTATCGCAGACCTCGCTGATCATCGCCCAGTACGAGAATGGCAACCGCTCGCACTGTTCCTACGACGAGCACAACGAGCTGATCGATGCCGTCGAGGCACGGGATGTCGACAAGGCCGTGGAGCTGATGATGCATCACATGGATCATATCGACAGCAAGCTCAACCTCGACGAGGACGGCGCTTCGGACGATCTGCACGCGGTGTTCTCGCATCTGCTGCAAGCCAAGAAGAAACCTGCCTGACGCCGAACGTTCCTGGTAGGCGGATTCATTCGCGATCATGGGCAGGCGCGGAGCCAACCTCTATCGCGCCGCACGGGGAAATCAGTACTAACATCGGACTGGCAAGTTTGTGTGTTGGATTGCTGGTTGTCCGGGATTCCGTTCCAGATTGCCGCGTTTTTTTTGATATCTCCCTTTTCGCCCTCCCGAGCGAGTCACTTTGCGGGCAAAGTAACCAAAACCCTCCGCCCGATCATCCGGCCCTGGCTACGCCAGGGTTCGTTCGCTCCATCGCCGTTCCAGAGGCCCGCCGCGGTGGGCCATCCCTGGCCCATCGCGGCTTTCGCGACATCCATGTCGCTCAACCTCTTCCACGACGATTCCGCTCACCCTCCTGGGCGGGCTCTGCACGCGCCTGAACCGGCGGTAATCCTGAAGTAGCGCGGAGTGCTGGTCAGCCGTAGGGCGGATCGGGGCGCCGACCGCTCGTAGCGCCAGCGAACAGTCCGCCGGGCCATGCCCAGTTCGGCACCACAACCTACGTTCAATACTCCCACCAACGGCGTACTGCTTCGCGAGTACGCCCTACGCGAATGAAAGTTTTGGTTTAACCCGATGGCCATATCCTGGCCTCACCTTTACCAGAACACGCTGGGCGTACCCTGGCATACCAGTTCGTTCAGGCGCGCGAATGGCCCCTTCAGGAGGGTGAGCGGAATCGTTGCGTATAGGGGCGAGCGGCATGGATGCCGCGAGAGGCTTAAAGGGCCAGGGACGGCCCTTGTAAGCCGACCCTCGGAGCAGCGATGGAGCGAACGAACCCCGGCGCAGCAGGGCGGGGGCGCCTAGCTCGGATGTCGGGGGCCAAGCCTTTTTGCCTTCTTTTGTGGCGTTTGACAAAAGAAGGTCGCCGGGAGGCGAAACGGGAGATATCAGCAGAACGCGATAAACAGCTTTACACCGAAAGCAAAAAACCACTCACACAAACTTGCCAGTCCGGTATCAATCAGGCATTGCCCCTCAAAATGCGATGAACCAATAAATAGGGGGGGACAGGGTGATCCGCCCGTCACCACGCCAGCGACGTCTGACGCGCCTGCAATGCGCCTTCGAGTTCCAGCAGCAGTTGCTTGCGCGGCAGGCCGCCGGCATAGCCGGTCAGGCTGCCGTCGCGACCGATCACCCGATGGCAGGGCACGATGATGGCGATGGGGTTGGCGCCATTGGCCGCGCCCACCGCGCGCACGGCCTGGGGCTTGCCGATGCGCTCGGCCAGTTCGGAATAACTGCAGGTGCGCCCATAGGGGATGGCCTGCAGCGCCTGCCAGACCTGTTGCTGGAACGCCGTGCCGCGTGGCGCCAGGCGCAGCTCGAACTGGCGCCGCTGGCCGGCGAAGTACTGGTCGAGTTGTCGGCAGGCCTCATCCAGTTGACGCTCGGCCGGCTGCCAGTGCGGTTCGATGCGCCAGGGGCGGCTATCCAGCTCCATCAGCAGCAGGTGCAGACCATCGTCATCGGCGGCCAGCAACAAGGGGCCGAGCGGGCTGTCGTGATAGCGGTAGTGCATGCCTTCAATCTCCTGCGTAGTCATGCCATAGATGCGCCGCCGCGTAGGCCCGCCAGGGGCGCCAGGCTTCGGCACGGGCGGTCAGGCGGCGGGCATCGATGCCCGTCGCGCCCCACACGGGCGCCTTGAGCAGCCCCAGGTCGCTGGCGGGGAAGGCATCGGCGGCGCCAAAGGCGCGCAGGGCGATGTACTCGGCCGTCCACGGGCCGATGCCGGGTAGGCTGCACAGGCGTTCGATCAGTGCCGCGCTGCCGTCTGCCAAGTCGAGCTGTAGGCTGCCATCGGCGACCCGTGCGGCGAAGTGCTGCAAACACTGCACGCGCTTGCCGGGCATGCCGATGCCGGTCAGATCGGCCTCGGCCAGCGCCTCCGGGGAGGGGAACAGATGGCTGATGTCCGGGGCGCCGGCCATCGACAAGGGCGCGCCGACGCGCTGCACCAGGCGCCCGACTATGGTCACCGCCGCCTTGACCGTCACCTGCTGGCCGGCGATGGCGCGCACCGCCTGCTCGAACGGGTCGAAGGCCACCGGCAAGCGCAGGCCGGGATTGCGTTGCACCAGGGGCGCCAGCAGCGCGTCGCCGCTCAGGTGTTGGGCGATGGCCTGCGGCTCGGCATCCAGGTCGAACATGCGCCGCACCCGTTGTTCAAGATCATCCAGATTTCGCGGCGAACCGAGGCTGCAGCGCAGCTCCAGGGCATTCTGACCCGGCAGCGGGGTGACCCTCAGCCAGCCGCTGTTGCCGTCGATGGCGAAGCCGCGGGCGTAGCTGTGCGGCGTCAGCGCTTCCAGGCCAGGAACCGCACGCAAAGCGAAATGCCGCTGAAATTGCTGCCATTGCCAGGGCGGCTGGTAGGGCAGCAGGAGAGTGAAATTAGCCATGCCTGCAAAATAGCCTCGAAGCCAGCCGCTGTCAGCGCGAAGCTGACTTTCAAAGTTCAGCCATCGCCACGCTGGTAGCGCCCCGGTGTGGTGCCTTTCCAGCGTTTGAAGGCATGGATGAAGTTGGACAGCTCGCCATAGCCCAGGCGTTCGGCGATTTCTTCCAGGCTCAGGCCGCCGGCTTCGAGCATGTCCTCGGCCAGCGCCTGACGCACCTGATCCTGCAGGGCGCGAAAGCCGATGCCTTCTTCGTTCAGGCGACGGCGCAGGGTGCGGCTGCTCATATGCAGGCTGGCCGCGACCCGCTCCATGTCGTCGAGCTGCCCTGGCGTGCGCAGCAGCAACTGGCGCACCTGCCCGGTCAGGCCTTCGTCCCACTTGTGGCGGGCCAGTATCGCCTGGCACTGCTGTTCGCAGGCTTGTACCAGAGCCGGGTTGGCGAAGGGCAGGGGCCTGTCGAGCAGGGTGGCCGGGAACATGAGGGAGTTGTCGTCGGCTGCGAATTGCACGGCGTGGCCGAACGCCTTGGCGAAGGTCTGGGGCATTTGCGCGGCAGGCTGGCGCATGCGCACCTGCAGCAGCGGCAGCTTGTCGCCGAGTAATTCACGGATCACCACCAGGGCACCGAGCATGTCCCGTTGCACGATGAACGGCAGCAGCGCCGTCGGCGTCTGGCTATCATCGAACAGCAGGCAGGCGTCCTGGCCCCGTTCGGCCAGGCTGATATGGGTGAAGGCAAAGGTCAGGCCCAAATAGCGCAGGCCGAGCGCGGCAGCTTCGCGCACCGTGGCGCTGCTGAGCAGGGCGTAACCCCAGGCGCCGTAGCTGATCAGGCGGTAGCGCTCGCCAGCCAGCAGGCCGAGGTGTTCGATGTCGGGCAGACCCTGAACCAGATTGGCGATCAGCCTCAGCTCGCAGTCGGCGTCGATCTCACCTTGCAGCGTCGGCAAGCGCGCCGGGGTGATGCCCGTACCGGCCAGGCAGGTGGGCAGATCCAGGCCGAGGTCGAGGCCTAGCTGAATCAGCAGTTGCAGGCTGGTGACGCTGCGGCGTTTGGGCCAGGAGGCAGGCATGAGGTTGTCCGAAAAGCACAATCTGCTGGCCGACTATGCCATAACCATGCGCCGTTTGGCTCAGTAGCATGGCAGGCGTCATCAATGGGTCGGGGAGACCACAATGCATAACAACCCCCGGATATGGCGCGTGCTGATCATTGGCAGTGGCTTTGCCGGCCTGGGCCTGGCCATGCAGTTGCGCAAGCAGGGCGAGGAGGATTTCCTGCTCCTGGAAAAAGCTGCCGAGGTCGGCGGCACCTGGCGGGAGAACAGTTACCCGGGGGCGGCCTGCGACGTGCCGTCCTATCTGTATTCCTTTTCCTTCGAGCCCAAGCCGGACTGGTCACGCAAGTTCGCCCCACAGGCGGAAATTCATGCCTACATGCTGCAATGTGTGGAGAAGTACGACCTGCGCCGACAGATCCGCCTGAATAGCGAGGTGCGCGGCGCCGAGTTCGATGAGGCGCGCGGTGTCTGGCGAGTCGAGCTGAACGATGGCCAATGCCTGGAGGCGCAAGTGCTGGTCAGCGCCTGCGGCCAGCTCAATCGCCCGGCCTATCCGCAACTGCCGGGGATCGAGCGCTTTCAGGGCGAGGCCTTTCATTCCGCGCGCTGGCGGCACGACATCGACCTCAGCGGCAAACGCGTGGCGGTGATCGGCACGGGCGCTTCGGCCATCCAGTTCGTCCCGCAGATCCAGCCCAGGGTGGCCAGCTTGAGCCTGTTCCAGCGCTCGGCGGCTTATGTCCTGCCCAAGCCCGACCGTGCCTACCGCGCCTGGGAGATCGCTCTGATGCGCCGCTTGCCGCTGCTGCAGCGCGGTGTGCGCCTGCTGCAGTACCTGCATCACGAAGCGCGAGCCCTGGCTTTCGTGCACTGGCCCTGGCTGATGGGCCCGCTGCGCGGCATCTTCACCCGGCATCTAGAGCGGCAGATGCCCGATGCCGACAAGCGCGCTCGCTTGCAGCCGGATTACCCCATGGGCTGCAAGCGCATCCTGATCAGCAACGATTACTTCCCGGCGCTGGCGCAGGCCAATGTGGAGATCGTCGACGCGTCGATCCGCGAGGTACGTGAGCACTCGCTGGTCAGCGCCGATGGCCGTGAGCATCCCTGCGACGTGCTCATCTATGGCACGGGCTTCACCGCCAGCGATTTCCTCGCGCCGATGCGGATTCGTGGGCGCGCCGGGCTGGAGCTGAACCAGGCCTGGCAGGACGGCGCCGAAGCCTTCAAGGGCATCAGCGTCAGCGGCTTTCCCAACCTGTTTTTGCTCTACGGGCCGAATACCAACCTGGGGCACAACTCCATCATCTACATGCTGGAAAGCCAGTTCGCCTACGTGCTGGGCTGCCTGCGCACGCTACGCGAGCAAGGGCTGCGCTATATCGACCTGAAGGCCGCGCCCCAGCGCCGCTACAACGAGGCGTTGCAGGCGCATACCCAGCGCACCATCTGGGCCCAGGGTTGCCAGAGCTGGTATCAGACGGCCGCTGGTAAGCACACCAACAACTGGCCGGGTTTCACCTTCACCTATCGCCAGCAGACCCGCGCTCCGGAGCTTGCCGACTATGACTGCATCCGCTGATTTCGTCGCGCCCGTGCCTGGGCAAAAAGCGCTGCGCCTTCTGCTACGGGCTCTGTTGCGAGTGCTGTTTCGCGGGCTGATCCGACCGCCCATGCCGGTGGCTGGCCAGCGCCTGATCCTGCGCGCGCTGACTGCCGTCACCCTGGTGCCGGGCGGGGTGCAACGCAGCCGTGAGACATTGGCCGGGGTGCCCTGCGAATGGCACCGACCACCCGGCCAGAGTGAGCGGGTGGTGCTCTATCTGCATGGCGGCGCCTTCATGATCGGCGGGCCGAATACCCATCGCGGTATCTGCGCCAGCCTGGCCAAGCGCGGTGGCTTTGCGCTGTGCGCGCTGGATTATCGTCTGGCCCCGGAGCATCCCTTTCCCGCCGCGCGGGACGATGTGCTGGCGGCCTACCGCGCCTTGCTGGAGAGTGGGTATAGCGCCGCGCAGATCGCCTTTGCCGGCGACTCGGCCGGTGGCAACCTGTGCCTGGTCGCTTGCCTGCAGGCCCAGCAGCAGGGACTACCAGCACCGGCGGCGCTGCTGTGCCTGTCGCCCGTTGCCGACTTGTCCGGGGCCAGCCGACACGATCCCCCGGCTGGCGACCCGCTGCTGCACCCGCGCTGGCTGCAGCAGGCAGTCGAGCTCTATCGACCGGCTCAGCTAACCGCGTTCGATCCCAGGCTGTCACCGCTGTATGCCGATCTTGCCGGGCTGCCGCCACTGTTGCTGCAGGTAGGCGAAGATGAGCTGTTGCGCAATGACAGCCTGCGCCTGGCCGAGCGGGTGCGAGCCGCAGGTGGCGAGGTGCGCCTGGAGCGCTATCCGCAGCTCTGGCATGTATTCCAGGCTCATGTCGGGTTGTTGCGCGCGGCGGATCAGGCCATCGAGCGGATCATCGACTTTCTACGCGAGCGGGGGTGGTGATGAACAACATTCTGATTACCGGAGCGGCGTCCGGTATCGGTGCGGCCACGGCGCGGCTGTTCCATGCCCGGGGCTGGCAGGTCGGTTTGCTCGATGTCGATGGCGCAGCCCTGGCAAGCCTGGCCGCCGAGCTGGGAGGTGCCTGGTATCGGGCCCTGGACGTTACCGATGTGACGGCCGCCGAGCAGGCCATCGGCGAGTTCTGCGCCTTGCAGCAGGGGCGCCTGCGCCTGCTGTTCAATTGCGCGGGCATCCTGCGCACCGGGGCTTTCGAGCAGATCGCGTTACAAGAGCACCTGCGTATGCTGCAGATCAACGTGCTGGGCCTACTGGCTTTCACCCATCTGGCCTTTCCCTATCTCAAGGCCACGAGCGATGCCCAGGTGCTCAACATGGGCTCGGCTTCCGGCCTGTATGGCGTGCCGCTGATGGCCAGCTACTCCGCCAGCAAGTTCGCCGTGCGCGGCCTGAGCGAAGCGCTGGAGCTGGAATGGCGTGCCCATGGCATCCGCGTGGGCGACCTCATGCCGCCATTCGTGGATACACCGATGGTCGCCAGCCAGGCCCAGCGCCCACCGATCATCCGGCGCATGGGCGTGCATCTGCTGGCCGAGCATATCGCCGAGGCCGCCTGGCAACAGACGCAGGTCAACCGTGTGCATCGTCCGGTCGGCGTGCAGTTTCGCCTTCTGCACGCGCTCGGCCAGGTCACCCCGGCATTCATCACCCGGGCGCTGATGGCCTGGCTGAGCCGGGCTTGAAACCGCCCGTCGAAGTAAACGAGCGAAGTGCCACGAAAGCGTCTAGCCTGTAGGTGTTCGCCTCGTTCATGGGGCGGCCGTCGTTGCGCTTCGGAACACGCATCAAGCTAGCTTGATTCTCGGTGCGGCACCTTGGGTTGCCGTGCCACCGTTCGATAGAAACGGTTGCAATGGGAAAGCGGTTAATCCATCCATCGCAGGAGAGGAGGTCGTTTCATGAGCACAGCCTTGCATGACGATGCCAGCACCTCGGTGCTGCGCCGGATGAAGGAGGGCGGTTTCGACTTCGCCCAATTCCACCCCATCGAGTTCTACGCCATATTCCCCGATGAGGAGCGGGCCAGAATGGCGGCGAGCAATTTTCGTGGCGAATCGCTCAATGCCCAAATTACCCCACGCGAGGACGGTATCTGGCATTTGCAGGTGAGCAAGGTGATGTACGCCACGCAAGCCGGTATCGGTGCCTTCGAGCAGAGCCTGGAGTCCATCGTCGTGCCGCTTGGCGGCATGCTCGACGGCTGGGGCGTCACCCAGGAAGTTCGCCCAACCAAGGCCGACCTGCAAGCATCGGCCCGCTAGCGGCACTGGCGTGGATCGGCGCTGCCGGTTCACGCCTCGACTTGCCGCCTGGCATCGCGCACACTGCGCGCCATGTCAGACGTGCTCATCCTTACCCATATCGATTACTGCTCGCCCGCGCACCTGGGTGATGTGCTGCGTGCACGCGGCATCGCCCATGACGTGCTGCGCGTCGATCTGGGCGAGCTTCAGGGCTACGACCTGCAGCGCCCCAAGGCAGTGGCGGTGATGGGCGGGCCGATGAGTGTCAACGATGCGCTGCCCTGGATTGCCGAGGAAGTGGCGGCGCTGCAGTGCTTGATTGCCCGCGATATTCCCATCATCGGGCATTGCCTGGGTGGTCAGTTGCTCGCCCGGGCGCTGGGAGCAGCGGTCAGTCGCATGCCTTACACCGAGTCGGGTTGGCAGGCCATGCAGCGCCTGCCCGACGCCGGGCAACGCAGCCCCTGGTTGGCGCATCTGCCGGAGCGCTTCGAGATCTTTCAATGGCATGGCGACACCTTCGCGCTTCCGCCAGGGGCGCAGCCGCTGCTGGCCAGCCGCTGGTGCGCCAACCAAGCTTTCGCCTGGGGCGACAAGGTTCTGGCCCTGCAAGGCCACCCGGAGATGACCGAGGCGCTGATCAAGCAGTGGCTCGATGATTGGTCACACCTGCTCGACCCGAGCCAGCCCAGCCAGCAAGCGCCCGCCGAGATGCGCGAGCAAATCACGCAGAAGGTCAGGGCGCTGAACCAGGTGGCCGATGGGTTCTATACCCATTGGCTAAGGCTGGCCGGGCTTTAGCAGGCCGGACTTGTCGCGATCCGGTAACAAGATGTTATAAAATAGCGTTTGCGCGGCGCGGGTGGTTCTCGCCTGGTCGCCATACTGCCACCGCAATCCCGGCCGTGAACTCGCATGGACAGACGTAAATTCCTCCAATTGCTGGTCGCTGGCGTTGCCCTGCCAGCTTCCTTCAGTGCTCAGGCTGCCCAAGCGGTACGCCGTGTTCGCCTCTCCCAGCAAGGCGGCAAGAGCCTGCTCACGCTGGAACTCAGTGGGCCGGTCAAGGCCAACAGTTTCAGCCTGGACGCGCCGCCGCGCCTGGTGATCGACCTGCACAACGCCAGGCTGGCCGCTTCGCTGGACGGCCTGCCGCTCGCCGGCACGCCGATCAATGCCATTCGCAGCGGGCTGACGCCGGCGGGTGATCTGCGCATCGTGCTGGATCTGGCCTCGGCCGACCTGTTGGCCAGCATGCCCCCCTTGCAGCAGCTCGGGCATGAGCTGCGCCTGCAATTGCCCGCGCCGTCAGCGCCTGCGTCGGTGGCCGCCGCCGTGCCAGGGCGGCCGAGCAATCGTGATCTGCTGATCGTGATCGACGCCGGCCATGGCGGCAAGGATCCCGGCGCAGTGGGCGCCAGGGGCGAGAAGGAGAAGATCGTCGCTCTGCAGATCGCCACCCTGCTGGCGCGACATATCGACAGGCAGAAGGGCTACAAGGCCCGCCTGACGCGCAGCAGCGACGTGTTCATCCCGCTGCGCAAGCGGGCCGAGCTGGCCCAGCGTCTGAATGCCGATCTGTTCGTCTCGGTGCATGCCGATGCTGCGCCGCGCCGCTCGGCATCCGGCGCTTCGGTATTCGCCCTGTCCGAACGTGGCGCCACCTCGTCGATGGCGCACTGGATCGCGCAGCGCGAGAACGAGGCCGACTTCATCGGTGGCGGCTTGCCGGCAGCCATGCAGCAGAGTGACCCGATGCTCGCCGGCGTGCTGCTGGACATGTCGATGACGGCGACCATTTCCACCAGCCTGGACCTTGGCCACCAGGTGCTGCAGCACCTGGGCGCGGTGGCAGGCATGCATCAGTCGCGGGTCGAGCAGGCCGGTTTCGCCGTGCTCAAGTCCGCCGCCGTGCCCTCGATCCTGGTGGAAACCGGCTTCATCTCCAATGCCGCTGATTGCAGGCGCCTGCACGAGGGCCGTCATCAGCGCAAGGTGGCCGAAGCCATCTTCGCCGGTGTCGAGGGCTACTTCCGCAAGCGCCCGCCAGCCGGCAGCCTGATCGCGGCCATGGTCGCCCGGCAGCAGGCCTGACGCTTCAGGGTTGGTTCGGAATCAGCGCCAGCAGATCGGTCACGCCCATGTTCACGCCTGCCTGCATGAGCAGCGTGGTGGCCTGGCCGCGATGGTGGGTCTGGTGGTTGAACAGGTGCATCAGCAGGGCGAAGAAGTCCTTGCGCGCCTCCACGCCCTGGGTATTGCGATAGCTCAGGGGCTGATCCAGATGCTCCTCGCGCATTTCCTGGGCCAGGGCTTCCAGGCAGGCATCCAGGCGCGTGCGCAAGTTGGCCAGTTCACGGATATCCGCAGCCAGCGGCTGGTTCAGCCGGCTGGGCCGGGGCAGGTCGTCGAGCGCTTGCAGGGCGGCGAATCGCGCCGGGTGTCCGCTGTAGCGGCCGAGCCAGATCAGGTCGGCCACTGCCAGGTGGTTGAGCGTACCCAGGATCGAACCGAAGAAGGCTCCGCGCTCGGCGCTGATCTCGCTGTCGGGCAGCGTCTGCGCCGCCTCGTACAGCCGAGCGTTCATCCAGGTGTTGTAGCTGGCCATCTGGCGCAGGTGCTCGAGGCGTTGCATGGCGGCGTGCTCGCTGGGGAGGAGGCATCAGCATGCCGTGTTTGCCCGAGCGCTGACAGATACAGTTAGCAGGCAGTTGAAAAACTACCTGCGTTGGCAATACTGCGTAAAAAACAGCCTCGCGTGCGAGCCCAGTCAAAATGCTCATTTACAGCGCGTAAACTGCGCTTTTTCGGCTTTTTTTGCCTTGTCTTGCCTGCCTCGCCTACGTTTTTCAACGGCCTGTTAGGCGCTCATTCTGCGCACGGCTGCGACCACACCGCGAACTCGTTGCCGCCCGGTTCGACGAAGTGAAAGCGCTGACCGCCGGGGAAGGAGAAGATCGGTTTGACGATCTTGCCGCCAGCGGCCTCGACCTTGGTCAGAGTCGCTTGCAGATCGTCGCTGTAGAACACGATCAGCGCGCTGCCGTTCTCCGTGCGTGCTGCCACCTGCGCGCTGAAGAAACCACCATCCAGGCCTTCACCGGCGAAGGCCGCGTAATCCGGGCCATAGTCGCTGAATTGCCAGCCGAAGACTGCTGCAAAGAAAGCCTTGGTGGCGGGCAGATCGCGGCTGGGGTATTCGACGTAGTCGATTTTTTCGTGAGTGGGCATGCCGGGCTCCCTGGCAGATGGGGGGGGAGGGCCAGGCTAGTAGGCCGTTGAAAAACGTAGGCGAGGCAGCCAGTGCAAGGCAAAAACAGGCGAAAAAGCGCAGTTTACGTGTTGTAAA
>NZ_JBQLIX010000066.1:0-18068 GCF_052156495.1 Pseudomonas sp. NCHU5216 | reverse complement strand
ATGGAGCTATTGCTACGTGACGAGGTTCACCGGCAAGCTCGGGCGCTGGAGTAGATTTGTGGGGATTCCTCAGAATCTGTCCCCTTTTCGCTGGTCCCCTTTTCGCTGAAGGTTTATAGAGGCGCTGACAACGAGGGCACCTGATATGGCGGTAGGTATTCCAGAAAAAAAAGCGAAGTTTCGCTTTGCGCAGAAATTCGAGGGCGTCGTATCTGCCGCGCTGGGGAACGACCAGCTATATGTGCAATACGGCTCAGACGAAGGTAAGCGTTACTTTAAGGCGTTTGACTTGCAGCAGTTCACTGGGTATGAGAACGACGAACCTGCGCAGCTCGTTAGAGAGGTGGAGGCACAATGGCGACCGATGTTTCTGATGGGTAATTTGCTACATATCTATGGGAAAGCGCCGGAGCTTATTGATGTCACCCAGTGGCAAGTGCTCTACAGCGAATATAATGGTGTCGCCAATCCGGGCTGGGCGAGCAGTGGCCGCTTTGTATTCCATGGCGGGAAGGTTTTCCGTACGTATGGTTGGAATGACTACAGTCAGGGGTTGGATATTATTGAAGGCGGCAAGGTCGTTGACCACGCTGAGATTGATATCCAATATTTCATGCCTTGTGCTGACGGATTGATTTACGGTATGCGGCTATCTTCATCGGTCTTCTGTGTCTATTCAGTTGCTGAAAAGACTGTAAAGCTGGAAGTGACGCTTGAACATTGTGAGTTCCCTGATGATACTCCGAAAGCGGCAGTGTCCCGATGTGGTGACACTCTATATGCGCTGGCAGGTAATCATGTTCTGGCTATTGACCTGAAGAGCTTTGTTGTCGTTGCCGATTTTGCCTACTTCAACAGTGAGTTTATGCAGGTACTGCTGGCCGGCTTGAAATATAAGAACCTTGCGTTTCCGCATTTCATTAGTGCATCTAAAGACACTTTGGTGCTGAGTAACGCCGGCAGCATTGGTTATGTGCTGTGTTTATCTACAGCCGATGGTTCATTGCTTTGGAGCCGAAAAAGTAACTGGGAGATGCTTGCCGCGGATACTGACGGAGATTTGATCTTTGGTCTGGAAGAGCGCCGTCCACGCGCGTGGGACAAGTTCACTGGTGAGGAAGTATGGCAAGCCTCTGCCGGCACCATCGCCAACACCATTGAGGTGAGCGACAACTGGGTGGTTTTTCACCAGCCGTCTGGTGATATTCAGTGTTTCAACTGGAGAAAACCTTATGTTTCTCCGAGTCGTCCGGCTTGAAAGTAATGACGCTAACTATCATCCCTTTGCTTAAATTTGCTGAATGGGGCACGTTGGCTGTTGGGCAAAATCTACTGGCCTCTCCTATTTCCGTCGACGACGCTGAAGAAAATTCAGCAAGTAGCCTGGGTAGAGCGCAGCGAAACCCGGGGGAAATTCGATGGGTTTCGCGTTGCTCTACCCATCCTACGGTGCTGTTCCGACAGCAAGTCGCCCAAACAACCACAGCAAACGGTGGATGAAAAAAGCGTCATCCACCCTACGCGTGAGGACGCAACCGAGCCGTTCAGCAAGAATGCCGCTCACCCCTGATTACGCCGGTTCTGCGCCAGGCGTTCGGCCAGGGCGTCGAGTTCGGGTAGTTCGTCCTCGGGCATCTGCCGGATCACCGCCTGGGTCAGTTTCATCTGGCGGATGAAGCGTCGGCAATTGCCGCACATGGCCAGGTGGGCACGCACAGCCAGGCGCTGGCGCAAGGTCAGTTGGCCGTCGAGAAAATCGCTGGAGTGAGCGACCAGTTCCTTGCAAGTCAGCATTGGCCCGTCTCCTCGAAATGTTCCAGGGTGGCGAAGACTTTCAGGCGTGCCCGGTGCAGCAGCACACGAACATTGGAGAGCGAGATGTCGAGAAGATTACAGATCGCCTCCAACTCCAGGCCCTGGCGCTCGCGCAGCAGCAGGACGCTGCTCTGCAGCTCGGACAGGCTGGTCAGGGTGTGTTCCAGGCACTGGCGCAGTTCGTCTTCGGTGAGCAGCGCGTCGGGGCTGTCCTGATGCCAGGTATGGGGGGCCAGCAGCCAGTGGCCGTCATCGGCGAAACGCTCGTCGCCGACCGTGCCATGAGGGGCGGGCAGGTCGTCGAGCAGCACTTCGCGGCGGCTCTGCTTGAGCCGGGTCTTGGCAGTATTGGCGGTGATGGTCAGCAGCCAGGTCTTGAGGCTGGCGCGCCCCTGAAAGCCCGCCAGGTTGCGCACCACGGCGAGCCAGGCATCCTGCACCACCTCGTCGACATGGCGGCTGCCAACGATGGCATAGGCCACCGCACGCATCGCCCCCTGGTAGCGAGCAACCAGCTCGCGGTAGGCCTTCTGCTCCCCAGCGAGCAGGCGGCCCAAGAGATCGGAATCGGACATAGAACTCCCATGGGTAGGGCCTGGCGCGCACGCTGGAACTCTGCGTGCGCACTAGGCATTCCTACAGAGAGTTCAACGCTTGCGCAAAATTACACTGCCGATGGAATAACCGGCACCGAAGGAGCTTAGAACACCCAGGCTACCAGCAGGCAAATCATCCTGGTTCTTGTGCAGGGCGATCACCGAACCGGCCGAGCTGGTGTTGGCGTAGGTGTCGAGGATCACCGGCGCCTCGTGCGGTTCGGCATCGCGACCGAGCAGCTTGCGGGCGATCAGCAGGTTCATGTTGAGGTTGGCCTGGTGCAGCCAGAAGCGCTTGACGTCGCCAACGTTGAGCTGGTGCTCGGCCAGGTGCCCGGCGATCAGGTCGGCCACCATCGGGCAGACGTCCCTGAACACCTTGCGGCCTTCCTGCACGAACAGCTTGTCGCGGGCACCGATGCCCTCTTCCGCCGCGCGGTTGAGGAAGCCGAAGTTGTTGCGGATGTTGTTGGAGAACTGGGTCAGCAGCTTGGTGCCGACCACGTCGAACTGGTGCTTGGAGGTGGCCTGGTCGGCGCGCTCGATGATCACCGCGGTGGCGGCGTCACCGAAGATGAAATGGCTGTCGCGGTCGCGGAAGTTGAGGTGACCGGTGCAGATTTCCGGGTTGACCATGAGAATGGCGCGGGCCTGGCCGGTCTGGATCGCGGTGGTCGCGGCCTGGATGCCGAAGGTAGCCGAGGAGCAGGCCACGTTCATGTCGTAGCCCCAGCCCTCGATGCCCAGCGCGGCCTGCACTTCGATGGCCACCGCCGGGTAGGCGCGCTGCAGGTTGGAGCAAGCGACTATCACCCCGTCGATATCGGCGACGGTCTTGCCGGCGCGCTCAAGCGCCTGCTTGGCAGCGCCCACGGCCATCTCGCAGAGGATGCCCCAGTCTTCGTTGGAGCGCTCGGGGATACGCGGCACCATGCGCTGCGGGTCGAGGATGCCGGCCTTGTCGATGACGTAGCGGCTCTTGATGCCCGAGGCCTTCTCGATGAAGGCCGTGCTGGACTCGCTCAACGCCTCCATCTCGCCACGGGCGATGGCCTCGGCGTTATCGGCGTTGAACTGCTGCACGTAAGCATTGAAGGACGCCACCAACTCTTCGTTGGAAATGCTGTTGGCCGGGGTGTAGAGGCCAGTACCGCTGATCACGACGTTATGCACGCTCATTCCTCTTCTCGGCCGCGGGCGGCCTCAGGCAGTAGGCCGGCGACAGGCGCGCCGGCCGAAAATCGGGGACGTGGGCCAAGCTCTGGCGATGGTTGGCTCCGGGCCACTGAGTGTGCCACAGCGCAACGCCTTTCGTCCTCAGCCCTTGAGAGTGTCTACGAGGACAGAACATGACCACATATAACGTTTTAGTCTAGAGTCTGCGCTTCAGCCAAGCTCTGGAGGCTCCATGACCCTGTCCCTGCTCAGTCGTTACGCATGCTTCGCCCTGTGCGTGCTGTTCACCCTGGCCAGCCTGCCCTTTCTGAGTCACGACTGGTTGTGGCCTTTCACCCTGGTCACCGCAGTGCTCAGCCTGATCGGCATCTTCGATCTGTTGCAGACCCGTCACGCGGTAAGGCGCAACTACCCGATCCTTGGCAACATCCGCTATATGGTCGAAGGCATCCGCCCGGAGATCCGCCAGTACCTGCTCGAAGGCGATGCCGAGCAACTGCCGTTTTCCCGCGCGCAGCGTTCGCTGGTCTACGCCCGCGCCAAGGATCAGGGCGCCGACAAGCCCTTCGGTACGCTGAACGATGTGTACCAGAACGGTTTCGAGTTCATCAGCCATTCCATGCGCCCGGCCCCGCTGAGCGATCCAGACGACTTTCGCGTGGAGATCGGTGGGCCACAGTGCCGCCAGCCGTATTCGGCATCGATGTTCAATATCTCGGCGATGAGCTTCGGCTCGCTCAGCGCCAATGCCATTCGCGCGCTGAACGAGGGCGCCAAGCTGGGCAACTTCTATCACGACACCGGCGAGGGCAGCATCAGCCCCTACCACCGCGAACACGGCGGCGACCTGGTGTGGGAGCTGGGCAGCGGTTACTTCGGCTGCCGCACCGAGGACGGTCACTTCGACCCCGAGCGCTTCGCCGAACAGGCGTGCACGGCGCAGGTGAAGATGATCGAGATCAAGCTCAGCCAGGGAGCCAAGCCGGGCCACGGCGGCATCCTGCCCAAGCACAAGATCACTGCGGAAATCGCCAGCACCCGTGGCGTAGCCATGGGTGAGGACTGCGTCTCACCCTCGAGCCACAGCGCCTTTTCCACGCCTACCGAACTGCTGCAGTTCATCGCCCAACTGCGCGAGCTGTCGGGCGGCAAGCCTGTGGGTTTCAAACTCTGCCTGGGCCACCCCTGGGAGTTCATGGGCATCGTCAAGGCCATGCTGGCCACCGGCATCCTCCCCGACTTCATCGTCGTCGACGGCAAGGAAGGCGGCACCGGCGCCGCGCCGCTGGAGTTCACCGACCATATCGGCGCGCCACTGCGCGAAGGCCTGTTGTTCGTGCACAACACCCTGGTCGGCAGCAATCTGCGCGACAAGATCAGGCTCGGCGCCAGCGGCAAGATCGTCAGCGCCTTCGACATCGCCCGGGTAATGGCCATCGGCGCCGATTGGGCCAACTCGGCACGCGGTTTCATGTTCGCCATCGGTTGCATCCAGTCGCAGAGCTGCCACACCAACAAGTGCCCCACCGGCGTGGCCACTCAGGATCCGCTGCGCCAGCGCGCCCTGGTGGTGGAAGACAAGGCCCGGCGTGTTCACAACTTCCACCGCAACACGCTCAAGGCGCTGGCCGAGATGCTCGCCGCCGCCGGCCTCACCCACCCCGAGCAGATCGATGCCAAGCACCTGGTGCAGCGCTTGTCGGCCAGCGAGATCAAGCTGTTCGCCCAGCAACACGTGTTCCTTGCACCGGGTGAGCTGCTCAGTGGCGAGATCAGCGGCGAGTTCTATCAGCGCATGTGGCAAATGGCGCGCGCAGACAGTTTCGAGCCAGCGCCGGCTTGAGCAGGGTGCTCCCTCTTACCCTGCGCGGCAGTGGCATGCGCCTTCTGCTTCTCGCCTCTTCGCTCTTGCTCAGCCTGGCGGCTCTCGCACAGGAGCAACGGCCACTGCGTTTCTCGGTGGCCGAAAGCTGGGCCATGCCGTTGATGAAAATCGTCGATGGCCAGGCCTCCAGCGGGATCGTCTACGACCTGCAGAGGCGCCTCGCGCAGAAGGTCGGCCGCCGCGCGCAGATGCTGGTACTGCCGCGCTTGCGCATCCAACACTTGCTGGTCACGGGCGGCATCGACGTGCGCTGCTACATCAACCCGGACTGGCTCAACAGCTCACATCATCAGTACATCTGGAGCCTGCCGTTCATGACCCAGCGCGACCTGATCGTCGCGCGCGAGGCCGACCCCGACTTCAGCCTGGAACGGCTACGGGGCGAGCGCCTGGGCACGGTGCTGGGCTTCAGCTATCCCCCTCTGCAGCCGCTCCTGAGCAACGGCGACATACACCGCGAAGATGCCCGCACGCAGGAGCTGGCCCTGGAAAAACTCGAGGCGGGCCGTTATCGCTACGCGATCAGCAGCCAGCTCAGCCTGGACTGGTTCAACCGCAACCTGCCGCAGGAGAAACGCCTGCATGCGCTCGCGCAGATCAGTGCCGACCTGATTTCCTGCATCGTCCGCGACGACCCGGACGTGCCGACCCAGGCATTGCTGCGGGCGCTGGTGCAGATGAAGCAGGACGGCGAGTTCGAGGCCATCCTCCAGCGCTATCGTTGAGGCCTGCTGCGCACGACAGGCCTCAGCCTGGAGCCATTACTCCCACGCCTGCCGCTCCCCCGTCCAGACATGCAGATCGCGTTTCTGCCCACCTGACCACAACCAGCCACTGCGCGCCCCCACCAGGGTGCTGACGGCATGCTGGCGGCCGAAGCGGTTGTGCCGGGCAAGTGTCAGGGCAATATCGCGCAGCACCGCCAGGACACTGCTGTTGGATTGGAACAGCGGCGTCAGCAGGCGACTGGCCTGGCGGTAGTAGCACAGGTGATCACGGCGGGCGTCGCTGTAGCGGCTGAAAATGGCCGACCAGTCCAGCGCCTGCTGCGCGCTCGTATCGCTCGCGCCCAGGACGTCGGCCAGCGCGGCGGCATCCACCAGCGCCATGTTGGCGCCCTGCCCCAGTTGCGGGCTCATGGCATGGGCACAGTCACCGATGGCCAGAACGCGGTTATCGTGCCAGCGCTGCATGCGCACGTCGGCATAGGCGGCCAGGGTCAGTTGCGCGGGGTCGTGCAGTTGCTGCAGATAAGGCTCGGCTGTGTCACCGGCGAGCGCCCGTACCCGCGTCTTCCAGGCGTCGAGCCCCGCCTCGCGACAGGCGTCGTGCTCGCTCAATGGCAGGCTCCAGAACAGGCTGGTGAGGGCGCTATCACGCGCCTGGTGGGTACAGCCGCTGGGCATCAGGCCGAACATCTCGCGGCAGCCGCGATACCACTGGCGCAGCTCATGGGATTCCAGCCCCGAGGGCATCGGCAGCATGCTCCACAACGCGCCCCAGGGATAAGGCCGCACCCACTGCCGAACCTGCATCTGTGCACGCAGGGTCGAACGTGTGCCGTCGGCCAGGATCAGTGCGGCGAAATCACCCAGAGGTCGTTCATCTTCACCCAGCAGGCGAACGTGCGTGGCACTCTGCTGGAATCGCGTGACATTGATGCCGCTTTCCACCTGCACGCCGGCCCGTTGCGCCGCGTTGAGCAATGCCGTCATCAGGACGCCACGGTGAATGCCGAGACCATAGCTGCCTGGCTGCCAGTGGTGATAGCGGGTATCGAGAATGGTGCGGCCCTGGCCACTGGTGCCATACAGGCGGCTGATCGGTGCCCCCAGTGCGGTGCATTCGGCGAGCAGGCCGAGGCGCTGCAGCACGGCCAGGCCGGAAGGCTGCAGCAGGATGCCGGCGCCCACCGGTTGCAGATGCTCGACCCGCTCCAGCAGGCGAACGCTGTAGCCCTGGCGGGCGAGGAAGATGGCACTGGCCAGGCCAGCCGTCCCCGCCCCCACTATCGCTATCGGTAATCCCATCGGCTCGGCCTCCCTGTGCAGACCCACCGATTGTAAGCGCAACGGCACCTGACCGTGAGACTGCGACGCCGGCCAGGCGAATCAGAGGAACATGCCGCCTGACGCCTCGATGCGCTGCCCATTGATCCAGCGCCCGGCATCGCTGAGCAGCAATGCGAAGGCGGCGCCGATATCATCGGGCAAACCGACCCGCCCCAGCGCCGTGTTACTGGCGAGGAAGGCATTGACCTCGGCATTGTCGCGCACCACACCCTGGCCGAAGTCGGTCTCGATGGCACCGGGTGCCAGCACGTTGGCGCTGATGCCACGTGGCCCCAGCTCCTTGGCCAGATAGCGCGTCCACACCTCGACGCCGCCCTTCATCGCCGCATAGGCGCCGTAGCCCGGCAGCGTGAAACGGGCCAGGCCGCTGGAGACATTGACGATGCGTCCGCCGTCGGCCAGCAACGGCAACAGGCGCTGGGTGAGGAAGAACGGCCCCTTGAGCTGGACGTTCAGCAACGCGTCGAACTGCTGCTCGCTGGTGTCACTGCACGCGGCATGAATGCCGATGCCGGCGTTGTTGATGAGAAAGTCGAAACGCTCGCTGGCGAAGGTGTCGCGCAGGCCCTGGGCGACGCGCTCGGCGAAAGCGGCGAAGCGGCTGCTGTCACTGACGTCCAGTTGCAGCATCAGGGCGCGGCCGCCCTGCGCTTCGATCTCCTGAACCAACTGCTGTGCTTCGTCGGCCTGGCTACGATAGGTGCCGATGATGTCCACGCCCTGTGCGGCCAGGTGCAGCGCAGCACTGCGGCCAAGGCCACGGCTGGCGCCGGTGATGAGTGCGATCTTGCGAGTCATGAGCAATCTCCTGGGGTGATTGATGAGGTTCGCTCACAGGTTATTGCTGGCGTGGATGGTGATAAATCCAGCAAATCCGGAAATACTGATCGTCATCAGCGAACAATGAGGGCTGCCTTGATGAACAAGCTGGAACTGCTGCGCACCTTTCAGCGCGTCACCGAACTGAGCAGTTTCACCCAGGCTGCCGAAAGCCTGGGGTTGCCGCGCTCGACCGTGTCGGAACAGGTTCGCGACCTGGAACGCCTGCTCGATGCCCGCCTGCTGCACCGCACCACGCGCCGGGTGCGCCCGACCCAGGACGGCCAGGCGCTCTACCAACGCGGCCGTGAACTGCTGGCGCAGATGGACGAGCTGGAGCATATGTTTCGTCATGAAACCCTGGGGCTGAGCGGACGCCTGCGGGTGGACATGCCCACGGAAATCGCTCGGCGCCTGGTAGCGCCACGCCTGCAGGAGTTTCTCGCCCCACACCCGGCCCTGGAGATCGAACTGGGGTGCAGCGACCGACGCGTAGAGCCCTTGCGCGAAGGCTTCGACTGCGTATTGCGCATCGGTGCCGTCGATGACGACAGCCTGGTGGCACGCTGCCTGGGCCAACTCTCGATGGTCAACTGCGCCAGCCCGGCCTACCTGGCCGCGCATGGCACCCCCGAAAGCCTGGACGACCTCGCCCAGCACAGCCTGATCCACTACGTCACTGCCTTCGGCACCCGGCCTGAGGGTTTCGAGTACCTGCGCAACGGCAAGCTGCATCGCCTGGCCATGGCCGGGCGGGTCACGGTGAACAATATCGACGCTTACGAGGGCGCTTGCCTGGGTGGCCTGGGCATCATCCAGGCACCCTTGATCGGCATGCGCAGCCACCTGCAGAGTGGGCGTCTGCTCCGTCTGTTGGACGACTGGGTGGCAGCGCCGATGCCGGTGCATCTGCTGCATCCACACGGGGCGCACCTGCCACGGCGAGTACGCGCCTTCATGGACTGGCTGGAAGCGCTCATGGCCGAAGAGTTCGAGCACTAGCTCTTCGACCTGAGCGAAGGATCTCCGCTATCAGCGCTGGCTGGGATCATCCAGCAGAATGTCGAAGCCGCCCCTGTTCTGGCTGACGATGCGCAGATGCTGGGTTTGCCCGGCCTCGAGCGGCACGGCGACCTCGCGCAGCAGGCGCCCCATGCCGCACAGGGTATCGTCCATGCGATCCGGGGTGATGCCGACGATATGCCTGCCCGGCGGCACCTGGAAGCTCGCCTCCTCCCCCACACCGATGCGCGCGGCAACCTTACGATCCACCTCGATGGCGACGTAACAGCCGCCCCCCATCAGGCCGAAGTCACGCGTGACCACGATGTGCGCGCTACTCGCCTCGGCCTCCTGGAAGGCCAGCAGGCGATCCTGCGGCACCGCACGAACGTGCTCGGGATCGGCGCGAAACGAGGAGCAACCAGCCATCAGCAACAACGGTACAGCGAAAAGGAACGAACGCATGTAGCCCTCCGTG
The DNA here is from genome assembly GCF_052156495.1 of Pseudomonas sp. NCHU5216. Classification (NCBI taxonomy): domain Bacteria; kingdom Pseudomonadati; phylum Pseudomonadota; class Gammaproteobacteria; order Pseudomonadales; family Pseudomonadaceae; genus Pseudomonas; species Pseudomonas sp. NCHU5216. Next base: position 8,225 of record NZ_JBQLIX010000066.1, on the reverse strand, counting down.
GGCGTCTCGAGTGCGCCATGAGTATTGGCGTGATCAATGCCTTGAGCAAGTTTCATCGATCTGGATGATGCCCACTAGCAAGGGCTTCGATTTCAGCCAGACGGCGCCGAGTGGTTTCATCGGAAACCTAGCCACTGCACCACTGGGTGCAGGTCAACCCATGGAGAAACACCGATGAAAATTGCCACTTTCGTTTCCGCCGTCATTTCCAGCCTGGCTCCCATGGCGTTCGCCGATGACACCGGCAAGGCCGGCCATGGGCTGGCCGTGGAGAACTACCACTACGGCATGCAACTGGATATCGCCAGCGTGCTCGAACGCACCGACAACTCCAACAAGAGTGGCGTGGTGCCGACCATCATGGTGTACCGCGACAGCCAGGGCGAACTGCACAAGGTGCGTTTCCTCGAATGGGGCGGCAAGACCAGCCAGCAAGGTTGAGCCGAGTGGCGCCGCGGCCGGCGCCCTCGCCCATCATCCCTGCAGGCGCTGACTCAGGCGCGCCTGAAGCTTCTCCAGCTCGGCCGGATCGGCCTTGTTGGCGGCGTGAATACCGAGCCCCTCGCCCTCGAAACGCGGAATCACGTGCATGTGGATGTGGAACACGGTCTGCCCGGCCGGCGCGCCATTGAACTGCGCCACCTGCACACCCGCCGGCTGCAGTTCGTCCACCAGGGCACGGGCGACCTTCTGCACCGCGGCCATGATCTTGGCCAGGTTGTCCGTATCGATCTCCAGGATGTTGCGCGCCGTGGCGCGCTTGGGGATCACCAGGCTATGGCCATAGGACTGCGGGAACAGATCGAGGAACGCCAGGACATCTTCGTCCTCATAGATCTTGTAGCAAGGTGCTTCGCCACGAATGATCTTGGCGAAGATGTTGTCGGAATCGTACTGGCCCATCAGGCTCATGAAGGCGCTCCCTGTGCTGTATGCGAGGGACGCAACATAACCCGGCCAGGCCTCTGATGGAAACCGACCCGTCACTTGCCGCGAACCTTGAACGCCCCGCGAAAGGAACCCCCATGACCGATCTTTCCAGTTACCCCATCACCCACAAATGGCCGGCAACCGATCCCGAACGCCTGCAGCTCTATTCGCTGCCAACGCCCAACGGGGTCAAGGTGTCGATCATGCTCGAGGAGATCGGCCTGCCCTACGAGCCGCACCTGGTCAGCTTCGAGCACAACGAACAGTTCAGCCCGGAATTCCTCTCGTTGACGCCGAACAATAAGATTCCCGCCATCCTCGACCCCAATGGGCCGAATGGTCAGGCGCTGGCACTGTTCGAGTCCGGCGCCATCCTCGTCTACCTGGCGGAGAAGAGCGGGCAGTTGCTCGCCGAGGAACCGGCGGCGCGCTACGAAACCCTGCAATGGCTGATGTGGCAGATGGGCGCGGTCGGGCCGATGTTCGGCCAGCTCGGTTTCTTCCACAAGTTCGCCGGCGCCGAATACGAGGACAAACGCCCGCGTGATCGCTACGTGGCCGAATCCGCGCGCCTGCTCGGCGTGCTCGACCAGCGCCTGCAGGGCCGCGACTGGATCATGGGCGACTACAGCATCGCCGACATCGCCGTGCTGCCCTGGGTACGCTGCCTGGTAGACTTCTACGGAGCCGACGAACTGGTGCAGTTCGAGCGCTTCGGCAACGTCGCTCGTGTGCTCGATGCCTTCCTCGCGCGCCCGGCGGTAAAGCGTGGCTTGAACACGCCGGCACGCGACTGAGCAAACGGCCTGTTATGGGGTCGCCAGCAGTCGCTGCTCGGTCGCCTTGCGATCCGCCTGGCTGCCCAGGTACCAGCCAAGCAGCCCCCACAGCGCTGCGCTGGCTGCACCTACCAGCGCCACCAACCAGGCACCCTGGCCAAGCATGTCCAGCAGGCTCTTGAACCAGCCACTGATGGCATCACCTGCGCGGTAGACCACGGTGTCGATGAAGTTCTTCGCCTTGTACTTGCTTTCGGCATCCAGCGGCGCGAAGAGCATCTCTCGCCCCGGCCTCACGAAGGCATACTCGCCGATACGCCGCACGATCATCAGCGCCGCCAGCATGGCGAAGGTCGGCATCAGCAGCAGGCCGATGAAGCCGATGCATACCAACAGTGGTACGCAGGCCAGCAACACCCTCACCCCCATACGCCTGGCGATACGCCCGGTGATGAACACCTGGGCGACCAGCGCGCCGCCCTGCACGATGAAATCGATCATGCCGAATACGCGCACCTGATCGGCGCGCTGCGGAAACAGCTCGGCCACCAGGCGCGCCTGCTCGAAGTAGAGAAAGGTACTGGCCGTGGCCAGCAGGATGACGAACCCGGCGATGCCCAGCAGGTAGGGCGAAGCCAGCACCCGCAGCAAGCCACTGAACGGATTGCCCGGCACCGGGCGCCGCGGGCTTTCCGCCTGCACCGCGCCAGCCCGCCCCGCCCCACCCTGCTCGCGCCAGCGCATCAGCACCTGCTTGAGCGACAGCGCCACGGCCAGCAGCACGGCGGCCAGCAGGATCAGGCCGCTCTGCCCGAGCAGTCCGACCAGCGACGCACTCAGCGCCGGCCCGACCAGGCCACCGACACTGGCACCGGCAGCGATGAAGGCGAACAGCCGCTTGGCCTGCTCGCTGTCGAACACGTCGGCCATCAGGCTCCAGGCCACCGACACGACGAACAGGTTGTAGACCGAGATCCACACGTAGAAGCTGCGCGCCAGCCACAGGCTCTCAGCCGCCGAGAAGAACGCCAGGGCGAACAACGCCAGGTTGAGGGTGAAGAAGCCATACACCCAGTCGATGAAATGAATCCGCGGCACCCGCGAACTCAACCAGGCGAACAAGGGCACCGCCACCAGCATGACCACGAAGGTAGCGGTGAACAGCCACTGCAGATTCTCCACCCCGGAGACGATGCCCATGGCCTCGCGGATCGGCCGCAGCATGAAATAACCCGAGAACAGGCAGAAGAACAGGGCGAAGCCGGCCAGGGCTGGCCACAGCTCGCCGCGCTGCGCGTTGATGGCCAGGGCCACGCGCTGCAACAGGGTTGACGATGACATGGAAAATTCCTCGAAGGGGCGCGCCCACCTGGCGCACGGGTAATGACTCAGCCGTAGCGAACGCCCGTCAGGCGCTCGGCCACCGACCACAGGCGCGCCGCGTCCTCGGCGTCCCCTGCCGCAGCCGGTACCCTGGCCAAGCCAAGCGGGCCGCGTTTTTCCTCTTCGCCGGTGGGCCCGTAATAACGGCCGCCCTCGGCTTCGGCAGCCGTTGCCGCGAACAGCGACGACAGCGCCCCCTGCGCGGCAGAGTGGTAAGCCTCGCGATCCTCCGCCCATTGGCGGCCGAACTCGCTCTGCAACCCAGGCCCACGCTCGACCAGCTCGGTGACGGCAACCCCTGGGTGCGCGGCGATACTGCGAATGCCCCAGCCATTGGCCTGACTGCGCCGCTGCAGCTCGAACGCCATCATCAAGCAGGCCAGTTTCGACTGGGCATAGGCTGCATAGGGGTTGTAATTGTTCTCCGACTGCAGATCATCGAAATTGATACTGCCACGGTTCACGGCGATGCTCGCCAGCGTCACCACGCGAGGATCAGGCGACTGACGCAGCGATGGCAGGAGCAGACCGGTCAGGGCGAAGTGGCCGAGAAAGTTGGTGGCCAGTTGCAGCTCGAAACCATCCCGGGACACGCCGCGCTGCGGCGGCGCCATGATCGCGGCGTTGTTGATCAGTACATCCAGCGCATCGTTCTCATCGTTCAGACGCTGGGCGAGGTTGCGTACCGAGGCCAGGTCAGCCAGATCCACCTGCTCGAAACGCAGGCGCGCATCCGGCACCTGAGCCCGGATGCGCTCGAGGCTCTCGGCGCCGCGCTGCGCATTGCGGGCGGCGATGATCACCTGCGCGCCCGCCCGGCTCAGCGCCAGGGCATCCTCGAAGCCCATGCCGCTGCTGCCGCCGGTGACCAACATGCGCTTGCCGCTCAGCGACGGCATGTCACTGGCCTGCCAGTCCGGCGCCACATCGGCCCAGGCCACCGAGGGCATGCCGCCCAGCAAGCCATGCAGCGCCAGGCCGCCACCCATCATGCCGAACAACTTCAGGGCATCACGACGCGTATGGCCCTGGCCTGGTGCAATTTTCTTTTTCATCACCGCTTCCTCGTGTCCGTTGACTCGATGCGCCAGACAGGCGCAGCTACAGGACATAGGGTGCGGGCAGACGGCCTGTACGATAAGCCGTCCAAAGCCGAACAGCGTATACGGCCAGGCGGACAGTTACCCGGTGTGTCAAAGGCGCGCGCCCTTCAGGATTGGCAAACCCGCCACGACGCCGCATCATCCAGGGCTTCGCCATAGCCTGGCCGCCGCCCATGCGCCAACCGAACCTCTCCGATATCGCCCTGTTCGCCGCCGTGGTCGAGGCCGGTGGCTTCCGCGTCGCGGCGCAACGCCGTGGCATGTCGGCCTCGTCACTGAGCGATTGCGTGCGGCGCCTGGAGAAGGAGCTGGGCGTGCGCCTGCTCAACCGCACCACGCGCGGCCTGACGCCAACGGAAATCGGCGCGCGGCTGCTGGAACGCCTGCGTCCGGCGCTGGACGAGATCAACGCCGCACTCAACGACCTGCAGGAAGACCCGCAGCATCCGGTCGGCTCGTTGCGCCTGCACGTGCCGGGGGTCATCGCGCGGCATATCCTGCCGCACCTGCTGGACGGCTTTCTCGCGCGTTACCCCGGCATTGCGCTGGAAGTGAACATGGACAATACCTTCATCGACGTGATCGGTGCCGGTTACGACGCCGGCATTCGCTACGAGGAAAGTCTGGCCAAGGACATGATCGCCATTCCCATCGGGCCGCGTCGGCAGCGCTTCATGGCAGTCGCCGCACCCAGCTATCTGCAGCGCCACGGCACGCCGCAGCACCCCAGCGAACTGAGCGAGCACCGCCTGCTCGGCTACCGCTTCGCCAGCGGCAAGCTGGGCGTGTGGGAGTTCGAGCAGGCAGGACGCACCTTGCGCATCGCGCCCGAGGGTCGCCTGGTCAGTTCCTCGCAGGATCTGCTGATCGCCGCGGCCTGTGCCGGTCATGGCATCCTCTACACTTTCGAGGAATACATTGCAGCGCATCTCACCAGTGGCCAGTTGCAACCCCTCCTGCACGACTGGTGGCAATACTTCGAGGGCCCCTATCTGTACTACCACAGCCGGCGTCACGTGCCAGCGCCGCTGCGCGCCTTCGTTGACTACGTGAAGGCGCAGAACAGCCTCGACCATTCGTCACAAAGCCCGAAATAGAGCGGCCGCCAATACCCAAGCAAGGCACTGGGAGAATATAATCGGGCGCCCCGCTCCACCCAATCCAAGGTTTTCCATGAGCCACCCTGCTCCCTGCGCCGCGACCTCGCTGTCGCCTGGTGCGATCCTGCTCATTCAGCTCGCCCTGGCCCTCGGCGGCTTCGCCATCGGCACCGGCGAGTTCGCCATCATGGGCCTGATGCCCAACGTGGCTCAGAGCCTGGGCGTCAGCGAACCCCAGGTCGGCCATCTGATCAGCGCCTACGCCCTCGGCGTGGTGGTCGGCGCGCCGCTGCTGGCCCTGCTCGGCGCACGCCTGCCAAGGCGCATCCTGCTTCTGCTGCTGATGGGCTGCTTCGCCCTCGGCAACTTCGCCAGCGCCGTGGCGCCGAGTTACGAGCCGCTGCTGATCTTCCGCTTCATCGCCGGCTTGCCGCACGGTGCCTATTTCGGCGTCGCCATGCTGGTGGCCGCGTCCATGGCTGCGCCGCACAAACGCGCCAAGGCGGTCAGCCGGGTACTGGCCGGCCTCACAGTGGCCATTCTGATCGGCAACCCGCTGGCCACCTGGCTCGGCCAGTTCATGAGCTGGCGCTACGCCTTCGCTCTGGTCGGAGTGATCGCCCTGACCACCATCGCCATGGTGGCGATCTTCCTGCCGGCCGATCCCAACGAGCAGCGCAGCAGCCCGGCAGGCGAGCTGCGCGCCTTCAATCGCGCGCCGATCTGGCTGGCCCTGGGCATCGGCGCCATCGGCTTCGCCGGGATGTTCTGCGTGTTCAGTTACATGGCGCCGACCCTGCTTCACGTCACCCTGGTCGGCCCTGGCTGGATTCCCCTGGCCATGGCTGTGTTCGGCGCCGGTTGCATCGTCGGCAACAGCGCCGGCGGCTGGCTGTTCGATCGCCTACGCCTGCGTGCGGTGGCCTGGATCCTGGCCTGGAGCACCCTGGTGCTGCTGGTCTTCCCATTCGCCGCGCACAGCCTGTGGAGCATCCTGCCGGCGATCTTCGCCCTCGGCACCATGATCGCATTGGCTCCGGCCGTACAGACTCACCTGATGGACGTCGCCAGCGGCGCCCAGACCCTGGCGGCCGCCTCCAACCATGCCGCCTTCAACGTCGCCAACGCCCTCGGCCCCTGGCTCGGCGGCCTGGCCATCAGCGCTGGCATGGGCTGGACGGTCACCGGCTACATCGGCGCCGCCACTGCCATCGGCGGCCTGGCGCTGTTCGCCTGGGCCTGGCGCGTGCAACACGCAACGCACTGACAGTCCAGAGGTGCATGACGGTGCGCGCGCAGGTATCTTCTGCCTCCCCAGCCACCGCCATGACCCATTCGATGATTGCCCAGTTTCTGCGCCTCAGCCTGATCGGCACCGCCCTTCTCACCTCACTGCACGCCCAGGCCAAGGTGACCGTCGAAGCCCACGACGGGCTGTTGGCGGCGAAGGTTTCCGAAGAGATAGTGCCCGGCGATTACGAAGCCCTGCTCAAGGGGCTACGTGCCAATCCAGGCAGCTTCGCGCGCAAGATCGTCTTGCTCGACAGCCTTGGCGGCAGCGCGCCGGAAGCCATGCGCATGGGGCGCCTGCTGCGTGAAACCGGCTTCGAGGTGCTGGTGCCGTCCGACGGTCTGTGCCAAGGCAGTTGCATCTACCTGCTGGCGGCGGGCAAGAAACGCACGATCAAGGGCGCCGTGGCCCTGCGCCGCCCCCCCTTCGCCAATGGCGACTCGGCACTGGCCCAGACGGCCGGCCCACGCGCTTTCATCAGCCCGGCCAGCTACTTCCGCGAAATGGGCGTGAACACCAGCCTGGCCGAAGCCATCGAGCAGGTGCCGGAGGGGCGCATTCGCCTGCTGAATCATGACGATCTGATGCGCTATCGCCTGAAGTAACGAGTACTCTTGCCCGGGATCAGGCAACAGGCTATCGCCTCTCCCGCATGGCAATAAGCCATCAAGGAAACGGAATTCGAGCATACGCAACGAGGTGCAAAGGCAGTCACCTTTCCTTCGAGCCCCGCCCAGTCCGTGATCCGACCGCTCGGTAAGGCTGGAAATCAGACCAACACTCCCGCCGCGCCACCGTCATTCTCTCTCGAAATTCGGAGTCATCATGCTGAAGAAACTGGCCCTGGCAGCCTTTGCCTCATCACTGCTAGCCGGGTGCGCCTCGGTTCCCATGGAAGACAAGAACGTCTCTGCCGACGCCAAGCGCTTTGCAGACCCTGCGCCGGGCAATGCCGGCCTGTACATCTACCGCAACTCGGGCGTAGGTGCCTCGCTGAAGAAAGACATCTGGGTCGATGACAAATGCATCGGCGAGTCCGCTCCAAAGATCTTCTTCTACGAGCAGGTCAAGGGCGACATGGAGCACAAGATTTCCACCGAATCCGAGTTCTCCCCCAACGACCTGCTGGTCAAGACCGAAAGCGGCAAGAACTACTTCATTAAGCAGTACATCAAGATGGGCGTATTCGTCGGCGGCGCCAACCTGGAACTGGTCGACGAGAAGGAAGGCAAGGAAGACGTGGCAAAACTGGAGTTGGCCCGCCAAGGTACCTGCTCCAAATAAGACGGAGCAGGAAGGCCGAGCCCCGACATAGAAAGATGCCAGGGCTTCTTTCAGGTTCTTCGCGGAATCTCGGGGAAATCATTATTGACGCCGGACTGGCAATACGGTGTTAGCTATTCTTGTGTCTGTTCCAAATAGCCGCGTTTTTGCTGATGTTCTTGGTTTCGCCCTCCCGGGCGAGTCACTTTTGGCGCAAAAGTAACCAAAACCTCCGCCCTTTCATCCGGCCCTCGCTACGCGAGGGTTCGCTCACTCCATCGTCGCTCCAGAGGCCCGCCCCGCGGGGGCCGGCCGGGGCCCAGGCGGCGCGACCCGCCACCAAGGCGCGCCACCACGTCCACCACGAGTGCGGTAG
>NZ_JBQLIX010000065.1:0-18283 GCF_052156495.1 Pseudomonas sp. NCHU5216 | reverse complement strand
CGGGGGTGCGTTTCTTTTGCTTACTTTTCTTTGCGCTGGGCGGCAATCCGATTTCAAAGAAAAGTGAGTCGCCCGAGAGGGCGAAACAAGGAGTTTCTGAACACACCGCAGCGGCGTCCAGACACCAAGTAACACACAAACTTGCCAGTCCGGTATCAACTTTCCCGAAAGCCTGCGAAAAAACTTTTTCCATTGCAAACACCGCGACTTCATGCCGGCAGGGCATCCATGCTCGCGCGGTTTGCACAGGTCGATGCTGCGCATGGCATCAGCCCCCCTCCACAACCAACCCCAAATATTTCGATACAGTTAAGCGTACACTTTCACTTCGCACGTCCAGCCCAGAGGGAACGAACACGTGGCTGCCCCGAGTGATACAACCGCCTCAGCCCAACATTCATACAAGCTCCGTCACCGCCTGCGCCATCGGCGCCAGCGCACTCTGCGCCAGCGCTTGGCCTTCTGGCTCGGGGCGTTGCTGGTCGGCCTCGCGGCCCTGGCCTTTGCCTGGATCGCCGACCACGCCTACGCGCTGTTCACCCGCCTGCTCTCGCACAGCCAATGGTGGCCCTGGCTGGTCACGCCGGCAGGCTTTGCCCTGCTCGCCTGGGCGACTCAGGGCCGGCTCAGGGAGGCCAAAGGCAGCGGCATTCCCCAGGTGATCGCCACCCTGCACAAGTCTTCCAGCCGCTTTCGCAACCGCGTGCTGGATCTGCCCATTGCCGCGGCGAAGATGCTGATGACGGCCGTGGCCCTGCTCTGCGGGGCTTCGGTGGGGCGCGAAGGGCCCACCGTGCATATCGGCGCGGCGCTGATGTATACCTTCGGTCGGCGCCTGGGTCTACAAACGAAGAATGCCGGCTCCGGGCTGATCATCGCCGGTGGCGCCGCCGGGATCGCTGCCGCCTTCAACACGCCACTGGCCGGTGTGGTGTTCGCCATCGAGGAGCTCAGCCCGCGCTTCGAGCAGAGCCTCAACGGCGTGATCCTCACGGCCGTACTGATCGGCGGCATGCTCACCCTGGGCTTGCTCGGCCCGTACAGTTATTTCGGCGAGCTCAGTGCCAGCCTGCCGTTCAATGAAGCCTGGGTGGCGGTGCTGGTCTGCGGTCTGTTCGGCGGCTTGCTCGGTGGTGCCTACTGCCGCCTGGTACTGCCGGCGAAAACTGGCCCGTTGGCCGTGATCGGCCGTTGGCAGGCACGCTGGCCCGTGCGTTTCGCCGCCGTCTGCGGGTTGCTGCTGGCCTTTTTCGGGCTGTGCTCAGGGCAGCATGTGTTCGGCACCGGCTACGAAGAAACCCGCGCGCTGCTCGAGGACGCGCCGCAAACCGACGGCGCTTTCATCATCTGGAAGTTCCTCGCCAACGTGGTGTCGTACCTGGCCGGCATTCCCGGTGGGCTGTTCTCGCCGTCGCTGAGCGTGGGCGCCAGCTTCGCGCCATGGCTGGTGGAATGGATTCCCGGCATCACCTTGCACAGCGCCGGTCTGCTCGGCATGGCCGCTTACCTGGCGGGGGTCACGCGCACGCCGCTGACGGCGACGGTCATCACCATCGAACTGTCGCACAGCCAGGACATGGCGCTGCCGATTCTCGCGGCCAGCCTGCTCGCCAGTGCCGTGTCGGCGCGTATTTCACCCGTACCGCTGTATCAGGCGCTCGCCCAGCAGGTGCTGGAAAAGCTCAAGCCAGCCGCTGTGCCCACAGCGGAAGCGAAACCCGGCTCGCGCGATTCAACCTGAGCCACACAGGCCGACCGAGGCCTACGAAGAGCAAGGCGTTACTTGCAGAATCTGCTGCTCTTCGCGGCAGCACAGCCGAGTCGCAGCCGGGTCACCCAGCAGGCATTCGGCAAGCGCCGGCTCCAGTTCGGTCCGCACTCGGCGTGCCAGGGCACGAGCGCCGAAGCGCACGTCATGCTCGCGACACAGCCAGGTGCGGGCGCTCTGCTCCACATGTAGCGAGCGGCCCTGGCGACTCAGGCGCTGGTTGAGCTTTTCCAGTTCGATGTCCAGCAACGCTTCGAGCCATTGTTCGTCGACACGCTCGAACACCAGGATGCGGTCGAGGCGGTTGAGCCATTCCGGCTCGAAGCGCTCGTGCAGCACCTGCTCCAGCAGTGCCGCCTCGCCGTTCGGAGCCAGGCCCAGCCAGCGCCGCCAACCGCGAGTGAAACGCTGATGGTAGCGCTGCGCCTGCTGCGCACCGAGGTTGCTGGTCATGAAGATCAGGCTGTTGCGAAAATCCAGGGTGCGGCTGCCGGCGGTCAGCGTCAGGCGGCCATGTTCGAGAATGCCGAGCAGGCTGCGCAGCACTTCGGGGCTGGCTTTCTCCAGCTCGTCGAACAACACGATACCGGGGCGGCCGAAGCTGCCGGCGATGGCCTCGGCATCGAACAGCGTGGTGCCCTCTTTGCTACCGACGTAACCGGGAGGTGCGCCGGTCAAGGCAGCGGCGTAGTGCTCCTGGGCCAGGGTGTGCATGTCGATGCGGCACAGGGCGTCGGCACGGCCATGAATGGCCTGGGCCAGCAAGCGCACGATCTCGCTCTTGCCCACGCCGGTCGGGCCCATGAACAGGTTGACCGCCAGTGGCCGTTCGCGCTCGCTGATATCGGCCTTGACCACCTTGAGCATGGCCTCGACCTGCGCCAGCACGGCGTCCTGGCCGACGATACGTGAGCGCAGCAGGGCCATCACGGCAGCCGGCTCGAAGAGGAAGCGCGATTGCAGCCGAGTAACGCCTTGATCCTCCAGGCGCACGCGGTTGCTGTCGATCAGGTCGTTGGCAAAAGGCATGAGACAGCTACCCGTAGGGTGCGCCGTGCGCACCAATGGTTCTCATGGTGCGCACGGCGCACCCTACACCACCCGCTCCTTGCCCGGATGCGGCAACTCGCCCACCGGGCAATCGGCCACGCCAACGGTCGAACGGGTCATTTTCTCCACATCTTCCTGGGCCTTCTGCGCATCCAGCACCCAGGTGCGGTAGAACTCGAAGGGGCAATCCGCCACGCCCTTGTCGCCATCGCCGGAGTTGTAGACGCCGGTGTAGCCACGATGGAGCAGCTTGAACAGGTGGTTCTGCGACTGGTCATTGGCGCGTGCATCACGGATCTGCGAGATGGATAACTGGGCGTACTGAATGCCCATTTCCTCTTCGCCGCACTCGCCCAGGGTGCGACCGTCGAAGCCTATCAGCGCCGAGTGGCCGAAGTAGCTGTACACCCCATCGAAGCCGGTGGCGTTGGCCACCGCCACGTAGCAGTTGTTGGCCCAGGCCATGGTTTTGGCCATCAGCACCTGCTGATCCTTGGCCGGGTACATGTAGCCCTGGCAACGCACGATCAGCTCGGCCCCCTTCATCGCGCAGTCGCGCCAGATTTCCGGGTAGTTGCCGTCGTCGCAGATGATCAGGCTGATCTTCATGCCCTTGGGGCCTGCGGACACGTAGGTGCGGTCGCCCGGATACCAGCCCTCGATGGGGCACCAGGGAATGCACTTGCGGTACTTCTGCACGATCTCGCCCTGGTCATCGATCAGGACGAGGGTGTTGTACGGCGCCTTGTGCGGGTGCTCTTCGTGACGCTCGCCGGTGAGCGAGAAGATGCCCCAGGTCTTGGCCTCGCGGCAGGCGGCGGAGAAGATCGCGGTTTCTTCGCCGGGGATGCTGGCGGCGGTGGCCATCATCTCGTCCTTGTCGTACATGATGCCCATGGTGCTGTACTCGGGGAACACCACCAGATCCATGCCGGGCAGGCCGAGCTTCATGCCCTTGATCATCTCGGCGATCTTGCGCGCGTTGTCGAGCACCTCGGCCTTGCTGTGCAGGCGCGGCATCTTGTAGTTGACGACGGCAACGCCGACGGTATCGGGGCTGCTGGAAATATCACCATGACGCATGAAAGAACTCCTTAGCTTCAAGCCGCAAGCTGCAAGCCTCAAGCAAGAGCGCGCCCTGCTTGCCGCTTGCCGCTTGCCGCTTGCCGCTTGCCGCTTGCAGCTGCTTTTAGTGACTGATCATCCAGGGCCGTGCCGAGGGGCTGGCCTTGAGGCCGTGGGGGTTGGCCTTGGTGCGCTCGACCGGCTTGCTCGGGCCGCAGCAACTGCAACCGGCCGGGTGTTTGCGGTTGGCCTTGTACTCTTCGAGGCTTTGCGGTGCGTGGGCGCTGCGCTCGTTGGCTTCATGGGCACGGCGCTGGCTGCCAGCCATGCTGGCCAGGCCCGGCGCACTGAGAATCACCCGCTCGCTGGCAGTGTCGCAGTGCGGGCAGGCACAGGGCTGGTCACGCTCGGCCATTGGCCGCAGCAGGGTGAAATCACCACAGCTTGGGCAGTCGTATTCGTAGATGGGCATGGCGATACCTCGAAAAGATAAAAAACCCCCTCTCCCCTGCCCCTCTCCCGCAAGCGGGAGAGGGGTTCAATGCATCACTTGTCGTAGGCGATGGGCAGGTCGATGCTGCCGTCGAGGAACTTGGTCGGGCCGCTGGCGCTGGGGTTGATGTCGAACTCGAAGATGTCGGTCGGCAGCCACAGCGTGGCGCAGGCGTTGGGAATGTCGACCACGCCGCTGATATGCCCCTGCACCGGCGCCGAGCCGAGCAGCGAATAACCCTGGGCCGGCGAGTAGCCGAACTTGGTCAGGTAGTTGATGGCGTTGAGGCAGGCCTGCTGGTAGGCCAGGTTGACGTCGAGGTAGTGCTGCTTGCCCTCGTCGTCCACCGAGATGCCCTCGAAGATCAGGTAGTTGTTGTAGGTGGGCACGATGGGGCTGGGCTTGAAGATCGGGTTCTTGATGCCGTACTTGGCCATGCCGCCCTTGATCAGTTCCACTTTCATGTGCACCCAGCCGGCCATCTCGATGGCGCCGCAGAAGGTGATTTCGCCGTCGCCCTGGCTGAAGTGCAGGTCGCCCACCGAGAGGCCGGCGCCGTCGACATAGACCGGGAAGAAGATCTTCGAGCCACGCGACAGATCCTTGATGTCGCAGTTGCCGCCGTGCTCGCGCGGCGGCACGGTGCGCGCCCCGGTGGCGGCGGCCAGGTCACGCGCCTCGCCCGTCATCTTGCCCATGTGCGCGGTGCTGGCGAACGGCGGGTTGGCCAGCGGCGGCACACGGGTCGGGTTGCTGTCGATCAGCGCCTGCTCGCGCTTGTTCCAGTCGGCGAGCATCTTGTGATCCGGCAGGCAGCCGATCAGCCCCGGGTGGATCAGGCCGGCGAAGCGCACGCCGGGAATGTGCCGGCTCTTGGTGAACATGCCCTCGAAATCCCAGATCGACTTCTGCGCCGAGGGGAAATAGTCGGTGAGAAAACCGCCGCCATTGTTCTTCGAGAAGAAGCCGTTGAAGCCCCAGAGCATGTCCTGCTTGGCGCCGATATCGAGCAGATCCACCACCAGCAGGTCGCCCGGCTCGGCGCCCTTCACCCCCACCGGGCCGGACAGGTAATGCACGGTGGACAGGTCGACGTCGCGCACGTCGCTGGCGTCGTCGTCGTTCTTGATGGCACCGCCGGTCCAGTCGTAGGTTTCAAGGATGAAGTCATCGCCCGGGTTGACCCAGCAGGCCATGGGGATGTCCGGGTGCCAACGGTTGTGCACCTGCTCGTTAGCGGTCGCAGCTTGATTGAGGTCGACCTTGATCAGCGTATCGGTCATGACGGAGCTCCATAACACCTGTGAGGGATGCCGGCCTTTGCCGGGGTACGCAGCCAGTCTCGAACGCGCCGAAAAATCGGCCAATACGTTGGATGACGTATGTTGCTAAAGCCAACGGCCACAGGGCCTGTAGGCTTTTTCGCAGGCGCGAAAAAGCGGCCGCTGCATGGAGAACACAGCGACCGTAAAGCGGGAATCACTGCCCTCTCCCATTAATGGCAGAGGGGTTGGGGGAGAGGGCAAAAACCTCACACCGACAGATAACGACTGATACTGGCCTCGTCGACCTTGTCGCGGCTTTCCTCGACCACGAAGCGGCCCTTCTCGATGACCAGGAAGCGGTCGGCGATTTCCAGGGTGAAGGACAGCACCTGCTCGGAGACGACTATGGTCAGGTCACGCATATTGCGAATCTCCTTCAGGCTGCGGGCGATGTCCTTGATGATCGAGGGCTGGATGCCCTCGGTGGGCTCGTCGAGCAGCAGTACCTTGGGGTTGGTGGCCAGGGCGCGGGCGATGGCCAACTGTTGCTGCTGGCCACCGGAAAGGTTGCCGCCCTTGCGCTGGCGCATCTCGTGCAACACCGGAAACAGTGCATAGAGGTCGTCCGGCACCTTGCCACCGGCGCTGGCCGGCAGGCCGGTCTGGATGTTCTCCAGCACGGTCATGCTGGGGAAGATCATGCGCCCCTGGGGCACGTAGGCAATGCCGCTCTCCACCCGCTGATGGGTTTCCAGCGTCGACACCTCCTTGCCGTCGACGCTGATCTGCCCGCCCCACTGCGGCAGTATGCCCATCAGGCTCTTGAACAGGGTGGTCTTGCCCATGCCGTTGCGGCCCATCACCGCGACGATTTCCTGCTTCGCCACGTCGAGGTTGAGCCCGTGAAGAATCTGGCTCTGGCCGTAGCCGGAGGCGAGGTTGCTGATCTGGAACATGCTTGTCACTCCAACATAGGCGGTGCGCATGGCGCACCCTCCGGTCTGAACAGGTCCCGGATTGCATCCGGGCTACGCGGCTCGCTCGCCGGGTGCGCACAGCGCGCCCTACGGTCGGTGGCGGGCTCGGCGGATCAATGGCCGAGATACACCTCGATCACCTTGGGGTTGCTCTGCACCGCGTCCATGCTGCCCTCGGCCAGCACCTTGCCCTGGTGCAGCACGGTGACTCGGTGGGCGATGCTCTTGACGAACTCCATGTCGTGCTCGATGACCAACACCGAACGGCCCTGGCTGATGCGCCCCAGCAACTCGGCCGTGGCCACCCGTTCGGACACGCTCATGCCGGCCACCGGCTCGTCGAGCATCAGCAGTTGCGGGTCCTGCATCAGCAGCATGCCGATCTCCAGCCACTGCTTCTGCCCGTGGGAGAGCAGGTCGGCCTGCTGATGCAGGTGCTCGCCGAGCATGATCTCCTGCGCCACCTGTTCGACCCGTTCGATCACCTCGCGCGTGCGCTTGAAGAACAGCGCGCCGAACACCTTGCGCCCAGCCGGGTAGGACATTTCCAGGTTCTCGAACACCGTCAGGTTTTCGTAGATCGAGGGGTTCTGGAACTTGCGCCCGACCCCGGCACGGACGATGTCGTACTCGCGCATGCGGGTCAGCTCGCGGTTCTCGAACTGGATGCTGCCGGCAGTCGCCTTGGTCTTGCCGCAGATCAGGTCGAGCACCGTGGTCTTGCCGGCGCCATTTGGGCCGATCACCACCCGCACCTCGTTGCGGTCGATGTACAGGTTGAGGTCATCCACGGCCTTGAAGCCGTCAAAGGACACGGTCAGCCCTTCGATGGCCAGCACCGGTTTGGGCATCTGGAAACCGCTGGGTTGGCTCATGGCGTGCTCTCCAGTTCGGGGGCGGGTTGTTTGCTCGCGGTGCTGCTCCTGGCCGCTGGCTGCTCGGCGATGCGGGCCTGTGGTTTGCGCTGCAGGCGCGCCAGCCAGCGCTTGCCGTGGCTGTCCCAGAGGCCGGCCAGGCCATTGGGGAAGTACATGACCACGACGATGAACAGGCCGCCCATCAGGTACAGCCACAGCTCGGGGAAGCTCTCGGAGAAATAGGTCTTGCCGAAGTTCACCAGCAGCGCGCCGTACACCGCACCGAGCAGCGACAGGCGCCCGCCGACGGCGGCGAAGATGACCATTTCGATGGACGGCACGATGCCGACGAAACTCGGTGACATGAAGCCCACCTGCAGGGTGAACATCGCCCCGCCTATGCCGGCGAAGGCCGCGCCGACGCAGAACACGAAGATCTTGAAGCTGGCCACGTCATAGCCGGAGAAGCGCACCCGCTCCTCCTTGTCACGCATCGCCAGGAGCAGACGGCCGAGCTTGGAGGCGATGATGAAACGGGCGATGAGGATGCAGCCGATCAGCAACGCCGCGCTGACGAAATAGAGGATCAGCTTGGCCTCGTCGCTGCGGATGTCCCAGCCCTTGAGCGTGCGCAGGTCGGTGATGCCGTTGACCCCGCCGGTCAGCCCCTGCTGGCCGATGATCAGCACGGTGAGGATCAGCGCGATGGCCTGGGTGACGATGGAGAAGTACACGTCACCGACGCGGCGTTTGAACATCGCCAGGCCGATCACCAGTGCCAGCAGCACCGGCACCGCCACCACGGCGATCAGGGTGAAGCTCAGGCTGTGGAAGGGCTCCCAGAACAGTGGCAGCTCGGTGATCTGGTTCCAGTCCATGAAGTCCGGAATACCGGGGGTGGACTGGATCTTGGTGCTCTCCGGGTCGGAGGCCTCGAGCTTGAGGAACATGGCCATGCAGTAGCCGCCGAGGCCGAAGAAGATGCCCTGGCCCAGGCTGAGGATGCCGCCATAGCCCCAGCACAGCACCAGGCCGACGGCGACGAAGGCGTAGGTCAGGTACTTGCCCACCATGTTCAGGCGGAAGGCATCCAGCGCCAGCGGGAAGACCACCAGGATCAGCGCCGCGAGCAGCGCCAGACCGATGGCCCCCTGCTTGCCGCCGAGCAGTTTGTCGAGTGTCGGATTCATCGGTAACCCCCCCTGCATGCAAAAAGTCGCTTTGAGCCGTAACGAATGGAGCGCGCAGTAGGTTGAAAGTGACTGTTCATTTGCGCACCTTGCTGGAGAACAGCCCCTGCGGGCGCATCATCAGGATCAGCACCACGGCGGAGAGGGTCAGCACCTTGGCCATCGAACCACTGGTGAAGAACTCCAGAAGCGATTGCGCCTGGGCAATGCCGAATGCCGAGGCGATGGTGCCGAGCAGGCTGGAGGCGCCGCCGAAGACCACCACCAGGAAGGTGTCGACGATATACAACGAACCCGCCGTCGGCCCGGTGGAGCCGATGGTGGTGAAGGCCGCGCCGGCCACACCGGCCACGCCGCAACCGAGGGCGAAGGTCATGCGGTCGACGCGCTTGGTGTTGATGCCGACCGAGCGCGCCATCACTCGGTTCTGCATGGTGGCGCGCACCTGCAGGCCCCAGCGCGAGCGGTACAGCATGAGAAACAGCAACGCGGTGAGCAGCACGGTCAGGCCCATGACGAACAGGCCGTTGCGCGGAATATCGATGGCCTCGGTGGGGTTCCACGAGCCCATCAGCCATTCCGGCAGGGTGGCGCTGACCTCACGAGCGCCGAAGATCGAACGAAAGCCCTGCTGCATCACCAGCGACAGGCCCCAGGTGGCCAGCAGGGTGTCCAGTGGGCGCTGGTAGAGCTTGCTGATCATCGCCCACTCCACCAGCCAGCCGATGGCGCCGGCGATGAAGAACGAAAGGACGATGGCGAGGAAGAAGTAGTAAGGCCCGAAGGCCGGGGCATACTGCTCGGTCAGTGTCGAAACCACGAAGGTGGTGTAGGCGCCGATGGTGAGGAACTCGCCATGCGCCATGTTGATCACCCCCATCTGCCCGAAGATGATCGCCAGCCCCAGGGCCATCAGCAGCAGCACGCAGAACACGGACAAGCCGTTGAACCCCTGCATGGCCGCGATGGCGCCGAATTCCGATAGCCATTCCATACAAGCCCCCTCAAAAGAAGTTGCAAGCCTCAAGCTTCAAGCCGCAAGCAGAGCCCGCTCCACTTGCCGCCTGAGGCTTGCCGCTCGTCGCTGCTGTTACTGATAACCTTCCGGGAAGGGGTTGGGTTCGATCAGGTCGGACTCGTAGAGCACCTTGAACTGGCCGTTCTTCTGCACTTCACCGATGCGCGTCTTGCTCCACAGGTGATGGTTTTCGTGCACCTTGACGTAGCCTTCCGGCGCAGTGGTCAGTTCGATGCCCGGGGAGGCGGCGACCACCTTGTCCACATCGAAGCTGCCGGCCTTTTCCACCGCGGCCTTCCACAGCCAGGGGCCGAGGTAGGCGGCCTGGGTCACGTCGCCGATCACCGCGTCCTGGCCGTACTTGGCCTTGAAGGCCTCGACGAAGGCTTTGTTGTTCGGGTTGTCCAGGCTCTGGAAGTACTTCATCGAGGCGTAGAAACCCTCCATGTTCTCGCCACCGATGCCGAGCAGCTCGTCCTCGGTCACCGACAGGGTCAGCAGGGTCTGCTTGGCCGAGGTCACACCGGCGGCCTTCATCTGCTTGTAGAAGGCCACGTTGGAGCCGCCGACCACGGCGGCGAAGACCACGTCAGGTTTCTTCAGCTTGATCTTGTTGATCAGCGAGCCGAACTGGGTGTTGCCCAGCGGGTAGTACTCCTCACCCACCACCTTGCCGCCGAGCACGTTCTCGATGTGCTTGCGCGCGATCTTCATCGAGGTGCGCGGCCAGATGTAGTCGGAGCCGATCAGGTAGAAGGTCTTGGCGCCCTTCTCCTTGGCCACCCAGTCGAGGCTGGCGAGGATCTGCTGGGTGGCCTCCTGGCCGGTATAGATGACGTTCTTCGACTGCTCCAGGCCCTCGTAGAAGGTCGGGTAGTAGAGCAGCCCGTTCTCCTTCTCGAACACCGGTAGCACGGCCTTGCGCGAGGCCGAGGTCCAGCAGCCGAAGACCGCCGCCACCTTGTCGCCGACCAGCAGCTTGCGCGCCTTCTCGGCGAAGGTCGGCCAGTCGGAAGCCCCATCTTCCTGAATGACCTTGATCTGCCGACCGAGCACGCCACCGCTGGCGTTGATCTGCTCGATGGCCAGGCGCTCGGCCTGGATCGAGCCGGTCTCGGAGATGGCCATGGTGCCGGTGGCCGAATGCAGAATGCCCACCGTGACCTCGCTGTCGGTCACCGCCCGGCCGGTGCTGTTGACCTCGGCATGGGCCATCTGGCCGAACAGGCTGGCGGCCAGCAGCGACAGCGCCGCAGCCCCCAGCGCCAACCGGCGCGGTAGAAGTCGAATCGGTTGAGAATCCATGGTCGTGCTCCTGTGCTGGTTATTCGTGCCGAACCACGCCGGCTTCGCAGCTAGGATGCGTTTGCCCCGGCAGGCGGGGTATACGCAGCATGACGTAAGGGCATACGTCATCTGACGTACAGCGCCGCGCGCCAGCCTGGTGCAAGCTGGCCCGCAAGCAACCAGGCAGACAGAAGCTCGCGCGCGCGGCAGAGGGCTCGCCGAGCCGGGGCATGGAAGTTGCACTGGAAGTTGCAATTGCAAAGCGCCAGCATCAGCCCGCCAGGGAGCACCTCTAAAAACGTAGGCGAGGCAGCCAGCACAAGGCAAAAACAAGCGAAAAAGCGGAGTTTACGAGTTGTAAATGAGCATTTTGAGCTTGTTTTTAACGCAGTGATGGCAACGTAGGTAGTTTTTAGAGGTGCCCCAGGGAGGGTCTCAACCGATAACGCCAGCAGGACTTCTCCCGTGCAGCCAACCGGTACCCAGCGCATCATCAAGATTCGCCGCGACTACAACTCCTGGGTCGCCGACGAAACCATGGAAGACTACGCCCTGCGCTTCACCCCCAGGTCGTTCCGCAAATGGTCGGAACTGCGCATCGCCAATACCGCCGTGGGCGCCGTGTCGTTCCTCGCCCTGGAGGCCATCGGCGGTGCCCTGGCGCTGTCCTACGGCTTCACCAACACCCTGTGGGCCGTGCTCGCGGTGAGCCTGGTGATCTTCCTCACCGGCCTGCCCATCAGCTACTACGCCGCCCGCTCCGGCCTGGATATGGATCTGCTGACCCGTGGCGCCGGCTTCGGCTACATCGGCTCGACCATCACTTCGCTGATCTACGCCAGCTTCACCTTCCTGTTCTTCGCCCTGGAAGCGGCGATCATGGCGCTGGCTCTGGAGCTGTATTTCGACATGCCGCTGGCCCTGGCCTACGTGGTCTGTTCGGTGATCATCATTCCGCTGGTGGCCTACGGCATCACCCTGATCAACCGTCTGCAGATGTGGACTCAGCCGCTGTGGCTGTTCCTGCTGGTACTGCCTTATGTGTTCGTCATCGCCAAGAACCCCGAGGCCCTGTCGGACTGGACCAGCTTCGCTGGCCGCGAAGGTGATCCCGGCAGCTTCAACCTGCTGCACTTCGGCGCCGCCTGCACCGTGGCCCTGGCCCTGGTGACGCAGATCGGCGAGCAGGTCGACTACCTGCGCTTTTTGCCGGAGAAGACCCGTGCCAACCGCGTGCGCTGGTGGACGGCGCTGTTGCTGGCCGGCCCCGGCTGGATCATCCCCGGCGCCCTGAAGATGCTCGCCGGGGCCTTCCTGGCCTTTCTCGCCCTGCAGCACGAGATCCCCATGGAGCGCGCCGCCGAGCCAACGCAGATGTACCTGGTGGCCTTCAACTACGTGTTCGCCTCGCCGCAATGGGCGCTGGCGGCCATGGTGCTGTTCGTCATCGTCAGCCAGGTGAAGATCAACGTCACCAACGCCTATGCCGGCTCGCTGGCCTGGTCGAACTTCTTCGCCCGCATCACCCACAGCCATCCGGGCCGCGTGGTCTGGCTGGTGTTCAACGTGGCCATCGCCCTGATGCTGATGGAGCTGGGGGTATTCGACGCCATCGAGGAAGTGCTCGGCCTCTACGCCAATATCGCCATCGCCTGGATCGGCGCGCTGGTGGCCGACCTGGTGATCAGCAAGCCATTGGGCCTGTCGCCCAAGTACATCGAATTCAAGCGTGCGCACCTCTACGACATCAACCCGGTGGGCGTCGGCGCCATGCTGATCGCCTCGCTGCTGTCGATGCTGGCCCATGCGGGACTGTTCGGCGCCCTGGCGCAGGCGGCCTCGCCGGTGGTGGCGCTGGGCTCGGCCTTCGTCCTGGCTCCGCTGCTGGCCTGGCTCACCGGCGGGCGCTACTACATCGCCCGCGAGCGCCAGCCGCAGTTGCTCTACCCCTACGCCGAGGCCGGCATGGTGCAGTGCTGCCTGTGCAGCAACCGCTTCGAGGAGCCCGACACCGCCCACTGCCCCGCCTACGGCGCGCCGATCTGTTCGCTGTGCTGCTCGCTCGACGCCCGCTGCGAGGATCGCTGCAAACCCCGTGCACGCCTGGCCGATCAGCTCGACGACTTCGTCGGCTGGGTATTTCCACGGGGCACCATCGCCCGCCTGCACAGCCGTCTGGCGCAATACCTGGGCCTGCTCAGCCTGCTGGTGTTGCTGCTCTCCGGCGCCCTGGCGCTGATCTACAGCCAGGTGTCGCTGGGCCTGCCGACCCATGAACCGGAGATGCGCCAGACGCTGTTCCAGGCCTTTCTCAAGGCCTTCCTGACCCTCTCGCTGTTCGCCGCCATGCTCGCCTGGTGGCTGGTGCTGACCCGTGAAAGCCGCCGCGTGGCGCAGGAGGAGTCGGATCGCCAGACCCTGCTGCTGATGCAGGAGATCGAGGCGCACCGCAAGACAGACGAAGCCCTGCAGCAGGCCAAGGAAGCGGCGGAAGCGGCCAACGCGGCGAAGAGCCGCTATGTCACCGGGCTGTCCCACGAGCTGCGCACGCCGCTCAACAGCATCCTCGGCTACACCCAGATTCTGCAGCGCGATGCCGCCATGCCGGCGCAGTATCAGGATGCCCTGGCCACCATCCTGCGCAGCGGCTCGCACCTGCTGTCACTGATCGATGGCTTGCTCGACGTGGCCAGGATCGAAGCCGGCAAGCTGCACCTGGAACTGGCGGAAATCCCCTTCCCGGAGTTCATTCACCAGCTCGAACGCATGTTCACCCCGCAGGCGGCAGAAAAGGGCCTGCACTTTCGCCTCGATTGCATTGGCCGCATGCCGGCAGTGGTGCGTGGCGACGAGAAGCGCGTGCGGCAAATCCTCATCAACCTGCTGGGCAACGCCGTGCGTTTCACCGAACGCGGCGAGGTGCGCCTGCGGGTCGGCTACATGCGCGAAACCGCCACCTTCGAGATCATCGACACCGGCGTCGGCATCGCCGCCGAGCAGATCGAGCGCATCTTCCAGCCCTTCGAGCGCGGCGACCTGATGCGCCAGGACAACGGCGTCGGCCTCGGCCTGACCATCACCCGCATGCTCACCGCACTGATGGGCGGCGAGCTGTCGGTGCATAGCCAGCCGGGCCAGGGCACGCGCTTCCAGGTGCGCCTGTTTCTCTCCGAAGTGCGTGTGCCGCAGGCGGTGGTGCATGTCGAGCACGACATCGTCGGCTATCAGGGTGAACGCCGGCTGATCCTGGTGGTGGACGACCACCTCGAACATCGCCGGGTGCTGGCCGGCATGCTCGAACCGCTGGGTTTCGAGGTGATCCAGGCGGCCAGCGGGCAGGAGGCGATCCGCCAGGTGGCGCTGCACAACCCGCACCTGATCCTCATGGATCTGTCCATGCCGCAGATGGATGGCTGGGAAACCAGCCGCCTGATCCGCCGCAACACCCAGTGCCCGGCGCCAATCATCGCCATCTCCGCCAACGCCTTCACCGATGACCGCGAGCGCAGCGTCGCCGCCTCCTGCGACGATTACCTGGCCAAGCCCGTGCATACCCCGCAGTTGCTCGAACGCATCCAGCAGCAGCTCGGCCTGAGCTGGCTGCACCGCAGCACCGCGCCACCCACGCCGCCGCCCCAGGCCCTGGTGCTGCCGGGCAGCGATGACCTACAAGCGTTGCGCGAGCTGGGCGCCCTTGGCTACGTGCGCGGCCTGCAGCAACGCCTGGACGAGATCGATCAGCGCCAGCCGGCCTGCGCCAGCTTCACTGCTGCCCTGCGCGTGCTGCTGAAGAATTTCCAGCTCGACGAGCTCAACCGCCAACTCAAGGAGGCCGAACATGAATGCGCCGCTCCACACGACTGAGTCGAGGATGCCAGCCTGCCTGCCCAGCGAACGCGGCATCATCCTCATCGTCGACGACACGCCGGACAACCTCGCCCTGCTCTCCGACGCCCTCGACGATGCTGGCTACATGGTGCTGGTGGCGCTGGATGGGGCCAGCGCGCTGACGCGCATCCAGCGGCGGCGCCCCGACCTGATTCTGCTCGACGCGATGATGCCGGGCCTCGATGGCTTCGAGACCTGCCGGCGGATCAAGGCCGAACCGAGCAGCGCCGACATCCCGGTGCTGTTCATGACCGCGCTGACCGACAGCGAACATGTGGTGCAAGGCTTCGAGGCTGGCGGTATCGACTACGTGACCAAGCCGATCAACCCCGATGAAGTGCTTGCCCGCGTCGCCTCGCACCTGCGCACCGCGCGTGTCCTGCAGGCCGCGCGGGCGGCCTCGAAACCGCTCAGCCTGAGCCTCGACGACGCCACCGCGCATGCCCGCCTGTCGGCACGCTTCCAGCTCACCGAGCGCGAGGTGCAGGTGCTGCGCTGGGTGGCCTGCGGCAAGACCAACCGCGACATCGGCGACATCCTCGGCCTCAGCCCACGCACGGTGAACAAGCATCTGGAGCATGTCTACGTGAAGCTGGGGGTGGAGACGCGCACCGCCGCCGCCTCGGTGGCCATGGCGGCGATGAGCGAAGCCTAGTGATCATGGACAGCACTCATTCCTCGTCCTCACCCTCCAGCGTCCAGGCCACCAGCGAGTCACCCATGCGCGTGCCGAACGAGCCGTGGCCGCCGGCCATCACCACCACGTACTGCTTGCCGGTCTTGCCCGACACGTAGCTGATCGGCGTGGCCTGGCCACCGGCCGGCAGCCTGCCCTTCCACAGCTCCTCGCCGCTGCGCAGGTCGTAGGCACGCAGGTAGTAGTCCAGGGTACCGCTGAGAAAGCCCAGGCCGCTGCCGGTGATCAGCGGGCCACCGAGGTTCGGCACACCAACCGTCAGAGGAATGCCCAGGGGCGCGCTGTCGCGGCTGGTGCCGTTCTTGCGCTGCCAGACCTTGTCCATGCTGCGCAGATCCACCGCCGTCACGTAGCCCCATGGCGGCGCCTGGCACGGCAGATTCAGGGGCGACAGGAAGGGCTCCAGGCTGACCATGTAGGGCGCGCCGCGATTGGGTTGCAGGCCGACCTCGCTGTTGCCATGGCGGGCCTGATCACCTTCCTCGCGCTTGACCAGGCGTGAGACGAACGCCAGGTAGTTGGGCGCGCCGAAGAGGATCTGCCGCTGCGGATCGACCGCCACCGACGGCCAGTTGAACACGCCGACATTGCCTGGGTAGATCAACGAGCCCTGCTCCGACGGCGGGGTGAAATCGCCCTCGTAGCGCAGGCGGTGGAACTGGATACGGCAGGCCAGTTGATCGAACGGAGTGCCGCCCCACATATCGCGTTCGTGCAGGGGTTCGTCAGGGGCATAGCTGAGCTGCGAGATGGGCTGGGTCGCTGCGGTGAAGTCACCCTCCACCGTGCCCTGCGGCACTGCGCGCTCGTTCACCGGCACGATGGGTTGGCCGTTGCGCCGGTCGAGCACATAGAGGTCGCCACGCTTGGTCGGCTGGATGATCGCCGGCACCGGGCCATCGGGGCCCTCGACATCCATCAGCGTCGGCTGCGACGGCAGGTCGCGATCCCAGAGGTCATGGTTGACCGTGCGAAACTCCCAGCGCACCTTGCCGGTGGCCAGGTCGAGGGCCACCAGGGTCGCGGTGAAGCGCTCGGCTTCGGGGCTGCGCTGCACCGCCCACTGGTCGGGCGTCTGGTTGCCCATGGGGATGTACACCAGGCCCAGCGCCTCGTCCGCCGTGGCGATGGTCCAGGAGTTGGGCGTACTGCGCACGTAGGTTTCACCGGCCGGCAGCGGCTCGGTGGCGTCTGGACGGCCGGGGTCGAAGTTCCACACCAGCTCGCCACTGTTCACGTCGTAGGCACGGATCACCCCACCCGGCGAATCCACCGAGCCGTTGTCGGTGATCGAACCGCCGATTATGACCAGGTGCTCGGTCACCACCGGCGGTGAGGTGGGCAGGTAGACGCCGAGGGCGTCTTCACCCAGGCCCACCTTGAGGTCGACCTTGCCTCCCTCGCCGAAATCCTCGCAGGGCTTGCCATCGTGCAGATCGAGGGCATAGAGGGTGGCGTCGTTGGTGGGCAGGAACAGGCGCTGGGTGCAGCGAGCCGGCGCCGCTTCGGCAGCAGCCGGCGAGGCCTCAGGCGCGGGCGCGGCATAGGCGCTGGCATCGTGATAGGCCAGCCCACGACAGGTCATGTGCTGGTAGTACTCGGCCTGGCGGTTGATCGCCGGGTCGAAGCGCCAGCGCTCCTCGCCAGTATCGGCATCCACGGCGATGGCGATGCTGTGCGGGGTGCAGATGAACAGGTTGTCGCCGATCTTCAGCGGCGTCACCTCGTTGGTCAGCTCTTTGGGGTCGCCCTCGCCGGGTAGATCGCCGGTATGGAATTCCCAGGCCTTCTTCAGGCGCCCGACGTTGTCCGGAGTGATCTGCGCGGCGCTGCTGTAGCGGTCACCCTGCGCCGAGCCACCATAGGCCGTCCAGTCGCTGGCCGAAGCTGTGCTTGGCGTGGCGGCGACGGCCATGCGCGGCGCCTCGAAGCGCCCTGCCAGGCGATGATAGTCCTGAGTCAGCGAATAGCCCGCCATGCCCGCGCCTGCCAGCAGGCCGATACCCAGCAGAACGCTGGCGCCATCGCGCCAGGAGCGTTCGGGGGCGATATGTCGGTTGATCCATGGCAGCAGCAGCCACAGCCCCAACACGCACCACAGGTCGATGCGCGGTGCCAGTTGCCACCAGTCGAAACGCACTTCGTAAATCGCCCAGGCCAGACTCGCCAGCAGCAACAGAGCGTACAGCCACAGCCCTGCGCGGCTACCCCGGCGGATCAACACTGCCACCGCCAGCAGGCCGAGACCGGCGAGCAGGTAGTACCAGGAGCCCCCCAGCCACGCCAGATAAGCGCCACCGAGCGCCATCAGCACACCCAGGACTCCGGCCACCCAGGCCGTGAGTTTTACCCGCAGGGGCTGCGTCATCTTGTTTTCAGTCATTTTCCATTCCCCTTGCCGCTGCCCCGCCGACAGTCGGGACACATGGTCAATGGATACGGAGCTGGGATGAGAGTTCAGCGATTCTGACTGATTGACGAGGGCTACAGGCCGTTGAAAGGATTCTTTGCGGGAACTCGGGAATTTCAGTGTTGATACCGGACTGGCAAGTTTGTGTTTCGTGTTGGTTGTCCCGGGGGCCTGTTCCGAATTGCCGCGTTTTTGTTGATGTTCTTTGTTTCGCCCTCCCGGGCGAGTCACTTTTACGGGTAAAAGTAACCAAAACCCTCCGCCCGATCATCCGGCCCTCGCTTCGCGAGGGTTCGCTCACTCCATCGCCGTTCCAGA
>NZ_JBQLIX010000064.1:0-19437 GCF_052156495.1 Pseudomonas sp. NCHU5216 | reverse complement strand
GCGAGGGCCGGATGAAAGGGCGGAGGTTTTGGTTACTTTTGCCCCAAAAGTGACTCGCCCGGGAGGGCGAAACCAAAGACATCAGCAGAACGCCGATAAGCAGCTTGAGCGCCGAAAACATCCACGCACTCACACAAACTTGCCAATCCGGTATCAACCAAGCATTCCCCTCCCTAAAATGCGCAGAACCTTCAATGTTGACGCCCTCGCGAGGACTCACCGCATGTCACCAGCCGCTATTCCCGTCACCGTGCTCACCGGCTTTCTCGGGGCCGGCAAGACCACCTTGCTGCGCCATATGCTCAAGGCCGAGCATGGGCTGCGCCTGGCGGTGATCGAGAATGAATTCAGCGCCGCGCCCATTGATGGACAGTTGCTCGGTGACGACCCGGTGAAGCTGGTCACCCTGGCCAACGGCTGCCTGTGCTGCTCGATCCTTGGCGAGCTGGAGAAGGCCTTGTTGCTGCTGCTGGAGAAGCTCGACAAGGGCGAACTGGCCTTCGAGCGCCTGGTGATCGAATGCACCGGCCTGGCCGACCCCGCGCCCGTGGCGCAGACTTTCCTGTCCACACCGGAACTGAGCGAGCGCTATCGGCTCGACGGCATCGTCACCCTGGTCGATGCCGTCAACGCCGAGCGCCACCTGAGCGAAACCATCGCCCAGGCCCAGGTTGGCTTTGCCGATCTGATCCTGCTGAGCAAGACCGACCTTGCCGCTGCTGACAGCGTCGAGGCCTTGCAGGCACGGCTGCAACGGATCAACCGGCGTGCGCCGATCCGGGTGGTCGAGCATGGCCGCATCGCGCTCGCTACCTTGCTTGACCTGCGCGGCTTCGACTTCGAGCCCAAACCGACGCGCGGCTTGATGCTGCGGCCGTTGGCGCCTGTGGCGAACAAGCCGGATCGTATCCAGACCCTGGTGTTGGAAAGTGCCGAGGCCATCGACCCGCAACGCCTCAGCGCCTTCATCGAAGGCTTGCTGGCGCGTTTCGGCAACGCCTTGCTGCGTTACAAGGGCGTGCTGGCCGTGGTGGGAGAGCCGCAACGCCTGGTGTTCCAGGGGGTGTTGCGCTTGTACAGTTTCGACTGGGGCAGCGAGTGGGGCGCCGACGAAGCACGCGAAAGCGTGCTGGTATTCATCGGTGATGACCTACCGGAACAGGAGATTCGCCAGGGCTTCGCCGAGCTGACCCAGCCCGGCTGAGCCAAGCGGCTTCAGGCCTTGCTGCCGAGTGCCGCCAGTTCGCGCTCCAGCAGCTCTTCGTCGCCGAGGTTGAGCTCCACCAGGCGGCGCAGGTGGCTGATCGACTCCAGGTCGATATGGTGGCAGACGAAGCCGAGAAAACCTGGTTGGGTGCGGGTCAACGCGACCTGCATCTTCACCGGCGTGCCGTCGCTCAGTTGCAGCAATGCCTCGAAGCCTTGCTCCGGATCGCCGTCCCAGTCGGCGGGTTGCTCCACCAGCAGGCCTTTCAGCGACAGGTCGTGCAGCACCACCTCCCAACGCCGCTCGCCCTGCACGAGGACAGTGGGGGCGTCGAAAGCGATGCGCTGGAAGCGCCGACGCTCGTTGGCTGTATCGCTCATGCTGGAACTCCGATTCAGATTTCTCACAACTATAGTCAAGGCTGCCGAACGCGTTGTGAATTTGTGCACAAGGGTACGAGTAGTTCTTTCAATTGTTTGACAGTTGGGCAAGTCTCGCCAAAGCTGTTGGTGCGGTTTTTATTACTCGATATTGCGGAGCGACAATATGGACAAGCGACTTCTGAGCAAGGGTTTGATCTTTGGTGTGCTGAGCATGGCCAGCGTCGGTGCCTTCGCCGATGCGGCAGGGGGCAATGGCTGCGGTTGGGGCAACATGTTGTTCGAGGGCCAGCGTGGCATGGCTCCGCACTTCCTGGCCACTACCACCAATGGCACCTCGGGTAATGCCACCTTCGGCATGACCTCCGGCACCAACGGCTGCGATACCAGCGGCGCGCTGGGCTACAACGGCCGCTCCATGCTGGCGATGAACGGCATGCTCGACTCCATCGCCGAAGACATGGCCATGGGCCAGGGCGAGGCGCTGGATGCCTATGCCACCCTGCTGGGGGTGGAAGCCAAGGATCGCGCGCATTTCGCCAAGGTGACTCACGACAACTTCGGCACCATCTTCAGCCAGGCCGACGCCACCAGCGAGCAGGTGCTGGCCGCCACTCTGGATGTGATGAGCCGCGACGCGCAACTGGCGCGCTATGTGAAACAACCGGCCTGAGGCAAATTCCAGGCAAAAAGAAGCCCGCCAATTGGCGGGCTTCTTCGTTGAGGGCGTAGCCTCAGTTGCCGTAGACCGGGAACTTCGCGCACAGCGCCTTGACCTGCTCACGCACGCGGCCTTCGACTTCGTCGTTGCCGATGTTGGCCAGCACTTCGCAGATCCAGCCGGCGAGCTGGCGGCACTCGTCTTCCTTGAAGCCGCGAGTGGTCACTGCCGGGGTGCCGATGCGCAGGCCGGAGGTGACGAACGGTGAACGCGGGTCGTTCGGTACGCTGTTCTTGTTCACGGTGATGAAGGCGCGGCCGAGGGCGGCGTCGGCATCCTTGCCAGTGATGTCCTGCTTGATCAGCGAGAGCAGGAACAGGTGGTTCTGGGTGCCGCCGGACACCACCTCAAAGCCGTTGTCGATGAACACCTGGGCCATGCTCTGGGCGTTCTTGATCACCTGGGCCTGGTAGGCCTTGAACTCCGGCTGCAGGGCTTCCTTGAAGCACACCGCCTTGGCGGCGATGACATGTTCCAGCGGGCCACCCTGGCCGCCCGGGAATACCGCGGAGTTGAACTTCTTCTCCAGCTCTTCGTTCTTGCGCGCCAGGATCAGGCCACCGCGCGGGCCGCGCAGGGTCTTGTGGGTAGTGGTGGTGACGACATCGGCGAAGGGCACCGGGTTCGGGTAGACGCCAGCGGCGACCAGGCCGGCGACGTGGGCCATGTCGACGAACAGATAGGTACCGACCTTGTCGGCGATGGCGCGGAAGCGCGGGAAATCCAGCACCTGCGAGTAGGCGCTGAAGCCGGCGATGATCATTTTCGGCTTGTGTTCCACGGCCAGGCGCTCGACTTCGTCGTAATCGATCAGGCCCTGGTCGTCGATGCCGTACTGCACGGCGTTGTAGAGCTTGCCGGAGAAGCTGACGCTGGCGCCGTGGGTCAGGTGGCCGCCGTGGGCCAGGCTCATGCCCAGCACGGTGTCGCCGGCTTCCAGCAAGGCCATGTACACGGCGCTGTTGGCCTGGCTGCCGGAGTGCGGCTGGACGTTGGCGTAGTCGGCGCCGAACAGCTCCTTGGCGCGGTCGATGGCGAGCTGCTCGACCACGTCGACGTATTCGCAGCCACCGTAGTAGCGCTTGCCCGGATAGCCTTCGGCGTACTTGTTGGTCAGTACGCTGCCCTGAGCTTCCATCACCGCCGGGCTGGTGTAGTTTTCCGAGGCGATCAGCTCGATGTGCTCTTCCTGGCGCTGAGCTTCTTGCTCCATCGCGGCAAAGAGTTCGGCGTCAAAACGAGCGAGGGTCAAATCACGGCTGAACATGGCGGTCCCCTGAAAATCAGCTAGGCGAATGAGAGAGGGGGCGGATTCTACCGCAAGGGTCGCAAAAAGGCATATGAAGGTCGGTCATGAGACGGACGAAAGCGGCTCAAGAGCAGCTACAAGCCTCAAGCTGCAAGCTTCAAGTAGAAGCGCGCCAGAAGTCAGACTGATTCGCTTGCAGCTTGTAGGGGGCGGCCATCCGTCTTGCAGCATGTAGCTTGCAGCTTGCAGCTTCAATCAAGCATGAACAGCGTCCTGCCGCTGAGTTGTTCGCCGAGCTCGGCGGCTGCCGTCGGCCGTCCCAGCAGGAAGCCCTGCACCTCGTCGCAGCCGTGCTCACGGAGGAAGTCCAGTTGCGCCTGGCTCTCCACGCCTTCGGCAATCACCATCATGCTCAGGCTGTGGGCCATGGCGATGATGGCGCGGGCGATCTGCGCGTCCTGTTCGCCATCGGGCAGGCCGTCGACGAAGCTGCGGTCGATCTTCAGCACGTCGATGGGGAACTGCTTGAGGTAGTTCAGTGACGAGTAGCCGGTGCCGAAGTCGTCCACCGCGATGCACAGGCCCAGGCGCTTGAGGTCATTGAGGGTCTGCATGGCGCTGGCCACGTCGCGCATCAGGATGCTCTCGGTCAGTTCCACTTCCAGGCAGGCGGGTGGGATGCCGATGGCGTCGATGATGGCGGCGATGCGGTTGGCCAGATCGCCTTCGGCGAACTGACGCGCGGAGAGGTTGACCGAGACCTTGGGGATGCGAATCTTCTCTTCGTGCCAGCGCTTGAGCTGGCGACAGGCCTCCTCCAGCACCCACTCGCCGACCTGCACCACCAGGCCGAGTTCTTCCAGCACGGGAATGAACTGGTCGGGCGGCACCAGGCCTCGGGTCGGGTGATTCCAGCGCAGCAGGGATTCGACGCCGGTCAGGCGCTGGCCATCGCCGGAGAACTGCGGCTGGTAGTGCAGCACGAACTGGCCCTGTTCCTGGGCATGGCGCAGGTCGCTTTCCAGCTCCAGGCGTTCCAGCGCGCTGGCGTTCATTTCCGCCTGGTAGAACTGGAAGTTGTTCTTGCCACGTTCCTTGGCGTGGTACATGGCGGTGTCGGCGTTCTTCATCAGTTGGCTCAGCTCGTCGCCATCCTGGGGCGCGAGGGCGATGCCGATGCTGGCGGTGACGAAGAACTCGCGGCCTTCGAGCACGAAGGGGCGCGCCAGGCTGGAGAGAATCTGTTCGGCGACGTGGATGGCGCGCGTCAGCGCCCCCTCGCGGCTGTTCTGTGGTTGCAGCAGCAGGGTGAACTCGTCACCACCCATGCGCGCCACCGTGTCGTCGCCGTTGACGCAGGCCGACAGGCGCACGGCCACGTCCTTGAGCATGCGGTCGCCAGCGGCATGGCCGAGGGAGTCGTTGATCGGCTTGAAGCGGTCGAGGTCGAGGAACATCAGCACCACCCAATCGTCATTGCGCTCGGCGTGCTGCAGGGCGCTGTGCAGGCGATCCTGGAACAGGGTGCGGTTGGGCAGGTGGGTCAGGGCATCGTAGTAGGCCAGGCGGTGGATGCGCTGCTCGCTGGCCTTGCGCTCGCTGATATCGCTGAAGAAGCACACGTAGCTGACCAGATCGCCTTCCTCGTCCTGCACGGCGGTGATGCCGACCCAGGCCGGGAAGTTCTCGCCGACGCGGCGCTTGAGCCACACCTCGCCCTCCCAGCTACCGCGCTGGTTGAGCTGACCGAGGATGTACTGCACGTGCGAGGCCTGCTGACGGTCGGCGGTGAGCATGCTCGGTAGCTGATCCAGCACCTGGCCGGCGGAGTAGCCACTGATGCGGCTGAAGGCCTTGTTGACCTGGACGATGTAGCCGGCCGGATCGGTGACCAGGATCGCCGCACTGGAGTGCTCGAACACGGTCGCGGCCATGCGCAGATCCTTTTCTGCTCGACGTTGCTGGCTGATGTCGCGCCCCACGCCGAGCAGCCCCTCGAAGCGGCCGTTCTCGTCCCACATCAGCACCACGCGCAGTTCCACCGGAATCTTGTGGTCATCGGCGCGCAGGCAATCGAAGACGAAGAGCTGGTCGGGCAGTTCCTCGCGCAGGCGGTCGAGGCGTGAGCGTTCGTCCAGCGCATCGCGGATGCGTTCCAGCAACAGGTTCAGGCCCTTGAGCTGCTGCGGGTTGGCCACCAGGCGCTGAAAGCCGTGGCTCATCATCCAGTTCACCGTGTAGCCCAGCACCGGCTCCACCGAGGGGCTGACGTAATTGAGCTTGAGGCTGCTGTCGGTGGAGAAGATCACGTCGCTGATGCTTTCGGCCAGCAGGCGATAGCGCTGTTCGCTGTCACGTAGCGACTGGTTCTGTTCGATCTGTTCGGTGATGTCCTTGGCCACGCCGATCAGGCGGCTGACCCGGCCATGCTCGTCACGCGCCAGGGCCTGTTCGCGAATGCTGAACCAGCGCCATTGGCCATTGCGGTGACGCCAGCGCAGCACGGATTCGAGCAGCATGCCGTCACCCACCACCTTCTGCAGGTTGCGGATGCGCCAGTAATAGTCGCTGTCGTCGGGGTGCAGCACCTCCACCCAGAAGTCATCGTCCATGGCCTTGAGTTCATCGCTGCTGTAGCCCAGCTTGAGTCCCAGGCTGTGGTTGCTGAACAGCACGCGCTTGTTCTGCAGGTCATGCACGTAGAGCAGGTCGGGCACCGAGCGCACCACCTCGGACCAGAAGCGCTCGCGCTCGATCAGCGACAGCTCGATGCGCTTGCGGCTGGTGATGTCGCTGATGCTCAGGGTCACCGCCTGGTAGTCCTGGATCATCTCGGGCAGGCGCAGCACCAGCCAGACGTGACGCTTGAGGCCCTGGCGGGTGACGAGCTGGGTTTCCAGCTCAACCAGGTTGGGGCCCTCGGCTATGGCCACGGCCAGCCTGAACGGCAGGTCATCGGTGCCCATCGCGGCGCTCTCGAAGAGCTGCTGCCACGCCTGCTCGGTGGTGCTGGCGCCCAGCAGGTTGAGTGCCACCTGGTTGGCTTCGGTGATGTGCAGGTTCTGCAGCAGTTGCGCGTGATGCTCCGGGTTGGCGGCCAGCCAGCGTTGCAGGCCGGCGGCGTCGCGTATGCGCTGTTGTAGGAGGAAGCTGCGCAACTCCGAGAGGTCGAGTACGCACAGGGCGACCCCGGTGCCCTCGAAGATGTCCTGATAGCGCCGCCGGGTTTCCTGCAGCACGCGCATGGCCTGCTGTTCGTCGGTGACGTCACGCAGCACCCAGACGAAGCCGCCAAGCCGGGAGCCGTCGCTGATGTCGTTGCGGGTCACGGCGAACAGCCGCACGCGGCCAGGGGTTTCCAGACGTACCAGTTCGGCGGCCATGTTGCAGGCCTGTTGCGAGCCGATCAGCAGCAGGGGGGCGAGATCGGGCAGCAGATCCAGCAGGTGGGTAGTGCCGGCGGCCTTGTTGTCCAGGTCGAAGACCTGTTCGGCCTTGGGGTTGAGATAGTTCAACGTGCCATCGGTCTGGGTCACCAGAATGCACTCTTCGACCGCCGCCAGGGCGCTGGCGGCCTGGCGTAACGAGCGCCGTGACTCGGCATTGAGGCGCTGCAGGCTACGCCGTTCACGCTGCAGGCCATGCAGGGCGATCAGCGTCAGCAGGGCCAGCAGGCCGAACAGCAGGAGTTTGCCGGCGAGGAGCGGCATGAGCTGGCGGCTGATCTGCGCGGAATCGAACAGGGTGCGCAGTTGCCAGTCGCTGCCCTCCAGGGGAAAGAACTGCAGGCTGCTGGCATGCTCCTGGGCGGTAACCTGAGACAGCAGCGGCGGGGCCGCTGCGAAGGTCTTGGCACGGGCCAGTACGCGGCGGCTGGCGATATCTTCCAGCAGCCAGTCGTTATCGCTCTGGCCGGTTTCGCCGAGCCATTGGCTCACCGCACTGCTGCTCAGGCACAGCACGCTGATGCCTGCGTCCGGCTGGCGTAGCAGCAGGTAGAGCACCTGGCTGTCGTAGGGGTTGAGGGCGTAATGATAGGGCGCCTTGCCGCTGCGTAGTTGCAGGCTGCGGATGAACGGCAGGTCGTTGCGCGCCGGCGCCTCGGCATCGAGTTGCTGGCCTTCGGCATCGAGCTGAACCACCGCACTCAGCGTCGGGAACAGGCTATGCAGTGCGCCGAGCTGTTCCGCGCCGAGCGGCTGGTTCTGCGCCCTGTCGTCGCTGCCCTGCAGGATGGCCTGGGCCGAGCGGGCCTTGAGGCGCATGTTCTGGTTCAGATGGCGGGCGAGCTGGCTGGCGTAGTGCTGGCTCAGGCGGCGCTGGTTATCGAGAAGCTGCTGATGTTCCTGCAGCAACTGCCAGGCGAGCAGGCCGAGCATGGCCAGCACCAGCACGATCAGGGCGCGTCGCAATGGCTCGCGGCGTCTGGGTTGCGCTTCTCCCGGCGACGATGAAGGCGGTGTTGGGGGCATCGACACGTCTGGTGGACCTGCTACTGACAACGGCTGAGCGGTAAGGAGAGAACGCGAGCAGCGTGCAAGCGGGCTAGCATGCCTATAAATGTGGCGAAGTGCCAGTGCGAAGCCGAGCATGGGTTTGCCCTGCCCGGCACATTCCGGTAGCTTTGCGACGCACACGGGCTGCATCGGCCCGTGCATCATCCGCGCGATACCCAGGTGGCGTTCGCCGCCTCAGGCTGCTGAAATTTCTGCACATTGTAGCCTTCGCGCAGCGTTTTCACTCTTTTTATTCAAGTCAGGTTCTCATGGCTCAGTACGTCTATAGCATGCATCGGGTCAGCAAGGTCGTCCCGCCGAAGCGTGAAATTCTCAAGGACATTTCTTTGTCGTTCTTCCCGGGCGCCAAGATCGGCGTACTGGGTCTCAACGGTGCCGGTAAATCCACGCTGCTGCGCATCATGGCCGGCGTCGACACCGAGATCGACGGCGAAGCCCGGCCGATGCCCGGTATCAAGGTCGGTTACCTGCCGCAGGAGCCGCAGCTCGACCCGAGCAAGACCGTGCGCGACATCGTCGAGGAAGCGGTAGGCGAGATCAAACAGGCCCAGGCGCGTCTCGATGAGGTGTATGCCGCCTACGCCGAACCGGATGCCGATTTCGACGCGCTGGCCGCCGAGCAGGCCAAGCTCGAAGCCATCCTGCAGGCCTCCGATGGCCACAACCTGGAGCGTCAGCTGGAAGTCGCCGCCGATGCCCTGCGCCTGCCGCCATGGGACGCCAAGATCGAACACCTGTCCGGTGGCGAGAAGCGCCGTGTGGCACTGTGCCGCCTGCTGCTGTCGGCACCCGACATGCTGCTGCTGGACGAACCGACCAACCACCTGGACGCCGACTCGGTGGCCTGGCTGGAGCGCTTCCTGCACGACTTCCCCGGCACCGTGGTAGCGATTACCCACGACCGTTACTTCCTCGACAACGTCGCCGGCTGGATTCTCGAACTCGACCGCGGCCACGGCATTCCCTACGAGGGCAACTACTCCGGCTGGCTGGAATCGAAAGCCAACCGCCTGGCCCAGGAAGCCAAGGCCGAGGCCTCGCACGCCAAGGCCATGAAGGCCGAGCTGGAGTGGGTACGCCAGGGCGCCAAGGCTCGTCAGTCGAAGTCCAAGGCGCGTCTGCAGCGCTTCGAGGAAATGCAATCGCAGGAATTCCAGAAGCGCAGCGAGACCAACGAGATCTACATCCCGGCTGGCCCGCGTCTGGGTGACAAGGTCATCGACTTCCATAACGTCTCGAAGTCCTTCGGCGATCGCGTGCTGATCGACGACCTGTCCTTCAGCATCCCCAAAGGCGCCATCGTTGGTGTGATCGGCGGTAACGGTGCGGGCAAGTCCACCCTGCTGCGCATGATCACCGGCAAGGAGCAGCCGGACTCCGGCACCATCGAGATCGGTGAAACCGTGCAGATCGCCAGCGTCGACCAGAGCCGCGATCAGCTCGAAGGCAACAAGACCGTGTGGGAACAGGTGTCCGACGGTTTCGACATGATCAAGGTGGGCAACTACGAGGTGCCGTCGCGTGGTTACGTCGGCCGCTTCAACTTCAAGGGCGCCGATCAGCAGAAGTTCGTCAAGGATCTCTCCGGTGGTGAGCGCGGTCGCCTGCACATGGCGTTGACCCTGAAGCAGGGCGGCAACGTGCTGCTGCTCGACGAACCGTCCAACGACCTCGACGTGGAAACCCTGCGTGCGCTGGAAGAAGCGCTGCTGGACTTCCCCGGCGCTGCCATCGTGATTTCCCACGATCGCTGGTTCCTCGACCGTATCGCCACTCACATCCTTTCCTACGAGGACGATGGCAAGGTCAGTTTCTTCGAGGGCAACTACACCGAGTTCGAGGCCGACCGCAAGAAGCGCCTGGGCGACGCCGCCGCGCAGCCGCACCGCGTGCGTTACAAGAAGCTGGCGCAATAAGCGTCGGTCATAAAAAACGGAGCCTGCGGGCTCCGTTTTTCGTTGTGGAGGAGTGTGGCTGGCTCAGCCTCGTAGGGTGCGCTGTGCGCACCGATTGCGGGGATCATAGTTGTTGCGCACGGCTTACCCTGCGTCCTCAGAGCCTGGCCAGCAGGCTCGCCAGCGCTCGGGCCTGATCTTCGGCCAGGTCGATGATATGAAAGCCTGCCCAGCAATGCTGGTTGTCCGCCCCTGGCCGGCTCCACAGGCAATCGGCGCCCAGTCGCACCTCATCGAGCCGCTCGGCGCCCGCCTGGCACACCAGGCGACATTGCCAGACGGCGTCGGCTGCCAGCGGGGTGTCGCTGAACAGCATGAAGCCATCTATCGACAGGTCGACGACACGGCCCAGGCGCAGCCCCGTATCGAGATCGAAGACCTCCAGTTGCAGCTCGGTGCCGTGACGGCTGTGTCGGCGACGTTCTTGCATGCGGGCTCCTAGCAGGCTGTTGAAAAACTATCTCGGCTTTGGCTTCCTGCGTCGCTCTACCTCCTGCATCCCTGCAGTCGTACGTTGCCATTGCTGCGTTAAAAACAGGCTCAAAATGCTCATTTACAACTCGTAAACTCCGCTTTTTCGCCTGTTTTTGCCTTGCACTGGCTGCCT
This sequence comes from Pseudomonas sp. NCHU5216, assembly GCF_052156495.1. Lineage (NCBI taxonomy): Bacteria > Pseudomonadati > Pseudomonadota > Gammaproteobacteria > Pseudomonadales > Pseudomonadaceae > Pseudomonas > Pseudomonas sp. NCHU5216. The sequence goes on along the minus strand of NZ_JBQLIX010000064.1, from coordinate 8,801 downwards.
CGCCTACGCTTTTCAACGGCCTGCTAACGAGGCTCGGCCGCGCGCCCGGTGAAGCGCTGCAGCACCCGGTAAATGGCGGTAAGGGCACGATCCATCAGGGGCGTGGCATGCTCGGGAGGAAGGATACGCGCCAGGCCCTGTTCCATCTCGCAGGCCAGCAGGGTCAACGGTTTGACCGCGACGCGCTGGCCCTGATGGTCGACGAACATGTAGTTGTGCGTCGTCGGGCTGAACCAGGACAGCTTGAGCAGACGGCTCTGGCCATTGCTGACGAACTCGAACCAGGTGCCGAACTCGAGCTGGGTCAACTCCTGGCTCAAGGCCTGCGCTCGCGGCGAGAGCTCCGCTCTGGGCGGTGCCTGGCGCGCCAGGTCGGCATCTTCGCCGAGCATGGCCCCCAACGGGCTTTCTGGCAGCGGCGGTTGGAGCTGGGCGGCCAGTTGTGGCTGCCGGGCCTGTACCGCGTGCTGGCAAGCCACCAGATCCTGCAACAGGCGGCGGATGCCGTCTTCATGGTAGCCGCCGAGCAGTTCCAGACCCTTGCGCAGGTCGCTGAGCAGCGGGATGCGCAACTCCTGCAGGCGTTGGCGCTCGGCCTCGGACAGCGGAGTACCGCTCCAGGCCAGTTGCTCGGCCACTTCGCTAGCACGTTGCCACTCTTCGCTGTGTTCGCCATGGCGCAGCAGGACGAAGACCAGCACGTCGGCCCAGGTCAGTTCGAGGAAGTTGCGGATGATCGAGGGCAGGTCACGCTGCGTGGTGCTCCGCTGAATCACTCCAAGCGCCCGTTCGCGGGCCGCCAGCAGGCGGTCACGGCCCTTGGCCGCCTCCACCGCCCGGCGCTCGCGCAGCTCCATCTTGTGGCGCAGGGTCTCGGCGTATTCGTTGAATTCACGCAGCAGTTCACCGAACAAGGCTAGGTCGCCAGTGAAACCCTGGATGACCCGCTCCACCACCCAGTGCATCTTCGCCAGCAGGCCGCGCTCTTCGGCCTCGTCGGCATGTAGTACGCCGCCGGCCTGGGCCATGGCATTGAGCAGGCGCCGGGCTGGATGATCGTGGCGGGTGAACAGCGCCTTGTCCTGCAGGGCGATCTTCAGATAGGGCGTGTGCAGGTGCGACAGCGCGGTCTTGCAACTGTCCGGCAGGTTGCCGTCGTCGAGGATGAAGTCGAACAACATGCCCACCAGGTCGATCACGTCGGCTTCCTGGTCGGCCACCTTGCTCTGCTGGGCTTGCGCGCTGTGCGTGGCCAGTTGCGCTTGCAGTGCGGCCTTGAGCCCTTCTACCGGCTGCGGCTTGTGCAGGCGCTGCGCCAGTTCCTGCGCCGATTGCCGCTGCATGCGGTTAAGGGCCTCGAGCAGCTCGCTGGCGCTGTAGGTGCGGCTGGCGCTACGTGGGGCGAAGCTGGTGATGCTGGGGGTACCGCCGAGCAGCGGTTGCTCGGGGTTTTGCCGACGATGTTCGCCCAGCAGGCTGGCCAGTCCGCTGAACAGCACGCCCGGATCGCTGGGCGGTGGCGCGTCGAGGTCGAGCATGCCTGCGCCCGTGGGCGGGGGGCTGGCACTCTGGCCGTCGGGCGTGCGCGCGGCCACTGGTGTCTGCCCGGTCGAGGCCGGTGGCGGCGTTTCCGGCTGCGACAGGCTGGGGCTGATGCGCGCACGGTACTTGAGGTTGGGCAGGATATCGGCATCGATCAGGCGTTGGTTCAGGGCCTCGTACAGATCATCCAGGCCGTGCATCACGTGGCGGTCGAAGAGCGTGTAGAGGACGGTCTTGATCTGCAGCGGAAAAGGGCAGGGCGCCAGCGCCTGGCGGAAGGCCTGGGCAATGGCCTGCGGCCCGAAGGGGTTGCTGTCCTCGTCGAGTTTCTGGCCATTGTTGAGCAGGGCCAGGCGTTGCTCCAGGGCGAACAGGGCTTGGCTGCAGCGTGCCTTGACGCGGCTGGCCATGTTGGTCACCAGCAGGCTTTCTTCGTAATCCTCGTTCTGCACCAGGGTCAGGTGCTCGGCGTCCAGCTCCGTCGAGGCGATGATCTGCAGCTTGCCTTCGAGGAAGTCGGCGAGGTTGCGTGTGACGTGCTGATGATAGCGGCGCTCGATCTGCGCTCGCTGGCGGCGGATTTCCCGCATGTTGTCGAAGAACAGCGTTTGTACGCTGTTGTTCTCGGCTTTCTCGGCGCACTCGAAGAGGGTGTCGTCGACCTGGCCGAAGACCCCGTTCAGGTGCTCGGCCAGGCGATTCATCACCAGCTTGCGGCAAGCCTGCACCAGATCACCGAAGCGCGGCTGAATGCCTCGGCTGGCGAGGTTGATCACCTTCGGCTGACTCGGCGGCTGGTCCTGAGTGCTCATGGACGATCCTGAAAGCTGTGCGTGCGGCCCTTTGCCGACCGCACTCGGCAATGCTCACCAGTGTAGTCGATATGCCCGACGCAAGGCATTGTCATAAAAGCAGTTTGTGGGGGTTGACAGGGGTAATTTGCTGCGTAAAATGGCGCGCCTCTGAAGCGGTAAAGCAAAAGCTGAAACGCCAAGAGATGGAAGACCGAAGTTCCGCGATAGCTCAGTCGGTAGAGCAAATGACTGTTAATCATTGGGTCCCTGGTTCGAGTCCAGGTCGCGGAGCCAACTTCCTAACGGGGTATAGCGCAGTCCGGTAGCGCGCTTGCTTTGGGAGCAAGATGTCGGGAGTTCGAATCCCCCTACCCCGACCATTTTCAGGGTCGTTAGCTCAGTTGGTAGAGCAGTTGGCTTTTAACCAATTGGTCGTAGGTTCGAATCCTACACGACCCACCATATAGAACGATGAAGCCCGCCTTGTGCGGGCTTCGTCGTTTCTGCCGTTTGCGTTTTCCGTGCCGGCGCGGCCTCAGATCTCCACCTGGGTGCCCAGCTCGATCACCCGGTTCAGCGGCAGGTTGAAGAAGCGCAGGCTGCCGTTGGCGTTCTTGATCATGAAGGCGAACAACAGCTCGCGCCAGCGCGCCATGCCGGTACGGGGGCTGGCGATCACCGTTTCGCGGCTGAGGAAGTAGGTGGTGTTCATCGGCGTGAAGTCCACCGCGTCGCTCTGGCATTGCGCCAGGGCGCGCGGCACGTCCGGGCGTTCGCTGAAGCCGAAGTGCAGGATCACCCGGTAGAAGCCCTCGCCGTGCTCATGCATTTCCAGGCGCTGGCTCGGGGCGACGCGGGGGCTGTCTTCGGTGACCACCGTGAGCAGCACCACCCGTTCGTGCAGCACCTGATTGTGCAAAAGGTTATGCAGCAGGGCGTGGGGGACGGCATCCACGCGCGCTGTCAGGAACACCGCGGTACCACGCACGCGCAGCGGCGGCTGGCGGCTGATGCTGTCGATGAAGGTGGCCAGCGGCAGGGCGTTTTCCAGCAGGCGTTCGACGAGGATTTCCTTGCCGCGCTTCCAGGTGGTCATGAGGGTGAACAGAATCACCCCGGCGATCAGTGGGAAGGCGCCACCAGCGAGAATCTTCGGCAGGTTGGCGGCGAAGAACAGACTGTCCACCAGCAGGAAACCGAGCAGCAGCGGGATCGACAGCCATCTGGGCGTCTTCCACAGCAGCAGTGCCACCGCCGCAGCCATCAGGGTGGTGATCAGCATGGTGCCGGTCACCGCCACGCCATAGGCCGAGGCCAGCGCACCGGAGGAGCCGAAGCCCAGCACCAGCAGCACCACGCCGATCATCAAGGCCCAGTTCACCGCGCCGACGTAGATCTGCCCTTGCTCGGTTTCCGAGGTGTGCTGCACGAACATGCGTGGCACGTAGCCGAGCTGAATGGCCTGGCGGGTCAGGGAGAAGGCGCCGGAGATCACCGCCTGCGAGGCGATCACCGTGGCCAGGGTCGACAGCAGCACCATCGGCAGCAGCGCCCAGCCAGGTGCCAGGCGGAAGAAGGGGTTGTGCGCCACCTCCGGGTCGCTGAGGATCAGCGCACCCTGGCCCAGGTAGTTGAGCAGCAGGCCCGGCAGCACCAGGTAGAACCAGGCGCGGGCGATGGGCTGGCGACCGAAGTGGCCCATGTCGGCATACAGTGCCTCGGCACCGGTCAGGGCCAGCACCACGGCGCCGAGTATGGTCACGCCGATGCCGGGGTGAGTGATGAAGAAGTGTGCGCCCCAGTAAGGGTTGAGCGCGCGCAGGACTTCGAGGTGTTGGGCGATGCCGTAAATCCCGAGGCCGCCAAGGGTCAGAAACCAGACCAGCATCACCGGCCCGAAGAGAATGCCGATGCGTGCCGTGCCGTGTTTCTGGATCAGGAACAGGCTGATCAGAATGGCCAGGGCCAGCGGCACGATCCAGCTGTCGATGCCGTCGAATGCCACCTCCAGCCCTTCAACTGCCGACAGCACCGAGATGGCCGGGGTGATCATGCTGTCGCCGAAGAACAGCGCGGCGCCGAACAGGCCGAGCAGCAGCAGGACGCGGCGCAAGCGCGGGTAGTCGCGGGCGGCACGCTGGGCCAGGGCGGTGAGGGCCATCACCCCGCCCTCGCCGTCGTTATCGGCACGCAGGATGAACAGCACGTACTTGATCGACACCACCCACACCAGCGACCAGATGATCAGCGACAGTACGCCGAGCACGCCGTCATGGTTGGCTTGCACGCCGTAGCTGAACACTTCGCGCAGGGTGTACAGCGGGCTGGTGCCGATATCGCCGTAGACCACGCCGGTGGCGGCGATGAGCAGGGCCAGGGCGGACTGAGGTGACGCCGACGAGTTGTCGTTAGCCAAGTGAGCTGTCCTGAAAATGGGCATCCCTGCCCAGTGTAGATGGCCTGTTAGTGCAGCTTGAGGCGCGGTTCGGTGCTGCGCCCGATGCGGTCGCTGAGCATCAGCAGGGCCGTGCGCAGCGGGCCGTACAGCGCCACCTGATGCATGCGGTAGAGCGACACGTAGAACATCCGTGCCAACCAGCCTTCGAGCATCACGCTGCCAGTGAGGTTGCCCATCAGGTTGCCCACGGCGGAGAAGCGCGATAGCGAGATCAGCGAGCCATAGTCGCGGTAACGGTACTGCGGCAGCGGGCCGCCGATCAGCTTCTGGCGCAGCGACTTGACCAGCATCGAGGCCTGCTGGTGCGCGGCCTGGGCCCGTGGCGGCACGTTGCGGCCTTCATCGCCGGGCTGCGGGCAGGCGGCGCAGTCACCGAATGCGAAGATGTCATCGTCTAGCGTGGTCTGCAGGGTCGGGCGCACCAGCAGTTGATTGATGCGGTTGCTTTCCAGGCCGTCCAGCTCCTTGAGGAAGCCCGGCGCGCGGATGCCAGCGGCCCAGACCTTGAGGCTGGCCGGGATGAACTGGCCATTGGCGGTCTTCAGGCCCTCGGCGGTGACCTCGCTGACGGCGGCGCCGGTCAGCACGGTGACGCCCAGCTTGAGCAGGGTCTGGTGCACGGGGGCGGCGATGCGCTCAGGCAGGGCCGGCAGTACGCGCGGGCCGGCCTCGATAAGGGTAATGCGCATATCTTCCGGGCGAATCCGGTTCAGGCCATAGGCCGCCAGTTGCTGCGCGGCGTGGTGCAGCTCGGCGGCCAGCTCGACGCCGGTGGCACCGGCACCGACGATGGCCACGTCGATCTGCGTGCCCTGCGCCTGCTCGTTGGCGTGGGCGCGCAGGTAGTGGCTCAGGAGCTGGCGATGGAAGCGTTCGGCTTGCGCGCGGGTGTCGAGGAACAGGCAGTGCTCGGCGGCGCCCTGGGTGCCGAAGTCGTTGGTGGTGCTGCCGACGGCGATCACCAGGCTGTCGTAGGCGATCTGCCGCTCGGGCATCAGCACCTTGCCGTCTTCATCCTGCGTGGGCGCCAGGGTGATGGTCTTGCTGGCGCGGTCGAGGCCGGCCATGCGCCCGAGCTGGAACTCGAAGTGGTTCCACTTGGCCTGGGCCACGTAGTTCAGCTCGTCTTCCGAGGAGTTCAGCGAGCCGGCGGCGACTTCGTGCAGCAGTGGCTTCCAGATATGGGTCAGGTTGGCGTCGACCAGAATGACGCGCGCGGCGCCGCTCTTGCCAAGCTTCCTACCCAGGCGGGTAGCCAGCTCCAGGCCGCCGGCGCCGCCGCCGACGATCACGATTCGATGGGTCATGATGAATGCTCACAAGGCTTTGAAAAAGGCGTTGCGAGTCGAGCTGGGCGAGCGCGAGGCAGCTCATAGCACCAGTCGACTCAGAAGACGGCTTAGAATGCCCAGGCCGATGACCACCAGCAGGATGAAGGCCAGCAGGCGCCAGACTCGGAAGGGCGGGCGCTCGACCTGGTGCTGGGGTGCGCTCAGATACTGGTCGACTTTTTGCTGGTCATCGGGGCTAAGACGGCTGGTCATCGGGGGGCCTCTCTGCGATGGCGATTATTCTAGGCGTGGCCGGCAGTATTGGCGAGCGCGGGCCCGAGGGCCTGCACCCGATCACCCTGGCGGATCAGGCCGCCCTGCACCACACGGGCGGTGATACCGCCATGGCCGCGCATGGCCTGGAAGGTGCCCGTGCCCAGTCGCGCTTCCAGCTTGGCGCAGGGCTGGCACCAACCGGTAGTCTCGAAGATCGCCTGGCCGATGCGAAAACGCCGGCCCTTGAGGCTGAACAGGTTGATGCCGGCCACAGCGATATTGCGCCGCAACTCGCTCGGCTGCAGCGGCGCGTCACGGCCGAGCAGGGCGGCGACTACCGCCAGGTGCTCCCATTGGATCAGGGTCACCTGCCTGGCGTTGCGCGGGCCTGGGCGGCTATGGTCGCCGGTCAGGCCAGCCTGCAGACGGCTTTCCACCACGTCCACTTCGAGCATCGGCGCGCCGCGTTGCGGGCGCACGCCGAGCCAGCGTACCTGGCCGATCTGCGGCACTTCGGCGAGCAGCTCCTGCAGTGTGTTCACAGGCCGATCCCGACATCGAACAGCAGGCTGCGCCCCAGGTTCTGGCGCAGGAAGTCCGGGGCGTCCGGGTGGGCGAACAGCACGCGGGCGAAGCGTGGCCCGACCACTGACAGCGAACGCCAGCCCTGGCGCAGGTATTCGGTGGGCGGCGGGAAGAAGCTGTTGCAGTCCAGCTCGGCGCGCTTGAGGCTGACGAAGGCGACCAGATCCAGCTCGCCCAGGTCGATGCCGCGTTCGCGATAGTTATGCGCCTTCTTGCGCAGCGTTGGCGCCAGGCGCGCCTGCAACTCACTGGCGGGGATGCGCTTGGGCCGCGCCTCGCGACGCACCAGTTGGCTGAGGGAGAAAGCGCTGCGGCGGCGTTCCAGCTCGGCGCGCCACTCGTCATTGAGGCGGCGGCCTTCGTCGAGCACGAAGAACACCTCGAAGTTGGCGTCGCGGAACAGCACGTCCGGCGGCTCCTGGCCGCTGGGGGTGAAGTCTTCGCTGCGCTGGCGCACGTTCAATGCCTGCAACAGGCGCTGGCAGACCCAACGCTCGCGCTCCCACTTCTTGGCGTTGGAGAGAAAGGCGTTGGCTTCTTCGGCCTGATGGGTGAGCAGTCGCAGATAATCGGAGTCGTCCATGGGGCAAAGCTTAGCTGTAGCGCCGCCCTGCTTGCCATCCCTGCGATGGCCCCGCGGCGGCCGAATGGCGGTGTAGACTGCGCGGCACGACCGATAGCGAACAACGGAGGGCATGCGCGGATGATCGCTTCCAACCTGCTGGCGTTCAGCACCTTGCTGGTGGGCTGGCTGATCTATCTGCCTGTACTGCTCTGGGCCGTGCTGCGCGCCCCTTGGCTGGAGCTGTTCAGCGACCTGCGCCGCCAGCACCTGTTGTTCGGCACCATGCTCGGCCTGTTTCTGCTGTGGCTGGTGCGCCGCGACTTTGACTCCGGTCTGTCCTACCACTTCATCGGCATGACCGCCGTGACTCTGCTGCTGGACTGGCCGCTGGCCATTCTCGCCGGCCTGGTGGCGCAGCTCGGCCTGCTGCTGATGGGGCGCCTGGATCTGGCCGCGCTGGGCGTCAACGGCATCCTGCTGATCCTGCTGCCCGTACTGATCACCGAGCTGTGTGCGCTGTACGTCGAGCGCCGGCAGCCGCGCAACCTGTTCGTCTACATCTTCTGCTGTGGCTTCTTCCCGGCGGCGCTGGCCACCCTGGTGACACTGCTCAGCGGCCTGGCGCTGCTGTGGATGGACGGGCTATTCCCCATGCCGCCCTGGCTCGAAGACTTCGCCGGCTACCTGTGGCTGGTGATTTTCCCCGAGGCCTTCATCAACGGCACCGTGGTCACGGCCCTGGTGGTGTTCTACCCGGACTGGCTGGAGACCTTCAATCGCAGCCGCTACCTGCAGGCGCCCTGGAAGGACAACGAGCGTGATGGCTGATCGGCTTTCATCAGCTTGCTGAATGCAGGGCTTCGCGTTGATCCGGGTCAAGTGTCTCGCTGTCACCCGCGCCATCCTGTGGCAAAGCGCAGGAGGTGATCATGAGTATTCATGCATGGGCGAAGGCGGCGCTGCAGGCCGACTTGCAGGCCGCCGAAGAGCAGGGTTTCGACAGGTTGCTTGTGCTGCACACGTTGCTCAGCGAAGTGGTGCAGATGAACAAGGCGCAGCGCGAGGTGCAGGAACTGGCGCACGAGCTGCAGTTTCTTGCCGATAATCTTGATGATGAGCGGGAATATGCTTTTATGCGGCCATAGGGCCTTAGCTGTCTCTGGATAGGGATGCAGACATAGGCTTTTGCAGTGTGTTGATATCGGACTGGCAATACGGTGTTGGTTGTTCTTGTGCCTGTTCCGAATTGCCGCGTTTTTGCTGATGTTTTTGGTTTCGCCCTCCCGGGCGAGTCACTTTTGCGGGCAAAA
>NZ_JBQLIX010000063.1:0-20196 GCF_052156495.1 Pseudomonas sp. NCHU5216 | reverse complement strand
CAGCCAGGGCCGGATGATCGGGCGGAGGGTTTTGGTTACTTTGCCCGCAAAGTGACTCGCCCGGGAGGGCGAAACCAGAAACATCAGCAAAAACGCGGCAATCCGGAACAAGCCCCTGAAACACCAACACAGTATTGCCAGTCCGGTATCAACCAGGCATTCCCCCAAGAACGCGAAGAACCTTTCTGATGAAAGCACCCTGCTTTTGCAGGCAAAGGTCACAGCCAAAGCGCCCCACGCTTGCCAGGAACCCATAGCAGTGCAAGGCTTAGATCATCTACCGAGCAAGGATAGGCCCATGCGCCCATTACTCGTCTGCCTGCTGCTCGCCCTGGCCCTGCCGGCCAGCGCGCAAATCTACAAGTACACCGACGCCAACGGCAATACGGTGTACACCAACCAACCGCCAGAGGGCACTCCCGCCGAGAGCGTCGAGCTGCCGCCGACCAATACGGTGGATATGCAAACGCCCAAGCTTCCCCCACCCACATCCTCTGGCGAAGAGAAGGCTGAGGCGCCCTACAAAGTGCTGCGGCTCACCGGCATCCCCGACGACGAAGCCATGCGCGCCAACAACGGCTCCTTCGTCGTCGGCGTGAACATTCAGCCGCGCCTGCAGCCGGGTCACCGCCTGCGCCTGATCCTCGACGGGCAGCCCTACGGCCAGGCGAGCAATGTGCCGAGCCTGCAACTGACCAATATCGACCGTGGCGAACACAGCCTGGCCGTGGCGGTGCTGGACGGCGATCGAGTGATCCAGCAAAGCGCGACCGAGACCTTCACCGTGCAACGCATCAGCCTCAACAGCCCGGCCAGGAAACCGGCCGCTCCGCCGCCCCCTAAGCCGGCTCCCAAACCCGCCAAGCCTGCAAGCAACGGATGATGATGCGAACACTTCTGCTGGGCCTGCTCTTGCTGGCCCAGGGCGCTCAAGCGCAGGTCTACACCTATATCGATGCCGAAGGTAATCGCGTATTCACCGACAAGCCCCGCAGCAGCAGTGCCGAGCGCGTATATATCGCGCCCTCCAACAGCACCCAGATGACTAGGCCCCAATCCAGCGTTCGCGTTGCCCCATCGCCCGTGACCAAGCCGGTGGTGCACTACCAGCTCCTGCGTATTCTGCTGCCCGAGCCGGATGCCTCGATCCACCATGCCTCGGGCGACATGATCGTCACCCTGACCAGCGAACCCGGCCTGCTGCCCGGCCACAGCTACCGCCTGCTACTCGATGGCCAGCCACAGGGCGAACCCAGCCGCAGCCCGGTTTTTTCCCTGCAGCATGTCGACCGTGGCACGCACCAGTTGGTGGGCGAGATCGTCGATGCCGCCGGCCTGATCGTCGAACGCACCCCAGCGCAACCCTTTCACATGCACCGCATGTCGCTGGCGCAGAAGCGCAAGATCAGGCCGTGCAAGAAGGACGACTATGGCGTGCGCCCGGAATGCCCGCTGAAAGACAAGCCCCCAGAGAAGTCCAGCATCCTTCCTTTTCTCTAGCAGGCACCAATTTGGTGCATTAAATCGCACCAAACTTTATTCTCTCCCTGTTTTGGGTCGAAACGTCCCGCCTGATCGCCTTGCAGTCCGCCCTGATCCCGAGATGACGCAGAAAAAATGCGTCTTTTCGGGGCCTTGGTTTGCTTCTTGCATTTTCCTGCCCATTGCCGGAACGCACTGCCTATGACTATCAACGACGCGCTGCACCGCCTGCTACTCGACAACCTGACCACCGCCACCCTGCTGCTCAACAGCCAGTTATGCCTTGAGTACATGAACCCGGCGGCGGAGATGCTGCTGGCCGTCAGCGGCCAGCGCAGCCATGGCCAGTTCATCAGCGAACTGTTCACCGAATCGCCCGAGGCGCTGTCCTCCCTGCGCCAGGCGGTGGAACAGGCGCACCCGTTCAACAAGCGCGAAGCCGTGCTGACCTCTGTGACCGGCCAGACCCTGACCGTGGACTACGCCGTCACCCCGCTGTTCAGCAAGGGCGAAACCCTGCTGCTGCTGGAGGTGCACCCACGTGACCGTCTGCTGCGCATCACCAAGGAAGAAGCGCAGCTATCCAAGCAGGAAACCACCAAACTGCTGGTGCGCGGCCTGGCTCACGAGATCAAGAACCCGCTGGGCGGCATCCGTGGCGCAGCGCAACTGCTGTCGCGCGAGCTGCCCAACGAAGAGCTCAAGGACTACACCAACGTCATCATCGAAGAGGCCGACCGCCTGCGTAACCTGGTCGACCGCATGCTCGGCTCGAACAAGCTGCCGTCGCTGGCGATGACCAACGTGCACGAAGTGCTGGAACGGGTGGCCAACCTGATCGAGGCCGAGGCACAGGGCAGCGTCATTCTGGTGCGTGATTACGACCCGAGCATCCCCGACCTGTTGATCGACCGTGAGCAGATGATCCAGGCCGTGCTCAATATCGTGCGCAACGGCATGCAGGCCATCGCCGGGCAGAAGCACGACATGGGCCTGGGCCGCATCAGCCTGCGCACCCGTACCCTGCGCCAGTTCACCATCGGCCATACCCGCCACCGCCTGGTGGTCAAGGTGGAGATCATGGACAACGGCCCTGGCATCCCGCCGGAACTGCAGGAAACCATCTTCTACCCCATGGTCAGCGGTCGTGCCGACGGCACCGGCCTGGGCCTGGCCATCACCCAGAACATCATCAGTCAGCATCAGGGCCTGATCGAATGCGAGAGCCACCCAGGCCACACCGTGTTCTCGATCTTCCTGCCACTGGAACAAGGAGCGACCACGCCATGAGCCGCAACGAAACCGTCTGGATTGTCGACGACGATCGTTCCATCCGCTGGGTACTGGAAAAGGCCCTGCAACAGGAAGGCATGAGCATCCAGAGCTTCGACAGTGCCGACGGCGTCCTCGCCCGCCTGACCCGCCAGCAGCCGGACGTGATCATCTCCGACATCCGCATGCCGGGGGCCAGCGGCCTCGACCTGCTGGCTCGAATCCGCGAGCTGTACCCGCGCCTGCCGGTGATCATCATGACCGCGCACTCGGACCTGGACAGCGCCGTGGCCAGCTATCAGGGCGGTGCCTTCGAGTACCTGCCCAAGCCGTTCGACGTCGACGAAGCGGTCTCTCTGGTCAAGCGCGCCTTCCAGCACGCCCAGGAGCAACAGAGCCTGGCCGCGCCAGCAGCACAGGCACGTACCCCGGAAATCATCGGCGAGGCGCCGGCGATGCAGGAGGTGTTCCGCGCCATCGGCCGCCTGTCCCACTCCAATATCACCGTGCTGATCAACGGCGAGTCGGGTACCGGCAAAGAGCTGGTCGCCCATGCCCTGCACCGCCACAGCCCGCGCGCGGCCGCGCCGTTCATCGCTCTGAACATGGCTGCGATCCCCAAGGATTTGATGGAGTCCGAGCTGTTCGGCCATGAGAAAGGCGCCTTCACCGGCGCGGCCAACCAGCGCCGTGGCCGCTTCGAGCAGGCCGACGGTGGCACCCTGTTCCTCGACGAGATCGGCGACATGCCGGCCGATACCCAGACGCGCCTGCTGCGCGTGCTGGCCGATGGCGAGTTCTACCGGGTCGGTGGTCATACCCCGGTGAAGGTGGACGTGCGCATCATCGCCGCCACCCACCAGAACCTGGAAACCCTGGTGCAGGCCGGCAAGTTTCGCGAAGACCTGTTCCACCGCCTCAACGTCATCCGCATCCATATTCCGCGCCTGGCCGACCGCCGCGAGGACATCCCCACCCTGGCCAACCACTTCCTCGCCCGTGCGGCGCAGGAGCTGGCAGTCGAGCCCAAGCTGCTCAAGAGCGAGACAGAGGACTACCTCAAGCACCTGCCCTGGCCGGGCAACGTGCGCCAGTTGGAGAACACCTGCCGCTGGATCACCGTCATGGCCTCGGGCCGCGAGGTGCATGTCGACGACCTGCCGCCCGAGCTGCTGACCCAGCCGCAGGACGCCGCCCCGGTAACCAACTGGGAGCAGGCACTGCGCCTGTGGGCCGACCAGGCCTTGGCGCGTGGCCAGTCCAACCTGCTCGACAGCGCCGTGCCGGCCTTCGAGCGCATCATGATCGAGACCGCCCTCAAGCACACCGCCGGCCGTCGCCGCGATGCCGCCCTATTGCTGGGCTGGGGCCGCAATACCCTGACCCGCAAGATCAAGGAACTGGGCATGAAGGTCGACGGCGGGGATGATGACGACAGCGACGACTGAAGCCTCCAGGCGGATGACGGCAGCCTGTGCGATGCCGTCATCCGCGTCGTTTAGCTGAAAAAGCTGTCGTCACCACCGTCGAAGAAATCACCACCGTCGAAGTAGCTGTCATCGGCATAGCTGTCGCCTGGCGAACCCGCATCGAAATTGCCGGGATCCTGCTGCAGCGGAGGCTCGACCACCTCGACGATCTCCGTCGGGCTGCCGTGATGGAACAGGCCGCTGAGCATATCGGCCATCATCACACCACCGGCCACACCGGCCGCCGTCTGCAAGGCACCGCGCATGAAACCACCGCCCTGCCCCGGCAGTGCAGCCGGTTGCGCCGGGCGCGGATCGCTGGCGGCAGCGCCCTGGGAAAAGCGCGTCTGCCCCCAGCCGTCCGGGCGCGAGCTCGGCTGCGGCTGCGGCTGCGCCTCACGCGCCCCGCCACCGAACAAACCGGAAAGAAAGCCGCCGCTGCTGGGGCGTTGCTGCTGCGCCTCGGCCAGTTGCGTTTCCAGCTCCTTGACCCGCTGATCCTGGCGCTTGAGTGCCGCCTCCTGAATCAGAATGGTCTGCGCCATGTAATAAGGCGCCGCCGGCTGGCGCGCGACATGCTCGGCGATATGCGCATCGGCCTCGGCATCGCGGGCAGCGCTCTGCCGCTCGGCGTCGTGCAGACGCGAGAACAAGCCATCGATCAGGGTTCGTTCTTCGGAATTCATGGGTGCCTCGTTTACTGCAAGTGGCACATCCCTGTAGGGAATTCCTGCAAGGCAGACGCCTCGCTCTGCAGCGTTTGAGCGAGACGCCAGAACGCAGTTCCCTGCCGATCAGCCGCGCTGAGCGTTCTTGATGGAAATTTGCGTATTGAGTGTCCAGAAGTCATAGAGCACACCAACCAGAAACAGGCCGCCGGTCAGCAGATAGATGATTCCGGTAATCCATTTGCCCTGGTACATGCGGTGCACGCCGAACACGCCGAGGAAGGTCAGCAGTATCCAGGCCACGTTGTAGTCGGTTTCACCTGCGGTAAAACGCAGATCCGCTTCGCGATCCATCGCCGGAATCAGAAACAGATCGATGATCCAGCCGATGAACAGCAAGCCCAGGGTAAGGAACCAGATGGTGCCGGTGACCGGCTTGCCGTAGTAGAAGCGATGCGAGCCGAGGAAGCCGAAGATCCACAGCAGATAGCCGATCAGCTTGCTGTGCGTATCCTGTCGTTGCATGGAGTACTCCTTGTGCGAGATAGCATTATGACGCCACGGTTGTTGAAAAGGTTTCCTCTACCAGGCCTCACGGAACAACCGCACGAATGGCTTGATAGCATTGCGGCACCCGGATACTGTATATAAAAACAGTATCAATATCCTCCGCATGCAACTGATCGAAAAGCTCACCATCCTCGCCGATGCCGCCAAGTACGATGCCTCTTGTGCCAGCAGCGGCGCACCGAAACGCAGCTCCAAGGGCAAGGAAGGAATCGGCTCGACCAACGGCATGGGCATCTGCCACAGCTACACACCGGACGGTCGTTGCGTGGCGCTGCTGAAGATCCTGCTGACCAACTTCTGCCTGTACGACTGCCAATACTGCATCAACCGCCGCTCCAGCGACGTGCCACGGGCGCGCTTCACGCCCGAGGAAGTGGTGACCCTGACCCTGGACTTCTACAAGCGCAACTGCGTCAGCGGCCTGTTCCTCAGCTCCGGCATCATCCGCTCGGCCGACTACACCATGGAGCAGTTGATCCGCGTCGCCAAGCTGCTGCGCCGGGAGCACCAGTTCCGTGGCTACATTCACCTCAAGACCATCCCCGACGCCGCGCCGGAATTGATCGCCGAAGCCGGCCTGTATGCCGATCGCCTCAGCGTCAATATCGAACTGCCCACCGAGACCAGCCTGGTACGCCTGGCCCCGGAGAAGAACGTCGGCAGCATCCACCAGGCCATGCACAGCATCCATCTGGGCGAACGCGAAGCCCGGGAGGAACGCCGCGCGCCACGCTTCGCCCCAGCCGGGCAGAGCACGCAGATGATCGTTGGCGCCGACACCACCGACGACAGCACCATCCTGCACAACGCGCAGACGCTTTACAGCGACTATCGCCTGCGCCGCGTCTACTACTCGGCCTTCAGCCCCATCCCACAAAGCCCGAAAACCGTGCCCTTCGAGGCGCCGCCATTGCTACGCGAACACCGTCTGTATCAGGCCGACTTCCTCATGCGCGGTTATGGCTTCAGCGCCACGGAGCTGTTGGCTGGCCCCGGTAACCTGGCGCTGGACATCGACCCCAAGCTGGCCTGGGCGCTGGCCAATCGCGAGCAATTCCCCGTCGACCTGAACCGCGCCGATGAGTCCTTGATCGCCCGCGTGCCTGGCATCGGCGTGCTCAGTGCGCGGCGCCTGGGTGCGCTGCGGCGTGAGCGACGCATCCGCTATGAAGACCTTACCCGCCTGCGCTGCGTACTAGAGAAGGCCAAACCCTTCATCGTCACCCAGGACTACCGCCCACCGCGCGCCGAACACGAATCCATGGTGCTGCGCCAGCAACTGCGCGACACCCCGGCACAGATGGCGCTGTGGTGATGCACAGCCTGCGCTTCGACGGCACCTTCGCCACCTGGCGCCAGGCAGCACGCCGCGCCTTGCTGCAGGGGCTGGCCCCTCATCAGGTGCAATGGCTGGACGAAGAAAGCACGCCCGGCCTGTTCGATGAAGCGGCCGAGCGCGCACCGGAGCCCAGCGGCCGCCTGCGCGTTTCTCCCGAGTTGCTGGAGCTATTGGACAGCGCTGCGCAATACCGTGGCGACGAGCGCTGGAGCCTGCTGTACCGGGTGCTCTGGCGCTTCGTGCAGGGCGAGCGCAGCGCCATCCTGGCCGGCGACCCCGACGGCAGCGAGCTGCAGCGCCGGCTCAAGGCCGTGCGCCGTGAAGCGCACCACCTGCACGCCTTCGTCCGCTTCCAGCCATGCAAGACCGAAGGCGCGCCGGACTTCACCGCCTGGTTCGAGCCGGCGCACGACATCCTCGCCTCGGCCAGCGGCCACTTCGCCGAACGCCTGGGCAAGCACAGTTGGTTGATCGCCACCCCACGCGATGGCGTGCTCTGGGATGGCCAGCACCTGCAGCACGAGCGGCGCTGCCCGGCGCAGTGGCAAGCCTGGGCACAACAGCCCGAGGATGACGGCCAGGCGCTATGGCGCGCCTACTACGGCAGCACCTTCAACCCGGCGCGACTCAATCGCACGGTGCTGCAGCAGCATCTGCCGCTACGCTTCTGGAAGCACCTGCCGGAAGGGCCGTTGATTCCGCAATTGATGAGCGAGGCGCGTGCCGGCGCGCAGCGCGACGGCCAAGCCCTGACGTTGGTCGGCAGGAAGGGCAAACGCATTGCCCGAATGAACGAAGGGGACGCATCGCGTCCCCCGTCTGGCAGCCCGTAGCCTGGGTTGAGCGCAGCGAAACCCGGGAAGCTCCACACCCAGCCTACGCGGGCTCGATTGGGGCGATCAGCAATGCCTTGGAGAAACCACCATCAGCGGAAACGACGCCCCGGATCTTCCTCGCTGATCTCCAGCGACAGGCCCTGCGCCATGCTCGTCAGGTGGTCGCCATCGGTTTCCGAGCCCAGCTTGATCATCAGGCGCAGGTCGTTGGCCGAGTCGGCATAAAGCAGCGCGTCCTCGTAGGTGATCTCGCCCTGGGTGTAGAGGTTGTACAGCGCCTGATCGAAGGTCTGCATGCCCTGCTCGGTGGAGCGCTTCATCAGGCTCTTGAGTTCGTGGATCTCGCCCTTGCGGATCAGGTCGGCGGCCAGCGGCGTGTTGATCAGCACCTCGATCACCGCGCGACGGCCCTTGCCGTCCGGGGTCGGCACCAGTTGCTGGGCGACGATGGCCTTGAGGTTGAGCGACAGATCCATCCACACCTGGTTGTGTCGATCCGGTGGGAAGAAGTTGATGATGCGATCCAGCGCCTGGTTGGCGTTGTTGGCGTGCAGGGTGGCCAAGCATAGGTGGCCGGTCTCGGCGAAGGCCACGGCGTGATCCATGGTTTCGCGGGTACGCACCTCGCCGATCATGATGACGTCCGGAGCCTGGCGCAGGGTGTTCTTCAGCGCCACCTCGAAGGAGTCGGTGTCGATGCCCACCTCACGCTGGGTGACGATGCAACTCTGGTGCTGGTGGATGTACTCGATCGGATCCTCGATGGAAATGATATGGCCACTGCTGTTGCGGTTACGGTAGCCGATCATCGCCGCCAGAGAGGTGGATTTACCCGTGCCGGTGGCACCGACGAACAACACCAGGCCGCGCTTGGTCAGCGACAGTTTTTTGAGGACTTCCGGCAGCTTGAGGTCGTCGAGGGTGGGAATGTTGGTTTCGATGCGGCGCAGCACCATGCCCACCAGGTTGCGCTGGTAGAAGGCGCTGACGCGGAAGCGGCCGATGCCGCGCGCGCTGATGGCGAAGTTGCACTCGTGGTGCTCGGCGAAATCGCGGCGCTGGGCATCATTCATCACCCCCAGCACGGTTTCGCGAGCCTGCTCCGGGGTCATGGGGTTCTTGGTCACCGGCATGATCTTGCCATTGACCTTCATCGAAGGCGGTACGCCGGTGGTGATGAACAGATCCGAACCACCCTTTTCCACCATCAGACGCAGCAGTTTCTCGAATTCCATCGTCGCTCTCGTAGCTTCGTGTGCAATACCGCCCGGCAGGTGACTGCCGGATCGTAGGAGCGAGCTCTGCTCGCGAATAGGCTAACGCCAAAAGCTTCGCTCGCGATGCTCGCGCCCACACCGTTCCTATAAATTTTCCGGGCTCTTGGCCTTTTCCCGCGCGCTGTCGCGGCTCACCAGCCCCTTGGCAACCAGGGTCTTGAGGCAGGCATCGAGGGTCTGCATGCCCAGCGCGCCGCCAGTCTGGATCGCCGAATACATCTGCGCCACCTTGTCCTCACGGATCAGGTTACGGATGGCCGGCGTACCGATCATGATTTCGTGGGCCGCCACGCGACCGCCGCCGATCTTCTTCAGCAGGGTCTGCGAGATCACCGCCTGCAGCGATTCGGAAAGCATCGAGCGCACCATGGATTTTTCCTCGGCGGGGAACACGTCGACCACGCGGTCGATGGTCTTGGCCGCGGAGGTGGTGTGCAGGGTGCCGAATACCAAGTGGCCGGTTTCCGCCGCGGTCAGCGCCAGGCGGATGGTCTCCAGATCCCGCATTTCGCCCACCAGGATGATGTCCGGGTCTTCCCGCAGCGCCGAGCGCAGCGCTTCGGAGAAGCCATGGGTATCGCGGTGCACCTCGCGCTGGTTGACCAGGCACTTCTTCGACTCGTGGACGAATTCGATGGGGTCTTCGATGGTGAGGATATGGTGGTACTTGTTGCTATTGAGGTAGTCGAGCATCGCCGCCAGGGTGGTCGACTTGCCCGAGCCGGTCGGGCCGGTGACCAGCACCAGGCCGCGCGGCACGTCGGTGATCTTGCGGAACACCTCACCCATGCCCAGGTCGTCCATGGTCAGCACCTTGGACGGAATGGTACGGAACACCGCACCGGCGCCCCGGTTCTGATTGAAGGCGTTGACCCGGAAACGCGCCACGCCCGGCACCTCGAAGGAGAAGTCGGTCTCGAGGAATTCCTCGTAATCCTTGCGCTGCTTGTCGTTCATGATGTCGTAGATCAGCGCGTGCACCTGCTTGTGATCCAGCGGTGGCAGGTTGATGCGGCGCACGTCGCCGTCGACGCGGATCATCGGCGGCAAACCGGCCGAGAGGTGCAAATCCGACGCGCCTTGCTTGGCGCTGAAGGCAAGCAGCTCGGTAATATCCATGGGACTCCCCAATTGCAGGCAAGCAGGTAGAATGCCGCGAACGCTTAACGGCCGGGCCGCAAGTAATGTCCACGATAGCAGAGAATATTGCAAAGGTCGGAGCGCGCATCCGTGAGGCGGCGCAAGCATCGCAGCGCGATTTTGCAGGGATCGGCCTGCTCGCGGTGAGCAAGACCAAACCCGCCGAGGCCATTCGCGAGGCGCATGCCGCCGGTATCCGCGACTTCGGCGAGAACTACCTGCAGGAAGCACTGGAAAAACAGGCCACCTTGAGTGACCTGCCCTTGATCTGGCACTTCATCGGCCCCATTCAGTCAAACAAGACCCGGCCCATCGCCGAGCATTTCGACTGGGTACATTCGGTGGATCGCCTGAAAATCGCCCAACGCCTGTCCGACCAACGCCCTGCGCACCTGCCCGCGCTGAATATCTGCCTGCAGGTCAATGTCAGCGGTGAGCAGAGCAAATCCGGCTGCAGCCCTGCAGAGCTGGCGGAGCTGGCCCAAGCCGTGACCGCTCTGCCCAACCTGCGCCTGCGCGGGCTGATGGCGATACCCGAACCCACCGATGATGTCGCCGCGCAGCACGCTGCCTTCGCCCGTCTGCGCCAGTTGCGTGACGACCTGGCGCTGAACCTCGACACCCTGTCCATGGGCATGAGCCATGACCTGGAAGCCGCCATCGCCGAAGGCGCCACCTGGGTACGCATAGGCACCGCCCTGTTCGGCGCCCGCGACTATGGCCAGCCCACTCACTGAATGAAGGAATTCCCGCAATGAGCAACCCGATCATCGCCTTCGTCGGCGCCGGCAACATGGCCGCCAGCCTGATTGGCGGCCTGCGCGCCCAGGGCGTGGCGGCCAGCGCCATCCGCGCCAGCGAGCCTGGCAGCGAACAACGCGCACGGCTGCAGCAGGAACAGGGCATCGCCACCTTCGCTGACAACGCCGAAGCCATCAAAGGCGCCGACCTGATCGTGCTGGCGGTAAAGCCGCAGGTCATGAAGGCAGTGTGCCTGGATCTGGCCGCACACCTCACACCGAACCAGGTAATAGTCTCCATCGCCGCCGGCATCAGTTGCGCCAGCCTGGAGAAATGGCTGGGCGAGCGCCCGGTGGTGCGCTGCATGCCCAACACACCGGCGTTGCTGCGCCAGGGCGTATCCGGCCTGTTCGCCAACCCGCGCGTCAGCGCCGAGCAGAAGGCGCAGGCCGAGCAGGTGCTGAGCGCGGTCGGCCTGGCCCTGTGGCTGGACGAGGAAAGCCAGCTCGATGCCGTCACCGCCGTTTCCGGCAGCGGCCCGGCCTACTTCTTCCTGCTGATCGAGGCCATGACCGCAGCCGGCGAACGACTCGGCCTGCCACATGAGACCGCCGCACGCCTGAGCATCCACACCGCCCTGGGCGCCGCACGCATGGCCAGCGAAAGCGACGTGGACGCCGGCGAGCTGCGCCGCCGCGTCACCTCACCGAACGGAACCACCGAAGCGGCGATCAAAACCTTCCAGGCCGGCGGCTTCGAGGCGCTGGTACAACAGGCACTCGATGCCGCCGCCAACCGTTCGGCCGAACTGGCCGAGCAACTGGGCTAGGGTCTGTCGACGACGACCACGCCGAAGTATCAAGTGCCCTTAAAAGGAGACAGCATGTCCGGACTCATCGAAGCCCTCATCTACATCATCCAGACCCTCGGCAGCCTGTACCTGCTGATCGTGCTGCTGCGCTTCATCCTGCAACTGGTGCGCGCCGACTTCTACAACCCGCTCAGCCAGTTCATCGTCAAGGCCACACAGCCGCTGCTGACGCCGCTGCGCCGCATCATCCCCGGCATCGCCGGGCTGGATCTGGCCTCGCTGATCCTGGCCATCGTGGTGCAATTGCTGCTGATGATCGTCACCCTGACCCTGATGGGCTACAACGTCGGCGGCTTCATCCTGCAACTGCTGGTGTGGTCGATGATCGGCGTGACCTCGCTGTTCCTAAAGGTGTTCTTCTTCGCCCTGATCATCAGCGTGATCCTCTCCTGGGTCGCGCCCGGCAGCTACAACCCCGGCGCACAACTGGTGAACCAGATCTGCGAACCGCTGCTGGCGCCCTTCCGCCGCCTGCTGCCTAACCTGGGCGGCCTGGATATATCGCCGATCTTCGCCTTCATCGCCATCAACCTGGCGGATCGCTTCATCATCGGCGGCCTGGCGGCCTATACCGGCCTGCCGCCCATGCTCAGCCCCTTCCTCTGAGGATGAGTTTCTACCGCTGGGACGGCGAGGATCTGATCCTCGACTGCCACCTGCAGCCCAAGGCGAGCAAGGACGAGTTCGCCGGGCTGCACGGTGAGCGGCTGAAGATCCGCCTCACCGCACCGCCGGTGGAAGGCAAGGCCAACGCCCACCTGCAGGCCTTCCTGGCCAAGGCCTTCGGCGTTGCCAAGAGCCAGGTGAGCCTGGAAAGCGGCGAGCTGAACCGGCAGAAACGCCTGCGCATCCATGCGCCCCGCTGCCTGCCCTCCCTGCCTGGCCTGCAGCGCCCCTGACGACCGCTCGGCCACCCCAGCCGACCATAAGGCGGGACTGTCGCAGCAGCGATTGACGCTCACCTCGTACCTCGCATAATGCAGGCTAACCGCATGACCCCATGCACCCTGGCGGCTGAATGAGGCGCCCGTGCCAGGCCAAGGCCGAGCACTGCAGCTATCGAACGCCCTGAACCGTGTTGCTGTACGTATCGCCCGAGAGGAGAGCCAGGATGAGCATGGAACGTCTCAGTCAGCAGGTGGATGCCTACGTAGGTTGGAAGCGCGAACTGATCCGCGAGATCACCCGCTACCGGGGCTGGCTCGAACACAACCGTCTCAGCTCCGACGCCGTCACCAGCAAACTCGAGCGCGCCCTCAAGCTGCTGCGTACCGACCACATCACCCTGGCCTTCGTCGGCGAGTTCTCGCGCGGCAAGACCGAACTGATCAACAGCCTGTTCTTCTCCGAATATGGCCAGCGCATGCTGCCCTCCCAGGCCGGGCGCACCACCATGTGCCCCACCGAGCTATTCTTCGATCCACGCTCGGAACGCTCCTACATTCACCTGCTGCCCATCGAGACACGCAGCACCTCTGCCAGCGTGGCCCAGTTCAAACGCATTCCCCGCCATTGGGTGAGCATCCCGCTGGACAGCAGCGACCCGGAGAACATGGCCCAGGCCTTCAGCCAGGTGGCCAAGACCAAGGTCATGCCCGTGGAACAGGCGATCCAGCTCGGCTTCCACCCGGACATGCTGGAAAGTGCGGACAAGCGCGGTCATGTACTGGTGCCAGCCTGGCGTCATGCCATGGTCAACTTCGACCACCCCTTGCTGCGCCAGGGCCTGCGCATTCTCGACACGCCCGGCCTCAACGCCCTTGGCAGCGAGCCGGAACTGACCCTGTCGATGCTGCCCAATGCCCAGGCCATCATCTTCCTGCTGGCCGCCGATACCGGCGTCACCGCCAGCGACATGCAGATCTGGCAGCAGCACATCCGCCAGCTCGATGAAGACACGCCTACCAGCCTGTTCGCCGTGCTGAACAAGATCGACGTGCTGTGGGACGACCTGGCCGGCGAAGCCTTCGTGCACAACGCCATCGCCCAGATGCAGAGCGCCACGGCCAAGCAACTTGGCCTCGACCAGGCCGACGTGCTGCCGTTGTCGGCCAAGCAGGCGCTGCTGGCCAAGGTGCGCAAGGACGAAGCGCTGCTGGCGCGCAGCCAGATGAGTGAACTGGAAAACCTGCTGTGCGAACGCATCGTCGCGCAGAAGGAACGCCTGATCGAAGAACAGGTGGTGCGTCAGGTGCTGGCACTGCTCAACAACAGCCAGCACGTACTTGGCCTGCGCCTGGAAAAGGTCAACGAACAACTGGCCCTGCTCGGCAACCACCAGCAGGACAACGGCCAGCTACTGCTGGAACTGACCGCCAAGACCAAGGACGATCACAACCTGCACCACAAGCGCCTGCTGGGGCTGAAGACCAACCAGCGCCTGCTGCAACGCCAGGGCCAGTTGCTGCGCCATGCGGTACGCGCCGAACGCCTGCAGGAACACTTGGAAAAAGTTCGTCGCAACCTCAGCGGCAGCTGGACCACCCTGGGCATCAACCAGGCCATCGTCAGGTTTTTCCAGGCCGTGGAGCAGGATCTGCACAACCTGCAGCACGAAGCCGACCTGGCCAACAAGATGGTCGCCGCCATCTACCAACGGCACAACGAAGCGAGCCCACTGCACGGCGTCGACGCCCCGCAGTTGCAGATCAAGCGCTACTGGCGCGAGCTGCGCCAGCTACAGGCCAAGGGCGACCAGTTCCGCCTGCACCTGAAAACCCTGCTCACCGAGCAACGCAGCCTCACCCGCCGCTTCTTCGCCACTTTGGCGCAGGAAGCCATCGGCCTGCACCAACGCCTGCGCCACGACGCCGAACAATGGGCAGCCGACGCCCTGATGCCGCTGATGCAACACACCCTAGAACACAAACAGATGCTGGAAAGCCACATGCTGCGCCTCAAGGCCCTGGCCCAGGAAACCCAGCAAAGCCGCAAACGCAGCGAGCAACTGGCGCAATACCAGGAAGAACTGCAACAACAACTGGCCCAGGCCGCCGACATGCTCCGCACCCTACGCCGCCCGGCACCGGTGCAACGCCAGGGCAAAGTGGTCAGCTTGCCGGTGGCGGCGCGGTTGTAGGAGTTTTGGGGCGAGAGGTATTACTGTAATGCCTCGTTCTAAATCACTGGCCTTGCTACAGTTATTGGGTGAACTGTAGTGAGCTATTGACCCCAGACACTGACTCAGGGCGAGAGTCTTCGCCGATAGAGCGGTTGTTTCCTAGTCTGAATTCAAGTCGCGCGTTACGCTCAGGCTGGTGCTAGCAAAACTCCAGATGTTCAACCAGCATGAGTATACGAGAGGCAGATGGATGATACTCTGCCACTACATAACTCCTCTCATGCATGATTTGTTCTTTACTAGAGCCCCGACTCAAAGCACTTATTTATCGTGATTTCGACCTTTGGATTCTATACTGATCGGAGGGAGGCAGCTAATAGAAGCACAAACAGCGGTTGCAAGCGCAAAATAAATAGATGAGTCATTGATTCTTAAAAACAAAGGAGGCAAGAAGTTTGAAATGTAAGCAACAACAAATCCAGCTACGGCACCGAATACAGCAGCACGCCCAAAGCCTACAGATGATAGGCTAAGGATTCTTGCCAACGGAGCCGTAAAATACCAGAAAACAAACCATGCAAGCAAAATTACTGGCACGGACACCACATAGAACACAAGAAAATATGACACCCTTATACTAAAAACAGCTCCATGTTCCATAAACAGCAAAAAGAACACAGGCCCTAGTAGCACAAATACAAAAAACGATACAACTGCCAGCCTCATTACAATTGCCCTATTAAGAAAAACACGAAGCCCACTTAAGTAGATATATCACACGCAACAACTACACATCTCTTTCAACAGCCAAGCTTTATCACATAAAAAGAAAGCAGAAGATCTGTTTTTACCGTAAGCGCCCGGCAAATCCCACCTATCCATAGCCCGCTGATCGCTGAACGCCCATTCCTCCAAGCTTAACAGTCTGCCCAACCATATCGACTTGCGGCGTACCCGTCTGCATCAGATTTTGAAATCTAACTTCGTGGCCTGAACCAATATAATCCGCAGCCATGATTGCCGTGCCCGAAATATTTCCTGATGATCTAACAACGCTAAAGCAATTGCTCGCTGGCGTACTGTCTTCTGCATAGAAATTGGATAAGGACTAGAACGGACAAGTCGAACAGCTATGCGCACAGAGCATAGGTGAAAGACCAGCGTGCAGTTGGATGTCACCTTCGCTGCAGGTACGCGTCATCCGTCTTATTGGTCAGATGTCGCTCTCGTTTTTGTCCTCACGTGGCATTATCTTTAAAACCCAAATTTCCTGACATGATAAGAAACAGGTGGATGCGTTTCTTTCCATTCCTTAAAAAAAGCCTCTCCGCGAGCCTTGTCCTCACTTGTCAAAGACTCTCTAAACTCTGGCGTGAGATCGGTCTCAGGCTTGGGGGAACCGAGCGAATCAACCCTAAACAAGAACAAACCATAAGCTATAGCCTTTTCAGGCTTATAGCCAAGCCCCTCATCTCTTATATTATCGCCTTGATGGATCATTTCCATTCGCAATATACATTCATAATGACTTGTATCCAAACAACTTTCAAGCCATTTCTTTGAGCTCTGGTAGTCACCCTCTTCACTGAGAAACTCGGAGAACAACTCCATGGCATTGGGATTTCCATCGAAAGCTGCTTTTTCGAGATATTGCTTAGCCTCCTTAGTCAGAGCTGACCTTCCTGTTTCACGATCCCAAGTATCGTCAAGCATTAATCTCACTAGAAAATATCCAGCCTCACCATTCCCTGCCTCGGCTGATTTCATCAACCACTTTTTATCTCCTGTTAAGAAATACATGGCGTACATGGCAGAACTATCGCCTTCGCTGGCTTTTCTTCCTGCGACCTCAAGTGCTTTTTTCTCCCAAAACTTATTATCCTTAGCACATTTTTTTGCAATGCATAACGTGTCGCGCTTTGACAAACGCAACATGGCAAATATATCACCTTGCTCTGCTGCCGCCACATACCAGCTAGCCGCTTCATTAGTCATGTACCTATTTGCCAGCCTTATAGACTCAGCTAAATAATATTGAGCCTCTCGCCCGCCAGCCTCTGCAGCCACCTTCAGCGGAGACTGTGACTCTACCCATTTATTCTGATTATAAAGAACCATTCCTTTTTCAAAAGAATCTTCGCCAGCTTCTTGTGCATGTGATAAACCTGAAAACAATGCACTGAGAAACAGCAAAATCACTCCAATCCTCATGGAAACCCCTCATCAAACAAATTAATCATAAAAATACAGTGATAACTCTCTAACTAAAGAGTTGTAAGCCCTCTGCGCTGCAAGAACACTCCTCTTCCTAGAATATCGCCCCATAAAACTATCAAGCTGCTTACGATTATTGATAGCCACAGTCAGCTTGTTATCTGAGTGCCCTGAATCGATGCTCATTCGCTCCAACGCTTTTTGGAATAGAATCTGCGCCGCATTTGGAGTCGTAGAGCTGAATGGTTTACCAAGCGCATTACCCTTTACCCAGAGCAGGCAACGGTATATTGCAACCTGCTGAAACTCACATGCCTCTTCGTCCGAAAAATACTTAACCTCATCATCGTTTCGACTTTGAAAACTGAAATCATGCGGAGTACTCGTAAGAGTATACAGCAATGGACCTAGAGTCTCTGGCGGCATACCTAGGAACCATCGCGCCATCGCATCTTGTCGAATATCATTAGCAATTGTATAAGCAAGCAATCCAGCTCGCTTACCAGGCTTACCTGTAATTTCATCGATTAAGGAGTCTACCTTGACCGAGAGCAAAGCGCCAAACTCAGCCATACTCCCCAGTGTAACGCACCCAAAAAGTGTAACTTTACTAAGATAGGTAAATGCATTCTCATCGATCCAGTGAATTCGACGAAAATTATTTTTCATAAGGATTCGACGATAGAGCATGAGGATACTGTCAAGGGCTGCTCCATTGACTTCAAAGCTAAATGCTCCTTTAGCACCGGGCCCGAAGAATACTGCAGCTTTGATGCAGAGCATGAGCCTGCCTCTATCCGTCATCAAATTAAAATCGAATTCAATTCCGACACCAGCTCCGATAGACGCATCAAGTTTAGCGCCCAAAAGAGTAATCCAGTTTATCTCACTGGACAGGCCAGAATTAAGGATTGCTGCATCTTTAGGTGGCCTCCAATTAACTCCACCTTCTATTGTGCAGCCCACTTCGGCCCCGGCATAAAGCTTAAGCTTTCCTAGCAACCCACTGCGTTCAGCAAAATCAATTCCACTTATGCTTGGCAGGCCTTTTTCGTCGACTTTCAGTGCAATTTCGCGGGCCATCATTAAGCTCACCCCCGCAAAACCCCAAGCAACTACACTATAGTTAAGATAAAAACTTCCCATCGACTGAGAGGCTTCTTGTCCATCACCATCAATAAATCGTAGCTCGACAGGAACCGCTTCGCTCTTTGGAGGGAGTTCGATCTTAACCAGATCTACTTCAGCCCGCGCAAGGTTGACTGTCATCCCCAACTCTGCGCTTGCGAGTCTCCTCTCCTTCATCACTTTGGGGTCTGAGTCAATCCCGCTCGCATCTGCGCTGCCTGATACATCTAACGTATCAAGTCGCGTACTTAACACATCCAATTCGGCAACAGGTATTACACTAGGAGAATTATAGCGAACGAGGCTATTTACACTATCTGCACTACTCCCCATACCAAGCATTCTGACGAACTGCGCTTGATAAGATGTATCAAAAAGAATGAGCTGCTGCCGTGCACTGTCCTCAAAGACCATCTGAGTAAGATGCTGGCCCCATTGCTCGGCATAAGCCTCCAAGCCTTGGACCTCATGTCCAGCGTCGTTTAGCTTGGAAAAAAATTCTCCAGGAAGAAAAACGCCGTTCTTGTCGAACCACTTGGAATCTTGCTCCTCAATTGAAATAGCGCCATTACGCTCCAGAAACTGCGTTAGTATCATATCTGGATCTGCTTTATGCAGAGAGGCATATCGAGCTGTTCGGGCATGATCCTTCTTAAGCCTTGAAGCCAACTCAACGTCACACTTTTCAGCTAGATCATAGAGACTGATATGTACTAGTGGCTTTTTACTAGAGGCAAGGCTTAACTCGCGGAGAGGAATGTCGTCATTGCATACGCTATCTTGTTCGCGCATAACATAATTATTCGTGTCCCATAGAAGCCGTCGACTAGGCCGAATACTTAGCATATTTCTCTGAGCACGACCAAAGAGGCGATCAGCTTCTTTTTGTAGAGGAGCAAGCATGGCTCGCTCCTCTTCTAGCAGCTCAGCTGGTGGTGGTGAAAATCCCCCAGTTGCCTTGACAAATTCTTCGTATCGTTCCTCGGCCCGACTGATTAGGGTCTGTTTCTGCTGCATGAGCTCCATGTATGCTTGGTAGTCTTTCAGACCGCTAGCCATATTATCGGCTATACTAAGAGCAAATTCAGGCGTAGCAATACCCAAGTTAGCCAGCCTAATAATTGGCTCAATGTACCCTCCAAGGCGGTACTCTAACAAGTAGTTATAATACTCTCGATAGTCGTTCAGGGCGCGGCAATTCAACTCACCCGCGTCGCAAGAAATAATGATCTTTTTATAAGCATCGAGCACATTCCAAATCGGCTCATACTGACTAGAAAGGCGATTATACTCCTCAAAAGAGTAACTTCTAACCTTAGCCATAAAGGAGTTATATTCCTCCAGAGCCGTTCTGATGGCAACTTCACGAGCCCCATAGATTTTTTTATTCTCTATATGAAACCCTAGCGACCTTGCTACGGCATATCCTTTACTTCTTAATTTCTGCCTATTAACGGTCAATGCTCTGAGATGCATCCGCCTAGATCGGACTTTAGTCTCAATTTCTTGCTGTGCGGCTCGATACTCCTGCAAATATGGCCTCTGCGCTTCCACGCCTCGCTTCGACAGCAATCTCTTTTCCGCTTCTTCAAACCGCTTAAGAACCAATGGCTCGTCAGCCTCCAGTTCCGCACGAACCTGGCGGATATCCTCCTCTAGACCGTCATATACTCCCTGGTCGTCTGGATTTAGGAATACATATGCATCAACAGGTATGAATGGCTCATGCAGCCCATGCCTTGCCAATGCATTATTACGGGTGTCTTTGTCCGCTTGGGATAGCGACTCCGCAAGTTCTTCATGGCACTCAACAAGCAAATCCCTGAGTCGCTCGGGCAGCAACCAGAATCGACGCTGCCCAGTGATATATGCAACATCGGAGAATATCGTTTTTACACAAGAGTTTGTTTCATGGTCAGCAAATGAAGCTTGATCAGGCTGCGCAGCATGAATAGACGCAGGCAGTACTATTGGTTTTTTCAAGCATTTGAATTGAGACATACCTGTCATATTAAATCTCCAAAGACTTTATCTTTTGCATAGCGCTCAGGCCCTGAGGAATCCCCACAAATCTACTCCAGCGCCCGAGCTTGCCGGTGAACCTCGTCACGTAGCAATAGCTCCATCT
>NZ_JBQLIX010000062.1:0-20464 GCF_052156495.1 Pseudomonas sp. NCHU5216 | reverse complement strand
GGGGTGCGTTTCTTTTGCTTACTTTTCTTTGCGCTGGGCGGCAATCCGAGTTCAAAGAAAAGTGAGTCGCCCGAGGGAGCGAAACCCGGAATATCTGAAAACACCCGAAGCGGAGTCCAGAACACCCACGCAAGCCAACAAGATCAAATAAACTTGCCAGTCCGGTATCAAACCAGACCCTGCAGAACTACTTCTTAACGCAACTCCACAAGGATGCCCCCATGGGCGAGGCTCCAGCCGCGAGCCGTCGCTGGCCTGAACAAACTCAACGCGCCACAGCAAGCCGCTCACACAACGCCTCGATAGCCCCGAGCATCTGCCCGCTCGGCCGTTCCAGGCCCTTGTCCGGCACCGCCCAGACCTGCCCCAGACGCACGGCATGGATCTGCGGCCAGGCCTGCCAGGCACTCAGTTCGGCGTTGCTGCCGCCGAGGATCACATCGGGATCTCGCGCCAGCACCGCCTCCACACTGACTTGCGGTGCCGGCTGCGGCAGATCGTCGAACAGGTTGCGCGCACCACACACCGTCAATGCCTCACCGATCAACTGGTTGCCACCAATGGTGTACAACGGCTGGTGCCAAACCTGATAGAACACGCCGAGCGGACGCTCGCGTCGATAACGTGCACGCAGCTCGGCCAGCCCCTGACGCAACGTGGCGGCCAGCCGCTGGCCCTGCTCGGGGCGACCGATGCGCTCGGCGATGGCGGTGAAGGCGCCGCCCAGTTGCGCCAGCGTTCGCGGCTCGACCGCCAGGATCGGGATGCCGAAGTCCTGCAACTGCGCCTGCTGCGCGGGCGGCACGCTCCCCGGTGCAATCAGGATCAGGTCGGGAGCAAGCTGCAGCAGGCGCTCGAACTCGAGCTGACCGTAACGGCCAACCCTTGGCAGATGCTTCAGCGCAGCCGGTTGGTCATCGCCCTCGAGCACACCGACCAGCAGATCGGCGGCATCCAGTTCCAGCATGATTTCGCTGAGCGAGGGCGCCAGGCTGATTACCCGCTCGGCGGCTTGCAACGGCAGCGCCAGCAGGCACAGAACCAGCAGCAGTGCGCGCATCAGCCCAGTTGGCGAGGGATACGATAAAGCAGATGGATGACGACGCTGGAGAAAGTCAGCAGCACCAGCGGCACCGCCTCCAGTCCCGCCAGCACCGCCAGGGCGGCGATCCAGGCCGGCAGCGCCGCACCCAGCAGGGCACGCAGGCGTACGCGGTCGAGCTGCAACCAGGCGGCCGGCTCCTCAGCGCTGTCCAGAGCCTTGTCAGTAGCGATCAGGGCCTGCTTGTAAGCCTTGAACAGCGGCAGGCTGACGAACATCGAGGCAATGCCGGCGACGAACAGCGGCATGGCCAACAGTGCAGGGCCACCACCGCCGAACAAGGCATTGAAAACGATCACCGGCAGCACCGCCACAGCCAGTTGCCGCCACCAGGCCAGCGCCAGGCGCCGCTTGACCTGGGCGCGGGTCACAGGACTTCCTCGGCCTCGCCTTGATGCAGGTTGCCGAGCATGTGCCCGAGCTTGCCAGCCTTGGTGGCGAGGTACTTGCGGTTGTGCGGGTTCTGCCCCACCTGCAAGGGCCGGCGTTCGGCCACGCGCAGGCCGAAGCCCTCCATCGCCTTGACCTTGCGCGGGTTGTTGGTCATCAGCTTGAGGCTCTTGATGCCCAGGTGTTCGAGCATCGGCGGACAGATGGCGTAATCGCGCATATCAGCACCGAAACCGAGGCGCTCGTTGGCCTCGACGGTATCGGCGCCACCATCCTGCAGCTCATAGGCGCGGATCTTGTTCAGCAGGCCGATGCCACGGCCCTCCTGGCGCAGGTACAGGAGCACGCCACGGCCCTCCTCGGAGATCGCCTGCAACGCCGCTTCGAGCTGTGCTCCGCAGTCGCAGCGCAGGCTGAACAGGGCATCGCCGGTCAGGCATTCGGAATGCAGCCGGCCCAGCACCGGCTCGCCATCGGCCACATCGCCGAAGGTCAGGGCAACATGCTCCTTGCCGGTGGCCTCATCGAGAAAACCGTGCATGGTGAACACACCGAAGGGCGTAGGCAGTTGGGAGGCGGCGACGAACAGAACGGACACCGAATGCTCCTGGCAATGAATACGAAACAGGGCCGGCATTGTAGCAGCAGGCCAGCGTGGCGGGTCAGTCGGAATTACCGATCATCAGCATCGAAACGGCACATCACAGGCGGGACTCGAGCACCAGCATGCCTTGCTCCTCGCGCCAGCCGACACGGTTGAGAAAACTCATACCCAGCAGCGCCTCGGTGGGTGAGCCGCCCTCCAGCACCACCGCGTCCACGCCCAGCACTTCGATATCGCCCACCTTCACCCGGCCCAGCGTCACCTGCCAGCCACGGCTGATGCCACTGGCAGTATTGACCTGCAGCGGCCGGCCGTTGGCACGGAAGTCGATGCCCAGGCGCCGTGCCTGGCCTTCGTTGAGCGCCACCGAGGTAGCGCCGGTATCGACCAGGAACGGCAGGTTATGGCCGTTGACCGAACCCGTGATCCAGTAGTGGCCACCCGGCCCCTTGGCGATGCTCAGGCGCTTCTTCTGCGGCTCGACGTAGCCACCGCTGTATTCGCGGCTGAGCGGGTAGAGATGTTCGACACCATCGACACGCAAGACCGCACCCTGTTTGTCGACCCGCACCACCACCACGCCGCCCGGCCCGGTCTGACCTTCGCGAACCAGTTTGCGCTGGCCATCGACAGTGATCACCGCCGCCCCCGGAAACAGACCGACGACCTGCACCTGAGAGGCCGCACACACAATCGAGGCGCCCAGCAGCGACAGGGCAAGGATGGCACGACGCAGCATGAGGGCAGCCTCCTGATTCAGAACGGATAGGGTTGTTGCCAACGCTTGAAGATCGGCCGCAGCTCGCCGCTGGCCACCAGTTGTTCCATGCGCTGATCGAAGATCCCGGCCAGTTGGCGCCCTTTCGGGCTGGCGACGAAACCGAGGAACAAGGGAATGTCCACCAACTTGGTCATGCGGTAACGATCACGCTGTTCGGCCTCGCCGAGCACATCCTCGACCTCGGTGACCGAGTCGATGTACAGATCCGCATTGCCGAGATCCAGCATGCGCAGGATACCGCCGCGGCGCTGCACTTCCCGGTACTCACGCACATTGGGCAGAAATTCCTGGAATCCGTAGCCATGCATCCAGGCCAGACGATAGCTGCCGAGGGTGTCCAGGCTCGGTGCCGGCGTGCTGCTGAGCCCCAGAGCGACGATATGGTCATCGTCATAGTGCCACTTGGGGTAGATCACGCCCTCGTCGATCTCGTCGCGGTAGGCACCGACCCAGGCATCGGCCTCGCCGCGCTGCACCAGGCCGATCGAACGGGTATAAGGCTCGCTCTGAATACGCAGGCGCACCCCGGCGGGCTCGAAGACCTTGCGCAGCACGTCCCAGGCCAGGCCGCTGCCATCGGCATTGCTGTAATCACGCCAGGCTTCGCTGACGATATGAATCTCGCTTGCCCGCTCGTTCGCTTCCAGCAGCGGCGCGAAGCCGAGCAACAACAGCAGGATCAGCCAGGCACGCCTCATGACCTAGAGCCCCAGGATCGAACCATAGCGAGCCCAGCTCCATACCAGGCCCTGCATCGCCAGCCAGGCGAACACGCCGGCGATCACATCATCGAGCATGATGCCGACCCCGCCATGCACGTGCCGATCGATCCAGCGAATCGGCCAGGGTTTGACGATGTCGAACAGGCGGAACATGAGAAAGCCCAGCAGCAGCCAGACCCAGCCCTCGGGCACCAGCCACAGGGTGATCCACATGCCGACCATCTCGTCCCAGACGATGCCCTCGTGGTCGTGCACGCGCAGGTCGTCGGCCACCTTGCCGCACAGCCAGAAGCCGAACAGCATGGTCACCCCGAGCATCAGCCAGTAGCCCCAGTCCGGCAGCATCTGCCACAGCGGCACGAACGGCAGCGCCACCAGCGAGCCCCAGGTGCCCGGTGCCTTGGGCAGGGTGCCGGAGCCGAAGCCGAAGGCGATGAAGTGCCAGGGATTGCGCCATACCGAAGGCGGTACGTACTCGGCGGGAACCTGGTTGGGGTGATCGGTCACACGCGCTCCAGTCTTTCAGAAATGTTGATAGCCGCCGTGCGGCGCTTCGATGGCCTGCCCCGCCGCGTCCAGCAGGTGCACACCTCGCCCGGGCAGCACCTGACCGATCATACGCACTTCGGGCCAATCGGCCTGAACCGCAGACAACCGCTCAGGCGGCAAGGTAAAGGCTAGCCGGTAATCGTCACCACCGGACAAGGCGCAGGATAATGCGCGTTCATGACCGATCAGGGCGCACAGGGCGGCAGACAGCGGGATACGGGCTGCCTCGATCTGCAAGGCGACGCCGGAGGCCTCGGCAATATGCCCACAGTCGGCCAGCAGGCCGTCGGAGATATCCAGGGCAGCCGTCGCCTGGCCACGCAATGCCTGGCCCAGCGCCAATTGCGGCATGGGCGACCAGTAACGCGCCAGCAAGGGCTCGCTGATCTCAGCCGCCGCCGCGCGCTGGCCCAGCACCAGCGGCAAGGCGCCAGCGGCATCGCCCAACTCACCACCGACGCAGAGCAGATCGCCCACTCGCGCGCCTGAACGCGTCAGCGCCTGCCCGGCCGGAACACGGCCGAACACGGTCAGGGTCATGCTCAACGGGCCACGGGTAGTGTCGCCGCCGACCAGCGCCAGCGTGCAGGCTGCGGCCATGCGCTGCAGCCCCTTGGCAAAGGCCTCCAGCCAGACGGCATCGGCCTGGTCGAGGGTCAGCGCCAGCGTGAAGGCCACGGGCGTCGCCCCCATGGCGGCCAGATCGCTGGCGGAGACCGCCAGGGCGCGCTGGCCCAGCAGGAAGGGATCGCAGACGGCGGGGAAATGCACCCCGGCGACCAGCGTATCGGTGGATACCGCCAACTGCTCGCCCGCCGGCACGGCCAGCAGCGCGCAGTCATCGCCGATGCCGCGCACGACGCCATCCCCGCCCTGCGCACAGGGCGCCGTGGCGAAGTAGCGCTGGATCAGCTCGAACTCACCCACGACCTATGCCTGCCGCCAGCAGCACCGGACTCAACGCTTGTTGGCGCCGACTTCAGCCGCGCGCAGCTTGGGTGCCAGCTTGTCCAGTACGCCATTGACGAACTTGTGCCCGTCGGTGGCGCCGAACACCTTGGCCAGCTCGATGCCCTCGTTGATCACCACCTTGTAGGGCACGTCGACGCGGTGCATCAGCTCGTAGGTGGACAGGCGCAGGATGGCCAGCTCGACCGGGTCCATGTCGTCCAGCGGGCGATCGAGGAAGGGCGCGAAGGCCGCGTCCAGCTCGGTCTTGTGCCGTGGCACGCCATGCAGGATCTCATGGAAGTAGGCGCCGTCGACCTTGCTGAAATCGTTGTCGACGCGGAACTGCGCTTCGATCTCGTTCAGCGGCTGACCGGCGATATGCCAGGAGTACAGGGCCTGCATGGCCAGGGTGCGGGCCTCGCGGCGGGCGAGAATCTTGCCGCTGGGGCCCTTCTTGGCCGGCTGGCCGTTGGCGGAGTTGCTCACTTGGCCTCCAACTGCGCCAGCAGGCTGACCATTTCCAGGGCGGACAGCGCCGCTTCGGCACCCTTGTTACCCGCCTTGGTACCGGAACGTTCGATGGCCTGCTCGATGGAGTCGACGGTCAACACGCCGAAGGCGACCGGCACACCGTATTCCATGGAAACCTGCGCCAGGCCCTTGGTGCACTCACCGGCCACGTACTCGAAGTGCGGAGTGCCGCCACGGATCACCGCACCGAGGGCGATGATGGCCGCGTATTCGCCACGCTGGGCGACCTTCTGGGTCACCAGCGGAATCTCGAAGGCACCCGGCGCGCGGATGATGGTGATGTCGCTTTCCTGCACGCCATGGCGCACCAGGGCGTCGATGGCGCCACTGACCAGGCTCTCGACGACGAAGCTGTTGAAACGGCC
Organism: Pseudomonas sp. NCHU5216; assembly: GCF_052156495.1. NCBI lineage: Bacteria > Pseudomonadati > Pseudomonadota > Gammaproteobacteria > Pseudomonadales > Pseudomonadaceae > Pseudomonas > Pseudomonas sp. NCHU5216. The sequence goes on along the minus strand of NZ_JBQLIX010000062.1, from coordinate 14,469 downwards.
CACCACCAGGGCGTATTTGCCCTGCGGGGCGATGAAGGTACCTTCGATGGTCTTCAGGGTCATGACGGGTCTCACAAGGTTAAAGAGCCGGGGCGGTTTGGCCCCGAAAAATAAATTCATTCGGGCTACGTGCTTTGCTCCCCTCTCCCACTTGTGGGAGAGGGGCGGGGGGAGAGGGCATGCAGTGCACGTGAAAACACCCTCTCCCGCCCTTCGGGCACCATTTTCTCCCCTCTCCCACTTGTGGGAGAGGGGCGGGGGGAGAGGGCATGCGGTGCACGCCGAAACACCCTCTCCCGCCCTTCGGGCACCCTCTCCCGCAAGCGGGAGAGGGTCATCAGATGCGGCTCTTCGAGCCGCCTTTTAATCAGCCGGCAGGTATTCTACAACCTCGAGATCGAAGCCGGATATCGCGTTGAACTTCATCGGCGAACTCATCAGGCGCATCTTGCGCACGCCAAGGTCGCGCAGGATCTGCGAGCCGGCACCGACGGTGCTGTAGGTGGCCGGCGAGCTTGGCTGTTGACGGCCCAACAGCGATAGCAGCTCGGGGCCGGTCAGCGGGTTGCCGAGCAACAGCACCACGCCACTGCCGGCCTTGGCCACTTCGGCCATGGCCGCGCGCAGACTCCAGCGCCCCGGCAGGTTGACCAGGAACAGGTCGCGCAGTGGATCCATGTTGTGCACGCGCACCAGGGTCGGCTCATCGGCACAGATGCTGCCCAGGGTCAGCGCCATGTGCGCGGTGTCTTCCACGCCATCGCGGTAGGTCACCAGGTTGAACTGACCCAGTTCGGTATCCAGCGGCTGTTCGCTGATACGCTCGACGGTGCGCTCGTGGATCAAGCGGTAGTGGATCAGGTCGGCGATGGTGCCGATCTTGAGATTGTGCTGCTCAGCGAACTGCTCCAGCTCCGGGCGACGCGCCATGGTGCCGTCGTCGTTCATGATCTCGCAGATCACCCCACTGGGCTCGAAGCCGGCCATGCGCGCCAGGTCGCAGGCGGCCTCGGTGTGACCGGCACGGGCCAGCACACCGCCGGGCTGGGCCATCAGCGGGAAGATATGCCCGGGGCTGACGATATCCTCGGCCACCGCGTTACGCGCCACGGCCGCCTGCACGGTACGCGCGCGGTCGGCGGCGGAGATGCCGGTGGTCACGCCCTCGGCGGCCTCGATGGACACGGTGAACTTGGTGCCGAAACCGGAACCGTTACGCGGCGCCATCAGCGGCAGGTTGAGCAACTCGCAACGCTCGCGGGTCATCGGCATGCAGATCAGGCCACGGGCGAAGCGGGCCATGAAGTTGATGTGCTCGGCGGTGACGCATTCCGAGGCGATGATGATGTCGCCTTCGTTCTCGCGGTCTTCGTCATCCATGAGGATGACCATCTTGCCGGCGCGGATGTCTTCGATCAGTTCTTCAGCGGTGTTGAGCGCCATCGGGGCGTCTCCTCAATTCTTCAGGTAGCCGTGTTCGGCGAGAAAGCTTTCGGTGAGGCCCGAGGCCTTGGGCTCGGCGGCCTTGTCGCCGAGCAGCAGACGCTCCAGATAACGGGCCAGCAGGTCGACTTCGAGGTTGACCTTACGCCCGGCCTGGTAGTCGACCATGATGGTCTCGGCCAGGGTGTGCGGGACGATGGTCAGCTCGAACTCGGCGCCATCGACCGCGTTGACGGTCAGGCTGGTGCCATCGACGGTGATCGAGCCCTTGTGCGCGATGTACTTGGCCAGCTCGCGCGGCGCGCGCACCTTGAACTGCACGGCGCGGGCGTTATCGGCGCGCGAGACGATCTCGCCGACGCCATCGACATGGCCGCTGACCAGATGGCCGCCGAGGCGGCTGGTGGGCGTCAGGGCCTTTTCCAGGTTCACGGCGCTGCCGGGCTTGAGGTCGACGAAGGCGGTGCGCGCCAGGGTTTCGCGGCTGACGTCGGCCCAGAAGCCGTCGCCGGGCAGCTCGACGGCGGTCAGGCAAACGCCGTTGACGGCGATGCTGTCGCCGAGCTTGACGTCGCCCAGATCGAGCTTGCCGGTGGCCACGTAGACGCGCACGTCGCCGCCCTTCGGGGTCATGGCGCGGATGCTGCCGATGGCTTCGATTATGCCGGTGAACATGCGCCCTCCGAACCTCGCGTGAAGATGATGCACAGCATGGATGAACTCCTGTTTTGGTCAAAAACAGGGCAATGCCGATCGATAGGGATTTCACGGACGCGCAAGCAGCGCCCGAGGAGGGAATCCCGCTCTCTCTTTATCCGGACTATACCGTCGGCCCCGGAATCGCACCGGGTCTGCTGGACCTCGCCCGGCAGGAACCGTGGCGAGCGCTCGCGGGCTAGGTTCTGCGAACCATTACCGCCGGTGGGGAATCACACCCCGCCCTGAGAACGTTGCGGCCAAGCGAATGGCCGCGTGGCGTTTTACCATATTTATTGCCACGCCGCATGCGCCAGACAGCGGCCGTTTGCGGCGATGTCGCGTATGCCTGTGCGATTGTCGGATCCCACCCTGTAGGCACGAACGAGCGGCGTTCACTTCATTCGCGATTCTCGCAGCCGTAGGGTGCGCTGCGCGCACCAGGTTCAAGCACCGACGTGCCAGACCAGCGCCTATTCCCTTGGCCGCTCGGGTCGTTGCCGCTGAACAAAGGGTATTTGCAGCGGTGCGCATAGCGCACCCTACCTGGGCTTGGGCACCGCGGTGATCTGCCAGTCCTCGCCCACCGCGCGGATATCGAGAATCTGCAACTCCGGCGCCTCGGCCATGCGGTTGAGCGGCAGGTCGAGCAGCGGTCGGGCACTGGAGCCGAGCAACTTGGCCGCCATGAAGATACGGAACTCGTCCACCAGGCCGGCACGGGCGAAGGCGCCGGCCAGGCGTGGCCCGGCCTCCACCAGCACCTCGTTGGCACCACGGCCAGCCAGCTCACGCAGCAGCTTATGCAGATCCACATGGCCATTGCTGCCAGGCACGGCCAACAGCTCGTGGCCCTCGGCCAGGTAGCGGTCGCGCGCTGCCGCTGCCGCGCAGGTGGCCACGAGCGTCGGGCCGGCCTGGAAAAAAGCCTTGCTCAGCGGCACGCGCAGGCGACCGTCGAGCAACACCCGCAGCGGTGGGCGACGCTGCGCCAGGGCGGTCAGCTCGGCGCCAAGGCCCAGCTCATCCGGGCGCACGGTCAGCCGCGCATCATCGGCCAGCACCGTGTCGGCGCCGCTCAGCACCACGCTGGCCTGCGCGCGCAGGCGCTGCACCTCGGCCCGCGCTGCCGGCCCGGTGATCCACTGGCTTTCGCCACTGGCCATGGCGGTGCGGCCGTCCAGGCTCATGGCCAGCTTGACCCGCACCAACGGCAGGCCCTGCTCCATGCGCTTGATGAAACCGGCATTGAGGGCGCGCGCCTCGCTTTCCAGCACACCGCTGCTGACCTCGATGCCAGCCTCCCGCAGGCGCTGCAGACCATTGCCGGCCACCTGCGGGTTGGGATCCTGCATGGCCGCGACCACCCGGCCGACGCCCGCGGCGATCAGACCATCGGCGCAAGGTGGGGTGCGCCCATGGTGGCTGCAGGGTTCCAGGGTGACGTAGGCCGTGGCGCCACGCGCCTTGTCGCCGGCCTGGCGCAGCGCGTGCACCTCGGCATGCGGCTCGCCGGCACGGGCATGCCAGCCCTCGCCGATGATCTGCCCATCGCGCACGATGACGCAGCCGACACGCGGATTGGGATGGGTGGAATACAGACCTTTGCGCGCCAGCTTGAGGGCGCGCGCCATGTACAGGTGATCGTGTTCGCTCATCGGTTTTTCGACGGCTCGCGGGCCAGACGCTCGATCTCTTCACGGAACTCGTTGAGATCCTGGAAACGCCGATAGACCGAGGCGAAACGGATGTAAGCCACTTCATCGAGCTTGCTCAGCTCGGTCATCACCAGTTCACCGAGCACCAGCGACTTCACCTCGCGCTCGCCGGTGGCGCGCAGTTGCTGCTTGATGCGAGCAATGGCCTCCTCCAGACGTTCGACGCTCACCGGGCGTTTTTCCAGGGCACGCTGCATGCCGGCGCGCAGCTTCTCCTCGTCGAAGGGCTGGCGGCTGCCGTCCTGCTTGATCAGGCGCGGCATCACCAGTTCGGCGGTCTCGAAGGTGGTGAAACGCTCGCCACAGGCCACGCATTCGCGACGGCGGCGTACCTGATCGCCCTCGGCGACCAGGCGGGAATCGATGACTTTGGTGTCGTTGGCGGCGCAGAACGGACAATGCATGGAAAAATGCTGGCAGGTGGCGGCGAAGGCGCCATGGTAGCGCATAGCAGGCCGTTGAAAAACGTAGGCGACGACTGCATGGATGCAGGAGGTAGAGCGAAGCAGGAAGCCCGAGCCGAGGCAGCCAGTGCAATACCGATGGCGGCCCCACAAAAACAGCCGAGAAAGCGCAGTTTACGTGTTGTAAATGAGCATTTTGAGGCTGTTTTTAACGCAGCAATGGCAACGCAGGTAGTTTTTCAACAGCCTGCTAGAAGCGGCAAGACAAATTAAGCTATAGCCGCACACCCAAGAGCCGCAAACGCCATGATTCGATACCTGCCTGCACTTATTCTCATCCCCCTGCTCAGCGCCTGCTCCAGCGTCCCCGAGGCTCCACCAGCCGCCACAGTGACACCCGCCCCACAGACCACGCCTGCGCCACAGCCCGGCCTGCGTGGGCAACTGCTCGGTGTGGCCAGCGGCGCCGAGGTCGAACTGGCGCTGCTGGCCGTCGACCTGCGCGGCCGTCCACGGCAACTGCTGGGCCAGGTACGCCTGCGCGGCGATGGCGAGCCCCTGCCGTTCCACCTGCCGATTACCGAAGACGCCCCGGCCGGCGGCCAGCGCCTCGAGCTGCGTGGCCGCGTCAGCCAGTCCGGGCGCCTGGTACAGCGTCTGCCAGCGCGCACCATCGCCGAATTGAGCGATCAGGATCTCGGCGCCCTGCATCTGGTGCCCGCGCCATGAATGCCGCGCAGCCCCTGCAAAGTGCCTTGAACGAACTGCTTGGCGATGCCCGCCTGGTCGCCGAAAACCTGCCCGGCAGCGATATCGCCCTGTGGCTGATCGATGCCAGCAATATGGATCGCGCGTTCAGCCCCGAGGAAACCCGGCGCATCCTCGAGGAACCGCCCTACTGGTGCTTCTGCTGGGCCAGCGGCCTGGTGCTGGCGCGCTGGTTGGCCGAACGCCCCGAGTGGGTACGCGGCAAGCGTGTGCTGGATTTCGGTGCCGGCAGCGGCGTCGCCGCCATCGCCGCGGCCAGGGCGGGGGCCGCCGAGGTGGTGGCCTGCGACCTCGACCCGCTGGCGCTGGCCGCCTGCCGCGCCAATGCCGAACTGAACGAGGTGACCCTGAACTACTCGGCGGACTTCTTCGCCGAAGCCGATCGCTTCGACCTGATCCTGGTGGCCGATGTGCTCTACGACCGCGCCAACCTGCCGCTGCTGGATCATTTCCTCAGTCGCGGCCGCGAAGCGCTGGTGGCCGATTCGCGGGTCAAGGACTTCCGCCATCCTCTGTATCAGCGCCTGGCGCTGCTCGATGGCTGCACCTGGCCTGATCTGGCCGAGCCTGCGGAATTTCGCGAGGTCAGCCTGTATCATGCGCGACGCCCCACGTAGCCCGAAGGCAAGCCGGGAAACAGCAACCGACCATCCCCTGATTGCATCGGTGCCCCTTGTTTCACGTGCCGCCTGCCCGCATTAATAAGCCATTGCCCCGCTTTTCGAGACCGACCATGAGCGAATCCCCCTACATCTTCGATATCTCCGGCGCCGCCAACTTCGAGCAGCTCGTCATCGAGAACTCCTTCCACAAGCCGGTGCTGGTGGACTTCTGGGCCGAGTGGTGCGCGCCGTGCAAGGCGCTGATGCCGATGCTGGCGAAGATCACCGAGGAATACGCCGGCGAGCTGCTGCTGGCCAAGGTCAACTGCGATATCGAGCAGGACATCGTCATGCGCTTCGGCATTCGCAGCCTGCCCACCGTGGTGCTGTTCAAGGACGGCCAGCCGGTGGACGGTTTCGCCGGCGCCCAGCCGGAAGCAGCAATCCGCGAGATGCTCAAGCCCCATGTCGCCGAGCCGGCCCCGGCTGCTGCCGACCCGATGGAGGCAGCTCAGGCGCTGTTCGCCGAAGGTCGTTTCGCCGAGACCGAAGCGCTGCTCAAGCAGGTACTGAGCGAGGACAACGAGAATGGCGCGGCGCTGATTCTTTACGCCCGCTGCCTGGCCGAGCGCGGTGAGCTGGGCGAGGCCGAAGTGGTGCTCGACGCCGTGAAGGGCGACGAACACAAGCAGGCACTGGCCGGCGCTAAAGCGCAACTGACCTTCCTGCGCCAGGCCGCCGACCTGCCGGAAGTCGCCACCCTCAAAAGCCGCCTGGCACAGGACGCCGGCGACGACGAGGCGGTGTACCAGCTCGCCGTGCAGCAACTGGCGCGCCAGCAGTACGAACCCGCGCTGGACGCCCTGCTCAAACTGTTCGTGCGTAACCGCAGCTACCAGGACGGCCTGCCGCACAAGACCCTGCTGCAGGTCTTCGACCTGCTCGGCAACGACCACCCCCTGGTCACCGCCTACCGCCGCAAGCTGTATCAGGCGATCTATTAGGAGCAGCTACAAGCGGCAAGCCTCAAGCTGCAAGCAAAGCCAGGAGCGGTGCTCTTTCTTGCAGCTTGCAGCTTATAGCTGCCCTTGCCAGTGATAGATCGGCGCATCCTCACCCGTTTCCATGCGAATCTGTTCGCAATGGCGCAAGCGCACCAGCAGGCGTTTGCCAGCAGCGTCGCCGCCTGCCAGGGCGGCCAGTTGTGTCAGCAGCTTCGGGCCTTCGATCTGGCCGGCGTCGCGCACCAGTTGCAGCGCCGTCTGCCATAAGCCATCACCTGCAACTGCCGGCGTTGCCGCAGTGGACGGCACCGGCTCCACGGAAGCGCCTTGCAGTGCCTGCGCCAGTTGCGCCCAGTCCTCGCGCTCCAGCTCCAGCGTCAGGTCGACGGGCCAGTCGCCTATGCGTCCGCGTATTCGCATGATCATCTCCTCCCAGGGTGGCGCGCATGCTCCCACGAGCTGAACGAAGCGCCAAGTCGCACTGGTCAGCCGCACAAGAAAGTTGTTATAACGTAACACCTTATTTCACCCTGCTACGGAGCCGTCCATGCGCCGCTTACTGCTCGCCCTCCCCTTCGCCCTGCTGCCCCTGGCTGTCGCTCAGGCCCATGACGACCATGACCATGAACACGGAAGCCTCGGCGCCCACGAGCATGGCGTGGCCAGCCTCAACGTGGCCCTCGACGGTCAGACCCTGGAACTGCAGGTCGACAGCCCGGCGATGAACTTCGTCGGCTTCGAGCATGCGGCCAAGAGCGATGCCGACAAAGCCAAGGTCGCCGCTGTCAAGGCCGAGCTGGAAAAACCCATCGAGCTGTTCGGCCTGGCTGCCGGTGCGTGCCAGGTGACCAAGCAGGAGTTGGAAAGCCCGCTGTTCGGCGGTCACGAGCATCATCACGACGATGACGCCGACGAACACGAACATGAGCACGCCGACGAGCACGAGCACGAGCACGAGCACAGCGACATCGAAGCCAGCTATCAGCTCTCCTGCAAGCAGGTCGACGCTCTCGAGCAACTGGATCTGAGCGAGCTGTTCAAGCGCTTCCCCGCCACGCACAAGGTCAACGTGCAACTGATCGGCCGCAGTGGCCAGCAAGGTGCCGAACTCACCGCCGCGCAGCCGCGTCTGAGCTTCTGATACCCTGCCCGGGCCTGCCATGCGCGGGCCTGGATCCTGTCGGCGGCCCAGCGCCGGATAACGCCCGTGCATCGCACGGGCGCAGTCTGTCAGCCGCATGCAGCACCACCCAAGACGCCCAACGAGTGTGCAATGAGTTCAGCCCTGATCGAACTGTCCGACCTCGGTTTCGCCTGGCCTGGCCAGCCCGAGTTGCTCGACATCCCCAGCTTCACCCTCGCACGCGGTGAAACCCTGTTCCTCAAAGGCCCCAGTGGTAGCGGCAAGACCACCCTGCTGGGCCTGCTCGGCGGAGTGCAGAAGGCCCAGCGCGGCCATATCCGCCTGCTCGGCCAGAACCTGGCGGCGCTCTCGGCCAGCGCCCGTGATCGCTTTCGCGTCGACCACACCGGCTACATCTTCCAGCAGTTCAACCTGCTGCCCTTTCTCTCCGTGCGCGAAAATGTCGAGCTGCCCTGCCGCTTCTCACGCCTGCGCGCGCAGCGTGCAGCACAGCGCCATGGCAGCGTCGATATGGCCGCAGCCGGCCTGCTCGAACACCTGGGCCTGCGTGCCGATTTGCTCGAACGCCGCGCCGACAGCCTGTCCATCGGCCAGCAGCAGCGCGTCGCCGCCGCCCGCGCGCTGATCGGCCAGCCGGAACTGGTGATCGCCGACGAGCCTACCTCGGCGCTGGATGCCGACGCCCGCGAGGCCTTCCTGCAACTGCTGTTCGCCGAATGCCGCGGCGCCGGCGCCAGCCTGCTGTTCGTCAGCCATGACCAGAGCCTGGCCCCCCTGTTCGACCGCAGCCTGTCGCTGGCCGAACTCAACCGCGCCGCCAAGCCTGTCGAGGTCTGAGATGCACCTTTTGCGTATCGCCCTGGCCAGCCTGGCCAACCGCCGTTTCACCGCCCTGCTCACGGTGTTCGCCATCGCCCTGTCGGTCTGCCTGCTGCTGGCCGTGGAGCGCGTGCGCACCGAAGCGCGCGCCAGCTTCGCCAATACCATCAGCGGCACCGACCTGATCGTCGGCGCCCGTTCCGGCAGCGTGAACCTGCTGCTGTATTCGGTGTTTCGCATCGGCAACGCCACCAACAACATCCGCTGGGACAGCTTCGAGCATTTCGCCAACCACCGTCAGGTGAAGTGGGCCATTCCCATCTCCCTCGGTGACTCGCACCGTGGCTACCGGGTGATGGGCACCAGCAGCGCCTACTTCGAGCACTACCGCTACGCCCGCAGCCAGGCACTGAAGCTGGCCGAGGGTCGGCCGTTCGCCGATGATCCATTCGAGGTGGTGCTCGGCGCCGAAGTGGCCAGCGCATTGGGTTACCACCTGGGGCAGAAGATCGTCCTGGCTCATGGCGTGTCCACCATCAGCCTGGTGCAGCACGACGACAAGCCGTTCACCGTGGTCGGCATCCTCGAACGCACCGGCACGCCGGTGGATCGCACCCTGCACATCTCGCTCGCGGGCATGGAGGCGCTGCACATCGACTGGAAGAACGGCATGCCGGCCCGTGGCGATGCGCGTATCAGCGCCGACCAGGCTCGCGCCATGGATCTGCAACCCAAGCAGATCACCGCCTTCATGCTGGGCCTGAAGAGCAAGATCGCCACCTTCAGCCTGCAACGGGAGATCAACGAATTCCGTGGCGAGCCGCTGCTGGCGATCCTTCCCGGCGTGGCCCTGCAGGAGCTGTGGAGCCTGATGGGCACGGCCGAGCAGGCGCTGTTCGTGGTGTCGCTGTTCGTCGTGCTCACCGGCCTGATCGGCATGCTCACGGCGATTCTCACCAGCCTCAACGAACGCCGCCGAGAAATGGCCATCCTCCGCTCGGTGGGCGCGCGCCCCTGGCATATCGCCAGCCTGCTGGTACTGGAAGCCTTCGCCCTGGCCCTGGCCGGCGTGGCCTTCGGCCTGGCGCTGCTGTACCTGGGCATCGCCGGGGCGCAGGGCTACGTGCAGGCCAATTACGGCCTCTACCTGGCGCTGAGCGCGCCAACAAGCTACGAGTGGACGCTACTCGGCGGCATCCTGCTGGCAGCGCTGCTGATGGGCAGCGTGCCGGCCTGGCGCGCCTACCGGCAGTCGCTGGCCGACGGTTTGTCGATCCGTCTGTAAGGCAAGGATGGAGCGCCTCGCGTAGACTGCGCAGGCGCTCCTTCAATGAGGTATTCCATGTCCCGCCGCCTGCTCGCCACCCTGCTGCTGACGCTGTGCCTGCCGCTGTCCGCCGCCGAGGTGCGCGAACTCAACTGGTCCGACCTGATTCCGCCAGATGCCCCACCACAGAAGGTCGACCCGACGCCCATCCACGACCTCTCGCAACTGGCCGACACCCTGTCCGAGGCTGGCCCGGCAGCCACTCAGCAGTCGCCCGCCGCGCCGGTGGTCAAGGCACTGGATGGCCAGCACATCAAGCTGCCTGGCTATATCGTGCCGCTGGACGTGACCGACGAAGGTCGCGTTACCGAATTCCTCCTGGTGCCCTACTTCGGCGCCTGCATCCACGTACCGCCACCGCCGTCCAACCAGATCGTGCATGTCACCAGCGAACTGGGGGTGATGCTCGATGCGCTGTACCAACCCTTCTGGGTCGAAGGCCAGATGAAGGTGGAACACATGAGCAGCGAACTGGCCGAGGTCGGCTACCAGATGGAAGCGGACAAGATCTACGTCTACGAGTTACCCGATAGCTGAAGGCCCGCTTGTACGGCGATTGACAAAAGGTCGCACCTGCCCGCGCTCATCTATTGAGCCAGGTCAAAAAGCGAATCGTTGCGTGGCTTAGCATTGAATCCAGCCAAGACACTCGACTCGACTGGAGTTCGCTATGTACAAGTCACTGTTCACCGCCTCACTGCTCGCCCTCGCCGTTGCCGCTCCCGTAGCTCAGGCTCACCAGGCCGGCGACATCCTCATCCGTGCCGGCGCCATCACCGTCAACCCGGACGCCGACTCCTCCAGCGTCAAGGTCGACCGCGGCGGCCTGGCTGGCACCAACCTGGGCGGCAAGGCGACCCTGAGCAATGACACCCAGCTCGGTCTGAACTTCGCCTACATGGTCACCGACCACCTGGGCGTCGAACTGCTGGCCGCCACGCCGTTCGAGCACGACGTGAAGATCAAGGGCACCATCCTCGATGCCGCCAACGGCAAGCTGGGTACCCTCAAGCACCTGCCGCCGACCCTGAGCCTGGTGTACTACCCGCTCGATGCCAAGTCGGCCTTCCAGCCGTATCTGGGCGCCGGCATCAACTACACCTGGATTTTCGACGAGCATGTCGGCAGCGAGGCAACCGCCAACGGCTTCGACAACTTCCGCGCCAAGAACTCCTGGGGCCTGGCCTGGCAGGTCGGCGCCGACTACATGCTGACCGACAACCTGCTGATCAACGCCCAGGTGCGCTACATCGACATCGACACCACCGCCTATGTCGACAACACCGCCCTCGGCGTGCGCGCCAAGGTGGACGTGGATGTCGATCCGTATGTCTATATGGTTGGCCTGGGCTACAAATTCTAAGCCCTCTGCAAACGAAAGAAGCCGGCTGATGCCGGCTTCTTGCATTCTGGGCTCACTGAGCCGGATTCACATACCGAGCAGACGTGCCAGGCCTTCGCGCAGCGGCGTTTGCGCCGGCAGCCGGTACTGCCTGCTCAACCGGGCGATATCGGCCCGCGAATGGCGGATGTCACCGGCACGCGGCGCCAGGTGGCTCACCGGCGGCAAGCCACCGTAGAGCGCGCCGATCTCGGCCAGCAACTGGTTGAGGCTGACCGCCTGACTCCAGCCAACGTTCACTGGCAGCGGCTCGACCTGCTCATCGGTCAGCGCCTGCAACAACAGCGCGACCAGGTCACCGACATAGAAGAAATCGCGGGTCTGCTCGCCATCGCCGAACACGCTGATGGGCAGGCCCTGCTGCGCACGCTGGGTGAAGATGCTGATGACGCCGGAATAGGGCGAGGACGGATCCTGGCGTGGCCCGAAGATATTGAAGAAACGAAAGATCGCCGGTTCCAGGCCATGCTGGCGACGATAGAAGTCCAGATATTGCTCGCTGGCCAGCTTGTCCGAGGCGTAGGGCGTCAGGGGTGCCTTGGCGGTTTCTTCATCGATGGCCACGCCTTCACCGTTGTTGCCATACACCGCCGCGCTGGAGGCGAACAGCACACGCCGCACCCCCTGCTGACGCATGGCCTCGCAGACGTTCAGGGTGCCGATGAAGTTGCTCTGGTGCGTGGCCACCGGGTCGTCCACCGACGCCTGCACCGAAGCCACGGCAGCCAGGTGGGCCACCGCGCTGCAACCGGCCAGCGCCTCGGCCACCTGACGGGCATCGGCCACGTCGCCTTCGATGAAGCGCAAGCGCGGGTTGTCCAGCGGCAGATTATCGCGCTTGCCCATGGACAGGTTGTCCAGCACGCGCACGTCATGACCGGCTGCCAGCAAGGCGTCGACCAGATGCGAGCCGATGAAGCCGGCGCCGCCGGTTACGAGAATTTCAGCCATGGCGGTAATAACGATCCAGCAAGGTCGGCAAACCGGCACGCCAGGCGCGCGGCTTGATGCCGAAGGTATGGAAAATCTTCTTGCACGCCAGCACCGCATGCTGCGGTTCGTCGGCGGCATCCGGGCGCGCGGCATGCGCCTGCGGCGTCACCTCCTCGACCAGATTGCTGCGGTAATGCCGCGCCTCGCTCAGCACCGCCTGGCCCAGGCTCAGCGCCGTGCTCGCTTCGTGCCCACCGTAGTGGTAGGTGCCCCACAAGGGGGATTCGCAGTCGAGCTGCTTGAGCACCGCCAGGGTGACCCGCGCCGCGTCGTCCACCGGGGTCGGGTTGCCACGGCGGTCATCGGCCAGGCAGAGCATCTCGTCACGCTCGGCGCGCTGCAGAAAACGCCCAAGCCGGCCATCGCGGCTGTCGTCGAGCAACCAGCCGAAGCGCAGCAGCACATGCCGTGGGCAGATCGCCCGCACGCTCTGCTCCAGGCGCCACATGGCCTGGCCACGCAGCCCCAGGGGCAGCGGCTCTTCCTTCTCACCGTAGGCGGTGATCCGCGAGCCATCGAAGACCCTATAGCTGGAGGGCTGCAGCAACATGATGTCATGGTGCTGACACAGCTCGGCCAGGCGTTCCACCGCCAGTTCCTGGGTCTGCAGGCGCGCCTCGGCCACCGACTCGGCCTGAAACCAGTCGAAGTAATAGGCCAGATTGACCAGTGCATCCGGGCGGGTATCGTCGAGCAGCTCGGTGAGGTTGGCGGCGTTCCAGCCACCTTCCGGCGGGCGTGGCGCCAGGAAGCCGATATCTTCCTCGGCACCGAGACGGATCAGCGCTTGCCCCAGGGCGCTACCGCCGCCCAGTAGCATCAGGCGCATACGCATGGTGGTAGGGGTGACTCCAGAATTGTGCTGCCGGCCGGTATGGCGGCGATGATGGTCGATATTTTGCTGGTTTTACCCGGTGTCGTCACCCTGCAATCGCGGGTTGCATTGGTTCCTCGCCTGGTTCACAGGCCTGGTCGAAGGCCTGCTGCGCACGGGCGATCTCGCTGACGTTGCACTCCACCCAGTGGTCGATGGCGCGGATCGGCTCGCTGAGCGAATGCCCCAGCGGCGTCAGCGAGTATTCCACCCGAGGCGGCACCTGCGCGTAGGCCTGACGAGTGACCAGGCCGAAACGCTCGAGCCGGCGAAGCGTCTGGATCAGCATCTTTTCCGAAATCCCCTCGACCCGCCGACGCAACTCGGCGGTGCGCAAGGTACCGCCGTGCGCCAGGGCATGAATCAGCAGCAGCGACCACTTGTCGGCAATCACCGCGAGAATATGGCGTGCAGGGCAAACCCCGCTGAATACATTGCCGAGGCGGACGTCATCGGGCATCGAAGCGACTCCAATACTTACCAAAAAGTAGGTACTTGCCTAAAGGAAAGCGAAGAGTAAGCTCTTTCGCGGTAATCCTCCACCCATGCACAAGGAATCCTCCATGAAGCTGTACTACAAGGCTGGCGCCTGCTCGCTCTCGCCGCATATCGCCCTGCGCGAAGCCGGCATCGAATTCGAGATCGAAGCCGTCGACCTGCAGACCAAGCGCACCGCCTCGGGCGCCGACTTCACCCAGATCAACGGCAAGGGCTATATCCCCGCCCTGGTACTGGACAACGGCAAGGTACTGACCGAAGGCGCGGCCATCGTGCAATACATCGCCGACCTCAAGCCCGAGAGTGGCCTGGCCCCGGCCAATGGCAGCGAGGCGCGCTACGAACTGCAGAGCTGGCTGAGCTTCATCTCCAGCGAACTGCACAAACCGCTCGCCAGCATGTTCAACCCGGCACAGAGCCAGGACTGGAAGGCCGCCGCACAGGCACTGCTGAGCAAGCGCCTCGACTGGCTGGCCGGCGAACTCGGCGAGCGTGAATTCCTGCTTGGGGATGGCTTCACCGTCGCCGACGGCTACCTGTTCACCGTGCTGGGCTGGGCCGGCATGGTCGGCTTCTCCCTCGACCGCTGGCCGAGCCTGCAAGCACACAGCGCTCGCATTGGCGCTCGCCCCAAGGTGATCGAAGCGCTGAAGGCCGAAGGCCTGATCTGAGGCCAGAAAGAAAAACCCCGAGACTGGCTCGTAATGCTGTTCATTTAAGCGGAGCAGCTTTCCGATCTACTGGGTAGCGGGTCTTTGAAATCTTCACCGTCCTGGG
>NZ_JBQLIX010000061.1:0-20483 GCF_052156495.1 Pseudomonas sp. NCHU5216 | reverse complement strand
GGGGGCGAGCGGCATGGATGCCGCGAGAGGCTTGAAGGGCCATGGATGGCCCTTGCAAGCCGACCCCGGAGCGGTGCCGGAGTGAGGGGAGTCGAGCGCAGCGAGACCCGGATGGCGGGGATGCGTTTCTTTTGCTTACTTTTCTTTGCGCATTTCAAAGAAAAGTGAGTCGCCCGAGGGGGCGAAACCCAGAATATCTGAAGATACCCAAAGCGACGTCCAGAACACCAACACAAGCCAACACACAAACTTACCAGTCCGGTATCAAACCCGAATTCACGAAACGCAACACAGAACCTACGGATAACGAACGCCCTAAACCTGCACCTTAGTCACGAACACCAAATGACCGAGCAACTCAGGCCAGTGCGGCGCCTAGGGCTCGCACCAGGCCGATCAACTGCCCTGAATCCCCCTGAACCCTCACCCGCAAACCATCGATCTCACGCCGCATCGGGTAATGCTTGCGTAGCCGGTCGAAGGCCGCACGCCGCGCCTCGGCATCGCCCACCAGGCTGCGGCGAAAATCCGCGTCGTCACGGCGCGGGTCGTACACCGCGCGGCACAGGCTGGCCAGCGCCCAGGTCGGATCGGCACGGCCATCGACGGTGACCTCGCTCAGCCAGGGCGCCGGCAACAGGTCGTCCAGGCGCACTTGCTCGGGCACACCGAGCGCACGGCAACAGGCCTGATAGATCTGCGCCGTACCACGTAGCTTGCCGTCCAGGCTGTAGCCGGCAATATGCGGCGTGGCCAACTGGCACAGGGCGGCCAGCTCGACATCGGCCTGCGGCTCGCCTTCCCAGACATCCAGCACCACCTTGAGGTCAGGGCGCTGCGGCAGCAGCGCGCACAAGGCGGCGTTGTCCACCACCGCCCCACGGCTAGCGTTGATCAGCCAGACGCCAGGTTTGAGCGCAGCCAGGCGCGCCGCATCGAAGAGATGGTGGGTCGTCGCATCCAGCGGCGTATGCAGGCTGATCACATCGCACTCGGCAATGACCTGCTCCAGGGCGACGAAGTCACCGCCTTCAGCAGCATGGCGCGGCGGGTCGCACACCCGTACCTGCCACCCCAGCCCCTGCAGCAGCTCGACCAAACGCCCACCGACCTGCCCGGCGCCCACCACGCCATAAACCCGCGAGGCCGGCCCGACGCCTTCGCGCTCGGCCAGGGTCAGCACGCTGCCCAGCACGTAATCCACCACGCCACGGGCGTTGCAACCCGGCGCACTGCTCCAGGCGATGCCCGCTTCGGCGAAGTAGTCGAGATCCAGATGATCGGTGCCGATGGTGCAGGTACCCACGAAGCGCACCCGACTACCGGCCAGCAACGCCCGATCGACGCGGGTGACCGAGCGCACCAGCAGCAGGTCGGCATCACGCACATCCTGCGCGGCGATGGCGCGGCCCGGCAGACGGCGGATGTCGCCGAAGCCGGCAAAGAACTCATCGAGCAGGGGAATGTTTTCGTCAGCGATTATCTGCATGGGGCGGCTCCAGGACTGAGCCGGCATTGTATGCCAGGGCGGCAGGCGCATGGCAGCGCCACTTTCCTGACCAATGCGTCAAGGCGTAGACTACGCGGTTTTCCGCCTCCTCTCGAAGACACGAAATGCCCAGCGAAAACCGCCTGGGGCGCGTGCGCACGGAACTGCGCAGCCTGCTCGTCCTGGCCACTCCCATCATCATCGCCCAGCTGGCCCATACCGCCATGGGTTTCGTCGACACCCTTATGGCCGGGCGCGTCAGCCCGGAGGATCTGGCCGCCGTGGCGCTGGGCAACTCGATCTGGGTGCCGGTGTTCCTGCTGATGACCGGCATCCTCCTGGCCACCACGCCCAAGGTGGCGCAACGCTTCGGCGCCGGCGAGGAAGCCGCCATCGGCCCGCTGGTGCGCCAGGCACTGTGGCTGGCTCTGGCCGTGGGTGGCAGCGCTGCAGCCTTGCTGTGGAACGGCGAATTCATCCTGCGCGTCATGAATGTCGAGCCACTGCTGATCGACCCCACCATGGGCTATCTGCGCGCAGTGGCCTGCGGCTTTCCAGCGGTAGCGCTGTATCACGTGCTGCGCTGCTACAGCGATGGCCTGGGCCACACCCGGCCAAGCATGGTGCTGGGCATTCTCGGCCTGCTGCTGAACATCCCGGCCAACTATATCTTCATCTACGGCAAGTTCGGCCTGCCGGCCATGGGCGGCGTCGGCTGCGGCTGGGCCACGGCGCTGGTGATGATCTTCATGCTGCTCGGCATGCTGACCTGGGTGAAATGGGCGCCCTACTACCACGCCAGTGCGCTGTTCGCCCATTTCGACTGGCCACAGTGGAGCGTGATCCAGCGTCTGCTGGCCATCGGTGTGCCCATTGGCGTGGCGGTGTTCGCCGAGTCGAGCATTTTCGCGGTAATCGCCCTGCTCATCGGCGGCCTCGGCGCCACCGTGGTGGCCGGCCACCAGATCGCGCTGAATTTCAGCTCCATGGTGTTCATGATCCCCTACTCCCTGGCCATGGCCGCCACCGTGCGCGTCGGCCAGGCGCTGGGCCGTGGCCAGCCGCGCGAGGCGCGCTTCGCCGCCGGGGTGAGCATGGGTACGGCCCTGGCCTATGCCTGCCTGTCGGCCAGCCTGATATTCCTCTTGCGCGAACAGATCGCGCAGATCTACACCCCAGACAAAGCAGTGATTGCGGTGGCGGCGACGCTGATCGTCTACTCGGCGTTGTTCCAGTTTTCCGACGCCATCCAGGTCACGGCCGCTGGCGCCCTGCGCGGCTATCAGGACACACGCATCACCATGCTGCTGACCCTGTTCGCCTATTGGGGCATCGGTCTGCCGGTGGGCTATGCACTGGGGCTGTCCGATTGGCTCGGCGAACCGAGCGGCCCACGCGGCCTGTGGCAAGGATTGGTGGTGGGCCTGACCTGTGCGGCCTTGATGCTCAGCATCCGCCTGGCACGCAGCGCACGCAAACGCATCCGCCGCGCACGCTGAGCGCAGGGTTGGAGGACAGCGCCAGCGGCGCCTACACTGCCGTGATGACGCGCCTTCTCCTGCTGCTCTGTCTCCTTCTGCTCAATGCCTGCACGCCGGGCGACGACGGCCTGGCACTGCAGCGCGATTACCTGCAACGCCTCGATACCGCGCTGCAGGGCGACGGCTTCAGCGCCTTCGAGCCACGCAGCCTGAGCCAGTACCGCCTACCGCCGCGGCGCCAGCGCCTGCTCGAGTTGCCGGAGATACGCATCAGCCTGCTCGATTTGCTGATCGACGCCCACCACTGCCCGCGCCTGCAGCAATTGATCAGCCAACGCAACAGCAGCCTCGGCAAACAACTGGTGCCCAGCCAGCGCCTGGGCTACGAAGGCGACCTGCTGCGCGCCATCGACGCTTGCCTGCCGGCCCTGCCGGCAGATGCCTCGCTGAAGACCACCCTGCAGCAGTTGGCTACGGAAAAACGCCAGCAACTGCCCGCCGTGTTCTGGAACGCACTCAACGGCAGCGCCGAGTTCGAGCACTATCTGCGCTTCGCCGACCAGGCCCTGCCGGCGAACCTGAACGAAGACAGCGCCGCCCTCGACGCCCTGCAGCAACTGGCGCTCATCGGCGCCGGTCTGCCCGAGCAACTGCCGCCCAGCGCCACGAAGCTGGAGCCTCTATTCTTCGCCCTCTACGCCAGCGAGCAAGGCGGGCAACTGATCACCAGCCTGGCCAGCCTGCGCCATAGCCTGGACAGCGGCAGTGACCTGCTGGAGCAGCGCCAGGCGCAACGACCGGTCTGCCCCCAGGGGCGACCGACGCCGCGTGGGCGCATCCTGCAGAACATCTTCGTCAAGTTCTATGCCGGTGGCCTGCAGCCCTACCTGGCTCAGGTGGATCAGCGCGGTCAGCAATGGCGGGCGGCACTGCTGCAATTGCAGGCCATAGAAGGCATCCCGCCAGCCACCGGCGATTATCTGCAGCGCCTGGCCGGCGAGCAGGATTCGTTATGGCAGGCGTTCCGCGCGGCCACGGCGCGTCACATCAAGGCCTGGCAGAAGCTGCTCAATAGCTGTGGCCTGGCGCCTGGGCAAGCGGGGTGGAGTCGCGAGGTGTAACCAGCCGTAGGGTGCGCCGCGCGCACCAATGACCACGGACAAGCCAGGCACAGCACAGGTGCGCATGGCGCACCCTACATGGGGCAGGCTCGGATTAATCGACCTTCTTGCGAATCCAGTACAGGTAGCTGCCATCTTCTTCGGCCTGGCCAAGCAGCTCGTGGCCGAGAAACACGCAGAACTTGGGAATGTCGCGGCGGGTCGAGGGATCGGTGGCGATCACCTTGAGCAGGCCACCCGGGGCCAGATCGCGCACCTTGTTGTGCAGCATCATCACCGGCTCGGGGCAGTTCAGACCGCTGGCATCGAGCAGATCATCATGGTTGAAAGTCAGGGCATCGGACATAGAGGGCTCCACGAACAGGCGCGCATTGTCGCGCAAAGCTGCCCCGCCGGTCACCTTGCACGCACAACCTTGGATGGGCAGCGCAGCCCAGGCATCTACGGCAAGCTGCCTGCGCTCCAGCGGGCCAGGACGGTGCGCACGCCAGCGTCGGGCGGAGCCCGGCGCGAAGCGGGAGCCCGGGCCGGACATCGTCCGCGCCCGGCCTATCAGGCCGTTGAAAAACGTAGGCGAGGCAGCCAGTGCAAGGCAAAAACAGGCGAAAAAGCGCAGTTTACGTGTTGTAAATGAGCATTTTGAGGCTGTTTTTAACGCAGCAATGGCAACGCAGGTAGTTTTTCAACAGCCTGCTATCACTTACCGAGCCGACGCAGGTGGCAGGTCACTTCCTCGCGGTCGTGATAGAGCTGCTTGCAACCGATGCTGACCTTCAGGCCGCGCTCCGCCAGCCCTGCCTCGATACGACTGAGCAAACGCCTGACCTCGGCGTAACGCTGCTTCATCGGTAGCTTGAGGTTGACCACAGCCTCACGGCACAGCCCCTCGCCCAGCCAGGTTTCGATCAACGCGGCGGTGCGCGCCGGCTTCTCGACGATATCGCAGACCATCCAGTGCACCGGATGGCGCGGGCGGAAGGTGAAACCATCGGCGCGCTGATGCACCACGAATCCGGAATACATCAGACTCTCGGCCATCGGCCCATTGTCCACCGCGGTGACACGGATTTCCCGATTGACCAGTTGCCAGGTCCAGCCGCCGGGCGCGGCACCCAGGTCGACGGCGGTCATGCCCGGCGCCAGGCGCTGATCCCACTGCTCACGCGGGATGAAGTGGTGCCAGGCTTCCTCCAGCTTGAGCGTCGAGCGGCTCGGCGCCTCGCGCGGGAACTTCAGGCGCGGAATACCCATCGGCCACATCGCGCTGTTACCGGCCTCGGCGATGCCGGCGAACACCTCGCGGCCACTCTTGAAGGTCAGCAGCAGACGCGGTTTCTTCGCATCGTCCACCAGCTTGCCGGCCTTGCTCAGGGCCTTGCGCAGCGGCGCCTCGAACTTCTTGCAGAACGTCGACAGCTCCTTGCCTTCGTTGCTGTCGAGCACCTCCAGCCACAGGCTGCCGCACACCGGGTAGTCGGCCAGGGCTTCGAGCAACACGCTGATACGGTCGCTTTCCGGCAGGCTGACGAAGGCACCGCGTGCCCACTGCCGAGGGAAGATCAGGCGATTGAATCGGGTCTGAAGCATCAGGCGCTCAGCGCCATCGGCCTCGTTGCAGACGAACTCGGCGCAGGCGCTGCCAGGCTTGCTCTTGGGATAGCCGGCAACCTCCAGTTGTGCGGCGAGGTCGGCCATCTCGGCGCACACCTCGCCCTCGAAACCGGGGCGGCAATGCAGAAACAGGGTATTCATCGAACGGACTCCTTGGGCCGCTCATGATACCCGAGGCGGGAACCTAGAGCCTGCTAACCTGTCCAGTGACTATGTGCCAGCATTGTCGTGACGATGCTGACGCACAGTGAAAGGATAAGGCTGGTCAGGTTCAACATGAGCCTCACAGCCACCGACCACGGCCCTTACCGTGTGGGCCTAAGGAGACGTGCAATGCCCTCCCTCGATAGCCTGAACTGCCGCCGCGAGCTGAAGATCGGCGACACCACCTACCACTATTTCAGCCTGCCGGAAGCCGCCCAGCGCCTCGGCAACATCGACAAGCTCCCCAAATCGCTCAAAGTACTGCTGGAAAACCTGCTGCGCAACGAAGACGGCGAAACCGTGACCGGCAAGGATCTGCAGGCCATGGTCGACTGGCTCGACCAGCGCGCCTCCGACCGCGAGATCCAGTACCGCCCAGCGCGCGTGCTGATGCAGGACTTCACCGGCGTACCGGCAGTGGTCGACCTGGCCGCCATGCGCGACGCCATGGCCAAGGCCGGCGGCGACCCGCAGCGCATCAACCCGCTGTCGCCGGTGGATCTGGTCATCGACCACTCGGTGATGGTTGATCGCTACGCCTCCTCCAGTGCCTTCCACGATAACGTCGAACTGGAAATGCAGCGTAACGGCGAGCGCTACGCCTTCCTGCGCTGGGGCCAGCACGCCTTCGACAACTTCAGCGTGGTGCCGCCGGGCACCGGTATCTGCCACCAGGTCAACCTCGAGTACCTGGCGCGCACCGTGTGGAGCAAGGAAGAGGACGGCATCACCCTCGCCTACCCGGATACCCTGGTCGGCACCGACTCGCACACCACCATGATCAACGGCCTCGGCGTACTCGGCTGGGGCGTCGGCGGCATCGAGGCGGAAGCGGCCATGCTCGGCCAGCCGGTGTCGATGCTGATTCCCGAAGTCATCGGCTTCAAGCTCAGCGGCAAGCTCAAAGAAGGCATCACCGCCACCGACCTGGTGCTCACCGTCACCCAGATGCTGCGCAAGAAGGGCGTGGTGGGCAAGTTCGTCGAGTTCTACGGTGACGGCCTGGCCGACCTGCCGCTGGCCGACCGCGCCACCATCGCCAACATGGCCCCGGAATACGGCGCCACCTGCGGCTTCTTCCCGGTGGACGAGATCACCCTCGGCTACCTGCGCCTGTCCGGCCGCCCGGAAGCCACCGTGCAACTGGTCGAGGCCTACAGCAAGGCCCAGGGCCTGTGGCGCGAAGCCGGCGCCGAGCCGCTGTTCACCGACAGCCTGAGCCTGGATCTGGGCAGCGTCGAAGCCAGCCTGGCCGGCCCCAAGCGCCCGCAGGATCGCGTCTCGCTAGGCCAGGTTCACCAGGCCTTCGACGATTTCGTCGGTCTGCAGCTCAAACCGGCCGCCAAGGAAGAAGGCCGCATGCTCAGTGAAGGCGGCGGCGGTACTGCCGTGGGCGGCGACCAGCAGAGCGGCGGCATCGACTATGAGGACGATGGCCACACCCATCGCCTGCAGGACGGCGCAGTGGTCATCGCCGCCATCACCTCCTGCACCAACACCTCCAACCCCAGCGTGATGATGGCCGCCGGCCTGCTGGCCAAGAAGGCGGTGGAAAAAGGCCTGCAGCGTCAGCCCTGGGTCAAGAGCTCACTGGCACCCGGCTCCAAGGTGGTCACCGAATACTTCGACGCCGCCGGCCTGACGCCCTATCTGGAAAAGCTCGGCTTCGACCTGGTGGGCTACGGCTGCACCACCTGCATCGGCAACTCCGGGCCACTGCGCGAGCCCATCGAGAAGGCCATCGCCGAGGCCGACCTCACCGTCGCCTCGGTGCTCTCCGGTAATCGCAACTTCGAGGGCCGCGTGCACCCGCTGGTGAAGACCAACTGGTTGGCCTCGCCACCCCTGGTGGTGGCCTACGCCCTGGCCGGCAGCGT
The DNA here is from genome assembly GCF_052156495.1 of Pseudomonas sp. NCHU5216. Classification (NCBI taxonomy): domain Bacteria; kingdom Pseudomonadati; phylum Pseudomonadota; class Gammaproteobacteria; order Pseudomonadales; family Pseudomonadaceae; genus Pseudomonas; species Pseudomonas sp. NCHU5216. The sequence goes on along the minus strand of NZ_JBQLIX010000061.1, from coordinate 12,700 downwards.
GCGCCTCGACCTGACCCAGGATGCCCTCGGCACCGGCAAGGATGGCCAGCCGGTGTACCTCAAGGACATCTGGCCGACCCAGAGCGAGATCGCCCAGGCCATCGCCCAGGTCGACACCGCCATGTTCCGCAAGGAATACGCCGAAGTCTTCGCTGGCGACGCGAAATGGCAGGCCATCGAGGTACCCAAGGCCGACACCTATGCCTGGCAAGGCGACTCCACCTACATCCAGCATCCGCCGTTCTTCGAGAATATCGCTGGCGACCCGCCGCGCATCACCGATATACGCGAGGCGCGCATCCTCGCCCTGCTCGGCGACTCGGTAACCACCGACCACATCTCCCCGGCCGGTAACATCAAGGCCGACAGCCCGGCCGGGCGCTACCTGAGCGAGCATGGTGTGGACAAGGCCGACTTCAACTCCTACGGCTCACGCCGCGGTAACCACGAAGTGATGATGCGCGGCACCTTCGCCAACATCCGCATCCGCAACGAGATGCTTGGCGGCGAGGAAGGCGGCAACACCCTGCACGTGCCGAGCGGCGAGAAGCTGGCGATCTACGACGCCGCCATGCGCTACCAGGCCGAAGGCACGCCGCTGTTGATCGTCGCCGGCAAGGAATACGGCACCGGCTCCAGCCGCGACTGGGCGGCCAAGGGCACCAACCTGCTGGGGGTCAAAGCGGTGATCGCCGAAAGCTTCGAGCGTATCCACCGCTCTAACCTGGTGGGCATGGGCGTGCTGCCGCTGCAGTTCAAGCCCGGCACCGACCGCAATAGCCTGAATCTCACCGGCAAGGAAGTGCTGGCCATCGAGGGCCTGGAAGGCGTGGAACTGCGCCCGCAGATGCCACTGACCCTGATCGTCACCCGCGAAGATGGCCAACAGGAGAAGGCCGAAGTGCTGTGCCGCATCGACACTCTCAACGAGGTTCAATACTTCAAGGCCGGCGGCATCCTGCATTACGTGCTGCGGCAGATGATCGGCAACTGATGCACCCGCCCTGCCACCTCGCGTGGCAGGGCTCCTTCCTCCGTCGCAGCTAGGCTGGCTGCGGTCGCGACAAAAACATGACGTCATCGAAAACCTATTACACTCGGTAAAAATGGATCCTGCCCCTCAACTTCGCCGCTCGCCGGCCGACTCAGAGAGGCATAACGATGACGGACAATTGCCCATGCGTAACAATCAGCCGGTCACCCAGCGCGAAAAAACCTTTCCCGCCCAGCAACGCCTGATCTCCACCACCGACCTAAAAGGTCAGATTACCTATTGCAACGACGCCTTCGTCGAGATCAGCGGCTTCTCCCGTGACGAGCTGCAACGTGCACCGCACAACATCGTGCGCCACCCGGACGTGCCGCCCGCCGTGTTCGACCACATGTGGACGACTCTCAAGAGTGGTCGCCCGTGGATGGGCATCGTCAAGAACCGCTGCAAGAACGGCGACCATTACTGGGTCAATGCCTACGTCACCCCCATCACCGAAGGGGACAAGGTAGTCGGCTACGAGTCCGTGCGGGTCAAGCCGAGCGCCGAGCAGGTGCGCCGCGCCGAAACGCTGTACGCCCGGATCAACGCTGGCAAATCGGCCGTTCCGGCCAGCAACCAGTGGTTGCCCATCGTCCAGGCCTGGATGCCTTTCATTCTGGTCAGCCAGATCGGCTTCCTCATCGGCCACTGGATGGGCAGCAACTGGGGCTTCATTCTTGCCGCCTGCCTGTCCGTGCCGCTCGGCCTGGCCGGCATCGCCTGGCAGACCCGAGGCATCAAGCGCCTGTTGCGCATCGCCGAGCAGACCACCTCCGACCCGCTGATCGCGCGCATGTACACCGACAGCCGGGGTGCCGAAGCGCGCCTGGAAATGGCCATGCTCAGCCAGGACGCGCGCCTGAAAACCTGCCTCACCCGCCTGCAAGACACCGCCGAACAGCTCAACCAGCAAGCCCGTGAGGCCGACAGGCTGGCGCACAACAGCTCTGCGGGCCTGGAACGTCAGCGCCACGAAACCGAGCAGGTGGCCACCGCCGTCAACGAAATGGCTGCCACCACCCTGGAAGTGGCCAGCAACGTCGCCCGCGCCGCCATCGCCACCCAGGAAGCCAACCGCCTGACCGGTGAAGGCCGCGACATCGCCACGGAAACCCGCGAGGCCATCCAACGCCTGTCGCAATCGGTGGGCGACACCGGCGAAACCGTCACCCGCCTGGCCCAGGACAGTAACGAGATTGGCAGCGTGGTCGATGTGATCAAAGGCATCGCCGACCAGACCAACCTGCTCGCCCTCAACGCCGCCATCGAAGCCGCCCGCGCCGGTGAGATGGGCCGTGGCTTCGCCGTGGTAGCCGACGAAGTACGCTCGCTGGCCCAGCGCACCGCCGAATCTACTGGGCAGATTCACGGCCTGATCGCCAAGTTGCAACGCACCGCCGAAGAAGCGGTGATGACCATGGAAATCGGCCGCAAGCAGGCCGAAGAAGGCGTAGAGCGCGTATTGAAGGCTGATCAGGCCCTGGCTGGCATCAGCGACGCCGTGGCCAATATCACCGACATGGCCAACCAGATCGCCGCTGCCGCCGAAGAGCAGAGCGCCGTGGCCGATGAGATCAACCAGAACATCACCACCATCGCCCAACTGGCCGACCAGACCGCCGGCGAAGCGCAAAGCACCGCCGAACTCAGCCAGGCCCTGACAGGCACGGCGCAGGGGCAGTATGCGCTGGTGGAGCGGTTCAATCGCTGAAAACAAGAGGCGCAGCGACTAACCGCTGCGCCTTCCCTGCTCCCCGCCCTGCTTTTGTAGGAGCGAGCTTGCTCGCGATATTCCCTACTCCCTTCCGAACCGTGCCGTCCTTCGCGTAATTGCCAATTGCCAGCAGTTATCCGACATGGTGTATAACCTGCCAAACACCCCACCGCCTCGCTGACTCCCGCGAACTAGAGAAAGACTCCGAGAATGGCCAGGAAGGTTATCCCCCAAAAAACAGATGCATGTTATGCACTAGCTGGTGTCTATTTATAACCAGAGGATTGCCCCATGAAATTCAGCGGAGAAATTGATGTCGCCAGTGAAGCCAATCTTTGGATATACCAAATTCCTCGCTGCGTTATCTCAGCAGGGAAAATCAGCTTCGATTTTTTAGGTGTAAAAGACGGCTGTAAATTTACAGGGCACTGCATTGCCAACGAGCGTTCGCCTCAAAAATACTCAGGACTAGGCAAGTTCCAATATGAAGGGTACGAGGCTTACGAAAGCCCTATTGAAGTATTAATAAAATTTGAAGATCCATTCTTGGAAATATCAGGAAAATGGTTTGAAGATGGCGTTGAATACAGAATGAATGGCGAGCTTGAGAAAAGCCTCTAACAATAGCGTCTCGCTCACTGGGACGGATTAAGGCCCGCTCCTTAACCAAACGTTGGAGACCTACGAGAATAATGCGCTACTTCATACCACTCATGACACTATTTATTATTTTACCCGCGCTAGCTGACTGGTTCCATACGCTTGCTCGATATGAATGTAATCAAGCCGCAGATGCTCTGCTGATCTCTTATCTTGGCGCTTACAATGAAGAGGGTGAGGCTCTACTCGCCAAGGCGGGTGAAAACGAGTGGAATCCGTGGAGTTTGCTAGAAATACAGGACGACACCAAAGGCACCTATGTTACAGGCATTAAAAGCATTGAGCGAAGCTGTAAGCTTTCCGATGGGACATATGTATTAGTTATCTCCGGCCAACCTGGAAACACCAATATATTAGGTCACTGTGGAGCCCAAGCAACAGCATCGGTAAAAATAATCAAAAATAACAACCCCATCTACACCGGAAGCTTTGAGAGTGACTGTCACAGCGGCGCCCCCGTAATTACAGAAATAAAGGCCAAACCAAACAACTTAATCAAAATAACAACAACACCAAATAATGAATTTTTCAAGTAACTCTCCAGCAATTGGTTCCATCCGTTCGCCTCGCCCACTCGGGACAGGCTAAAGCCCGCCTTTTAACCAAACGTTAGGCATCTCTATGTACGGTTCAGACACTGAGCGAATCTTTCAAAGCTTTGAAGCCAAACTCGACATGGCGATTACCGAAAGCTTGGATGTGCTAAGTGGAGCCGAACTCGACGTGACTGATGCAAGCAACCGAAATAGGCTTGGTGTTGGTCACGAATCCTCTCGCCTAAGCTGGGGTGTATTCATCGGTGCAAACAAAATGAGGAGCAGGCGCCCGGAACAATGGGCGCTTCGCTTGTATTACGCAGAGCCCTGGAGTCCGAGCGATCCGCAGGTGCTCTACGCAAACTTGGTCAACAGAACCTCCGGAGAAAATAGGAGCGTCAAAGCTCCCGATTTTCTAGAGGCCAAGATTGCGAGCGAGTCTTTCGCCAAGTTCATCATCAGCACAGTTCAGAGCGTTCTGTCCAACTGAACCAGCAAGTAGCCTGGGTAGAGCACAGCGAAACCCGGGGATGATTCAATGGGTTTCGCGTTGCTCTACCCATCCTACGGTGCTGAGTTTCGCCAGTTCCCTAGCGTTAATCGCCCCCGCCTCACCATCCTTAAAGTCAGTTTTCCAGTCTGGCGAAAGTGCTATAGAACAACGGCTGCCTGCAGGTCATGAACCCAGGCTTATCCGTGGCTCCAGCCGGAAACCCTGACGATGACCGAAGACACAGCCCCCCGCATCCTTCACTTCACCTCTGGTGGCGAAAGCTGCACGGCCAGCTTTTATCGCCCACAAGGGGACGGGCCGTTTCCGATCATCGTCATGGCCCATGGCCTGGGCGGCACCCGCGACATGCGCCTGCCCGCCTATGCCGAGCGCTTCGCGGCCGCCGGCTATGCCTGCCTGGTGTTCGATTATCGCCACTTCGGCGACAGCGAGGGCACGCCTCGGCAACTGATCGACATTGGCCAGCAACTGGAGGACTGGAAAGCAGCCATTGCCTACGCTCGCAGCCTGGACGACACGGACGCCGACAGAGTCATCCTCTGGGGCACCTCGTTCAGCGGCGGCCATGTGCTGCGCGTCGCGGCCGATGATGCCCGGATAGCCGCCGTCATTTCTCAGGGCCCGTTCAGTGACGGCCTCTCGTCGAGCCTTGCGATCAGCCCGATGACTTCCGTGAAACTGACCGCCTTGGCCCTGCAAGATCGGCTTGGCGCACTGTTCGGGGCCAAGCCAAGAATGGTCAAGATCGCCGGACACCCAGGGGAAACGGCGCTGATGACCGCGCCCGATGCCTTCGACGGCTACCATGGCCTCGTGCCCGAAGGCGGTACGGTCAACAACTTCGCGGCCGCTCGCTTCGCTCTGGATATCATTCGTTACTACCCGGGCCGAGCCACGAAGAGGATCCAGGCACCCGTGCTGTTTCAGGTATGCAACCAGGACAGCGTCGCCCCGGCCAGGGCCACTCTGAAGCATGCCCAGCGCACGCCGCACAAGGAAATCCGACACTACGACTACGGCCATTTCGATATCTACCTCGGCAGTGCGTTCGAGCACATAATCGAGGATCAGCTCAAGTTTCTGCGGCGCGTCGTTCCCTTGGGATGAGCCGGGTGTCGCAGCCGGGAACCCTGGCACCTCTGAATCCCCCCACGCGAGGTATCGCTCAACCATGAACATCGAAACCCTGGTTGCCTTTTCCACAGTAGCGGGGCTGGCCATAGCCAGTCCCGGCCCGGCCATATTGCTGGCCCTGCGCAACGGCATGACATCGGGGCTAGGCGCCGTGGTCTGGTCATCGCTGGGCAATATCACGGGGCTTTTCTGCTTGTCCGCCGCTGCGATGCTCGGCCTGGGACTCCTGCTGCAATCATCGGCAGTGCTGTTCAGCCTGATAAAGATTCTGGGCGCGCTCTATCTGTTCTACATCGGCATTCGCCACCTGCTAAGTGGCTCCAGGTTGCTCGATGAAAAAGCCGCTCAGGCGGCACAGCGAAAAGCGCGTGCGCCCTACAAGCTCTATCGGGAAGGGCTGCTCCTGGCGGCTAGCAATCCCAAGGCCATTCTGTTCTTCACGGCGCTCTTTCCGCAGTTCATCGATGCCCGCGAAGCCCTGCTACCACAATTCCTCATTCTTACCAGCCTGTTCATGGCTCTGTCCTTCACGGCCCTGCTCACCTATGCCGCGATTGCCACCCGCGCCAAGTCCGCATCGCACCGCCCCGGCTTTGCAACCTGGCTCAACCGTATCGTCGGCGCGGCATTCATTTCCTTCGCGGCCCTGCTGCTCACGCTGCGCCGTCCAGTGACCTAGCCGAAGAGAGATAAAAGGGCAGCAACAACCTCTGGAAAAGCCGCGAAGGCGCCGCTAGAATTGCGCACTTTTTGATCAGAGGCGCCACTCAGGCGCCCTTAGAGGTTAGCCCGCATGTCCAGCGCCACCCCGAAAGTCGGATTCGTCAGCCTTGGTTGCCCGAAGGCAACGGTCGACTCCGAACGCATCCTGACCCAACTGCGCATGGAAGGTTACGAGATCGTGCCGACCTATCAGGATGCCGACGTGGTGGTGGTCAACACCTGTGGCTTCATCGACAGCGCCAAGGCTGAGTCGCTGGATGCCATCGGTGAAGCCCTGGCGGAAAATGGCAAGGTGATCGTCACCGGCTGCATGGGCGTGGCCGAAGACAGCATCCGTGACGTACATCCCAGCGTGCTGGCCGTCACCGGCCCACAGCAGTACGAGCAGGTGGTCAGCGCGGTGCACGAGGTGATCCCGCCGAAGGCCGAGCACAACCCGCTGATCGACCTGGTACCGCCGCAGGGCATCAAGCTCACCCCGCGCCACTATGCCTACCTGAAGATTTCCGAAGGCTGCAACCATAGCTGCAGCTTCTGCATCATCCCGTCCATGCGCGGCAAGCTGGTCAGCCGCCCGGTGGGCGATGTGCTCAGCGAGGCCGAGCGCCTGGTCAAGGCCGGCGTGAAAGAGCTGCTGGTGATCAGCCAGGACACCAGCGCCTATGGCGTCGACATGAAGTACAAGCTGGACTTCTGGAACGGCCAGCCGGTGAAGACGCGCATGCTCGAGCTGTGCGAGGCGCTGTCGTCCATGGGTGTATGGGTACGCCTGCACTACGTCTACCCCTACCCCAACGTCGATGACGTGATCCCGCTGATGGCCGCCGGCAAGCTGCTGCCCTACCTGGACATCCCCTTCCAGCACGCCAGCCCGAAAGTGCTCAAGTCGATGAAGCGCCCGGCCTTCGAGGACAAGACCCTGGCGCGCATCAAGAAGTGGCGCGAGATCTGCCCCGAGCTGACCATTCGCTCCACCTTCATCGTCGGCTTCCCCGGCGAAACCGAGGAAGACTTCCAGTACCTGCTGGACTGGCTGACCGAAGCCCAACTCGATCGCGTCGGTTGCTTCCAGTACTCCCCGGTCGAAGGCGCTCCGGCCAACGATCTGGGTCTGGAGCCCGTGCCGGACGAAATCAAGCAGGAGCGCTGGGAGCGCTTCATGGCGCACCAGCAGGCCATCAGCTCCGCACGCCTGCAGGCCAAGATCGGCCTGGAGATGGACGTGCTGGTCGACGAAGTGGACGGCGAAGGCGCCGTGGCGCGCTCCTGGGCCGATGCCCCGGAGATCGACGGCAGCGTGTTCATCGACTCCACCGCCGTGAAAGCGGGTGACAAGGTGCGTGTGCGCATCGTCGATGCCGACGAGTACGATATGTGGGGCGAACTGGTCTAAGCCCGACCCACATCAAGAGCCCCGCAGCGTGCGGGGCTTTTTTCTTTCCTGCCTGCCCAACGCCTTGCCGGTACAATGCCTTCTTTTTGCTGAGCGCCACCATGATCGAACCCACCCGCCTGTCCAAACGCGTCATCGAACTGTTCGGCTGTTCACGGCGCGAGGCTGATCTGTACATCACCGGCGGCTGGGTGACGGTGGACGGCCAGGTGGTCGAGGCGCCACAGTTCAAGGTGGGCGAACAGCGCGTCGAGCTGCTGCCCGGTGCCAGCCTCGAGCCGGTGGAGCCGGTCACCCTGCTGGTGCATTGCCCGGCCGGCAGCAGCGCCGCGCAGTTGCAGCATCTGCTAGTGCGCGAGAACCACTGGGAAGAAGACCCGCATGCCCAGCGCATCCTGCATGGTCACTTCCTGCGCCAGGAACAGAGCCTGCCGTTGCAGAAGGGTGCCAGCGGCCTGGTGGTACTCAGCCAGGACTGGCGGGCCCAGCGCAAGCTGCGCGAGGACGGCGCCAAGCTGGAGCAGGAGTATCTGGTGGATGTCACCGGCGAAGTGCCGGCCAGCACCTTTGAACGGCTGAAGAAGGGCCTGATCCACAAGGGCACGCAGTTTCCGCCGTGCAAGGCCAGTTGGCAGAGCGAACAGCGCCTGCGCTTCGCCCTGAAGAACCCAGCCCCCGACCTGCTGCAGCAGATCTGCAAGGCATTGGGCCTGCAGATCAAGGCTATGAAGCGTATCCGCATCGGCGGCGTGCCCATGGCCAAGCTACCGGCCGGGCAGTGGCGCTATCTGGGCGAGAAGGAACGCTTCTGAGACACCCGTGTTAGGGTTCAATTCTCACGCACAGGAGAACGTCACGATGCGCACTTGGCTTCTGACCGCCCTGCTCGCCCTCAGCCTGCCCAGCCTTGCCGGGTCGGCGCCTTTCTATCTATGGCAAAGCAAGAGCGACGGCCACCTGACCTGCGCCCAGGTCAGCCCCGGCGAAGGCTGGATCCGCTTCACCGGCCCCTTCCGCGATGCCGGCTGCAAGGTGCTAGTGCCACGATGAAGCACAGCGTCAGCGCGGTGGGCATCGTTCGCTCCTGCTTCAAGGAAAAGTTCGCCATCCCCCGCCAACCGCACCTGGCACCGGCCGCCCGTGGCGTGCTGGAGTTGCTGCCGCCCTTCGACCAGGGCGACGCCGTGCAGGGGCTGGAACAGGTCAGCCATGTCTGGCTGCTGTTTCTCTTTCACCAGGCCCTGGAAGACAAGCCACGCCTGAAGGTGCGCCCGCCGCGCCTGGGCGGCAACCAGTCCGTCGGCGTGTTCAGCACCCGCGCCACCCACCGCCCCAATGGCATCGGCCAGTCGGTGGTGCGCCTGGAACGCGTGGAACCGGGCCGCCTGCACCTGTCCGGCATTGACCTGCTCGACGGCACGCCGGTGTTGGATATCAAGCCTTACGTGCCCTATGCCGATGCCGTGATGGATGCCCGCAACGACATGGCCGATGCGCCGCCGGCGCTGATCGCGGTGGAGTGGCAGGCCGAGGCGCTGGAAGCGGCTCATGGCCATGGCCAACGCCTGGACGAGCCGCTGGTGGAACTGATCGAGCAATGCCTGGCGCAGGATCCGCGCCCGGCCTATCAACAGCCGCAGCCAGAGCGCCGCTACGGTGCACGTTTCTGGGATCTGGACGTGCACTGGCACTACCCCGAGCCGGAGCGCATTCGCGTGCTGGATGTGCAAGTGGCGACAAGGCAAAACGCATGAGGCGTCATTTCGCCCGGCAATGATGCCTGCTTTCTCGGCAGCCAGGCTCTAGGGTGAAGGTCTCAATCGCTCATGAGGCCTTTCCATGCATCCTTACTTCTCCCTGGCCGGGCGCACGGCCCTGGTCACCGGCGGCACCCGCGGTATCGGCCTGATGATCGCCAAGGCCTTCGTCGAGGCCGGCGCCCATGTCTATGTCTGCGCCCGCGACGGCGAAGCCTGCGCGCAGACTGCCGCCGAGCTGTCTGCGCTGGGCCAGTGCAGCGGGATTGCTGCCAACCTGGCCAGCGAGGAAGGCGTGCACGCCCTGGCCAGAGAACTGAGCGAACGCATCGAGCGCCTGGATATCCTGGTCAACAACGCTGGAACCACCTGGGGCGCCCCGCTGGAAAGCTACCCGGCCAAGGGCTTCGAGAAAGTCATGCAGCTCAACGTCACCTCGGTGTTCGGCTGCATCCAGCAACTGCTGCCGCTGCTGCGCAAGGCCGGCTCGGCAGAGCGACCGGCGCGAGTGATCAATATCGGTTCGGTGGCGGGCATCAGCGCCATGGGCGAGCACGCCTATGCCTATGGCCCGAGCAAGGCGGCCCTGCATCAGTTGTCGCGCATGCTGGCCAAGGAGCTGGTGAGCGAGCACATCAACGTCAACGTGATCGCGCCGGGGCGCTTTCCCAGCAAGATGACCCGCTTCATCGCCGAGGACGAAGCGGCCCTGGCTGCCGATACGGCGCTGATCCCGATGCAGCGCTGGGGCCGCGAAGAGGAAATGGCCGCGCTGGCGCTGAGCCTGGCAGGCAGCGCCGGTGCCTACATGACCGGCGCGATCATCCCCATCGACGGCGGCTTCCACCTGGGCTGAAGATCAGGTGCGGAACTGCCGCACCAGCCCCTGCAACTCCACACCCAGGCGCGCCAGCTCGGCACTGGAAGCGGCGGTCTGCTCGGTGGCCGTCGCACTCTGCTCGCCGATGTCGCGCACGCGGGTCACGCTCTCGTTGATGGTCTCGGCTACCGCGCTCTGCTCCTCGGCAGCGGCGGCGATCTGCTGGTTCATCTGTTCGATGGTGCTGACCGACTGGGTGATGCGCGCCAGAGCCTCACCGGCCTGGCCGGCCAGGGCCACGGTGCGCTGGGTCAGGCTACGGCTGCTCTCCATCTGCTGCACGGCACCCTTGGCCATGCGCTGCAGGCTGCCGATCAGTGTTTCGATTTCCTCGGTGCTGTCCTGGGCACGTTTGGCCAAGGCCCGCACCTCGTCGGCGACCACGGCGAAACCGCGCCCCTGCTCACCGGCACGCGCAGCCTCGATGGCCGCGTTGAGCGCCAGCAGGTTGGTCTGCTCGGCTACACCGCGAATCACCTCGAGCACGCTGCTGATGCGGCCGCTCTCCTGATCCAGAGCGGCAATGGCCTCGGCCGATTGCTCCACCTCGGTGGCCAGGCTGTGCACCTGATCCACCGCCTGCTGCACCACATCGTTGCCCTGCTGCGCTTCGCGATCGGCCTCCTTCGCTGCATGCGAGGCCATCTCGGCGTTGTGCGCCACCTCCTGCACCGTCGCAGCCATCTGATGCATGGCGGTGGCGGTCTGCTCGGTTTCCAGCTTCTGCGTCTGTACCCCAGCGCTGGTCTGCGCGGTGATGGAAGAGAGTTGCTCGGCAGCGGCGGCGATCTGCCCGACACCACCGCCAATGCGCCCGACCAGGGTACGCAGGCTGCTGGTCATGCCCTGCATGGCGGCGAGCAATTGGCCCAGTTCATCACGACGGTTCTGTGGGATGTCCTGGCTGAGGTCACCGGCGGCAATGCGCTCGGCGAAGCCCACGGTCTGGCGCAGGGGCACGACGATCAGGCGGGTGATCAGCAAGGCCGCACACAGGCCCAGCACCACGGCAGCGATACCCATGCCACCGAGCATCAACTGGGCACGGCGACTGTCGCCCTGCATGCTCTCCTCGGCGCTGGCCTGGGCAGCATCGGCCAGGCCGATGACCGACCGGGCACGCTCGATCATGGCGTCTTCGGTGGCTTTGTTCTGCGCCCGCAGTTGCTGGTAGTAAAGGAACGAACGCTGATAGGTGGTCAGCGCCTGCAAGGCCGTCTCGATCGAGGCCTTCTGCTCGTCGTCGAGCCAGACCATCAGGCTGCGTGCGACGTTCTGCAGGTCTTCGCTGAGGTAGTTCCACTCCTCTAGTGCCTCGGCCGAGCCGTCGATGATGTACAGGCTTTCCTGGCCGCGCAGGTCGAGCATGCGCTTGCTCAGGCCGGAGGCGGTTTCGGCCAGGGTCAGGGGGTCGCTACCACGCAGATTGTCGCCCTGCAGGCGCAGCTCGCGCACGGCATCGTACATGCCCAGTTCGATGGTCTCGAACTGATCGCGGGCCTCACCAGCCGCAGTGCGCATGTCGGCACGCGCCTCACGGGCCTTGCCCTGCAGATCGACATAGCTGTCGAACTGCTGCATGTACTCGCCGAGCGCTTGCTGCATGGTCTGCACGCGTGCAGCGTCCAGGGTCTTCGACTGTATCAGGCGCTCCAGCGAGTTCTTCACCACGCTCAGGCTCTTGCGCACGCGCTCGGCATTCTCGGCAGTCGGCTCGATAGCGAAATTGCGCTCCAACCGACGTGCCTCGAGTACCTCGATGTTCACTTCGGCCAATTGTCCGACCTGATGATGCCCTTGCAGCACGGCCTGCACGGCAAGAAAGCCGATGCCCGTCATGGCAGCAGTGAGCAGCAGTACCAGGCCGAAGCCACAGATCAGTTTCTTGCCAACGGAAAGATTGGCCAACAAGCGAATGGCAGGCTCTAACATAAATACTCCAAGACTCTTTTTATTCTGGTGAGGCCTCGTCGAGGAGGCCAAGGATTTGCCAAAGCAAGCCTTGCGCCAGACATGAGGGATGCCCGTCATTTGGATATCGGCCGCAACTCAGCACGCATGAGTCGATGATGGCCTGGCACCTGCCCAGCACCGCCCACCGGCAACAATTCGCTCATGGCCCACCAGCGCCTGGCGGTTTTCCGCCGTCAAGATAGTTACGGAGCGCAAAAAGCTCATCGTACTTTCAGGGGGAATGCCTGGTTGATACCGGACTGGCAATACGATTTTGGTTTTTCAGGCGTCTGTTCCGAATTGCCGCGTTTTTGTTGATGTTTTTTGTTTCGCCCTCCCGGGCGAGTCACTTTTGACGGGTGTATGGACCGGACACATGGTGGACAGGTGTGCGGGGACATGG
>NZ_JBQLIX010000060.1:0-22775 GCF_052156495.1 Pseudomonas sp. NCHU5216 | reverse complement strand
TGCTTCATTGAGAAACTCGGGCAACGGGATTGGCCTATTTCACCAGAAACGGGAAGTCTTCTTCAGACTTTCCTTAGCGAGATGAGCTTCAGCAAGGACTGGAAGACGGGCATGTTCTTGAGCTCATCTTGTCTAGAAACCTTTGAGCCAACAGAACTGTCGGCACCTGAAGTTCAGTACGGCCGGATCAATCTTCTTCAATGGTGATGGCAGCTACCGGGCACTCTTCGACGGCAAGCCTTGCTTTCGCCTGGAGTTCTTCACTCGGCGTTTCGTTCACGAGATAGGCTATGCCGTCACTGTCCAAGGCGAAGAACTCAGGGCTCGCGATAACGCAAGCGCTGCTGCCAATACACAGGCTGCGGTCAAGTTTTATTTTCATCGTCATCACCAGCGTTGGTTGTTTGTTAAAAAGAGCGTCTGTTGTCAGGTTCGGGGTTCCATCCAACAGACGCTAAAGCCTCCCGAACTTGTCCTTGTTCAGGGCGGGGCAATTAGAAGAACATGTTCAAGCCCACCAACAGGTTGAGGGCGTTGTCGAGCTTCGGCGTGAACGCCGGGTTTTGTACGTGGCTGATTCCGGTACTCAAATACACGCCTGAATGCAGGCGGGTCATGTAAGAGGCGGTGATGGAGGTGGTGTCGCTCTCTACATCCACCCCAAAGCCCCGATAGACACGGATTGCATCGTCGCTGAACACGCTGTGGCTGTAAGTCAGCGAGATCATGTCGAATGGTCGGGATGCAAAGGTTCCGAGTCGATAGAGCCGGCCTTCGTAATAACGCGAATAGAGGTTTCGATCCGGTGGGGCATAGTTGAAGCTCCCGCCCACGTACCAACCCTGGAAGGGAAGGCCGTTGGCATCCGGCTGCGTTATCTGGACGTCGGCTGCGGCGTAAGTCATGTAGTTGGAGCTGCTTCGATCCGCCTCATCGAAACGCTTGTAGTTCGACTCATTCTGCAGAAAGCCGCCGCGGATCCACTTGTACTTGTTCGAGGCACTGGCCGCCTTTTTCAGGCCGATTTCATCGATGGCCAGCAACCCGGTGTGATCCGTGCGCCATCGGAAGCCATGGGAGTTGGTATCGACCTCCACCTGTGCGCCATCGGGGCTCGTACTACGCTGCAGACCGAGCTTGTTGTAGTAGCCTGCCTTGCTGTTGTAGGTAATGTTGAGGCCGGGCGAGGCCATTGGCAGGCGGCTGAGGCCAAGTTGGAAAGGAATGACTGAGTTTGGCCCCTGTGCTCCCCCGGCCAGCGAGCCACCGGTGTAGATGCCGATGAACTCGAGCGCATTACTGAGGTATCCGCCTTTTATCTCCCATTGGCGATCATTGAATGACCGATAGTAAGCCAGCCGACTCAGCGAGCCTTTGGTTCGCGGGCCCATGGGTTCCCAGGTGGCCGTATCAGCCACGGCGCCGAGGATCAGTTGGGTTTGATCATTTCCATCCTGCCCCAGGTCGTAGGTCATGATGAATTGCTGGGTGGTATAGATCGTCAGATCCTGGCCGCTGTAATGCTGCCGGCCAGACTGCGAAGGGGTATTCGAGTCGAACACGGCATTGTTGAGGCTGACCAGTTGAACACCGATGCCGTAGCGTGCCAGGTCGCTACGAAAGCCTCCTACGTCAGTCAGAACGCTGTCGCGGACGGCCGGAATCTTGATCAGTGTTCCTTGTTCCTGCAGCCTGTCCAGCTTTGCATAGGGGTTGGTGGGCTTCGCTGGCGGCGTTTGTGGCGGGGCCGGAATGGGCTCCGGCTGAGCAAGAGCCATTTCAAGAGGGGCCATGCCCCCGAGGGTCAGGGTCAAACTGAGTAGTGCTGCACGGCTAATTGTATTGTTGTTATATCCAACACTTGCCATCTTCTTTCTCCGGGCAATTTTTAGGCAAAGCGACCCCTGGCATGTGCTATTTCATGTAGGCACATGCTGAATGTCGTTCTGCTTTGAGAGGGAGCCAGCTAACTGATGTTTGCTTGGCTGAATCGCTGATGATGTTGAACACCTTCGCAGCAAGAGCCACTCTGCGCTCTATGCTGAACATCCTGTTCTACGAATGTGCTCGAACCAGGCGGGCTGAATACCTCGCCAGCCAGCTATCAGGCTCCCAACCTGTTGGCTAGGTTGATCACCTTGGCCTGAGTGAACTCCTTCAAACCATCCAGACCTTGCTCTCGGCCGATGCCGGACTGCTTGGCGCCTCCGAACGAAACGTCGAAAGGCATATCCAGATGTTTGTTCACCCATACGGTGCCAGAGTCGATGCGCATTGCGACCTCCAGGCCACGGTGATGATCCTTGCTCCAGACGGTGGCCCCCAAACCGTAATCGCTGTTGTTGGCCCGATCGATGACCTCATCGATCGAGTGGTAGGCCAGTACCGGAATCACAGGGCCGAATTGCTCTTCTTGCACCAGCCTGGCGCTTTCAGGCAGGTTCTTGATGATGGTGGGAGCGATGAAGTAGCCCGGCCGCGCCAGGGCTTCGCCGCCGGCAATCACCTCGCCCTGCGAGCGAGCATCCTCGATCAGCTCCAGAACCTTTTCATACTGAGCCTTGTTCTGCAGCGGGCCGACCTGAGTGTCAGCATTCAAGCCATCGCCCACTATTGCCTGTGTCGCCAGTGCGCCGAGCTCCTGGCAAACGGCTTCGTACAGCGAGTCCGGTACATAGATGCGCTTGGCTGCGAGGCAGACCTGGCCGCAGTTGATCATGGCCGCGTCGAAGATCTTCGAGGCAACCTGCTTGGCGTCCACATCGTCCAGAATGATCGCGGCATCGTTACCGCCGAGTTCCAGCGTCAGGCGTTTGAGCGTTGACGCGGCGCCTTGCATGACGCGCTTGCCCGTCGCGGTGGAGCCGGTGAAGGTCACCTTCGCGACATCGGGATGGCTGCTGAGAATCGCCCCCAGATCGTTGTCGTCGATGATGACGTTGACTACGCCTGGCGGAAAGATATCGGCGGCCAGAGCGCCGATGAAGGCGCTTGTCAGCGGGGTCATGGGAGAAGGCTTGGCAACCAGGGTATTGCCCGTGATGAGCGCTGGGGCAATCTTCATCACCAGGATCATCACGGGGAAATTCCAGGGGGTAATGGCTGCGACTACGCCCAGGGGCGAACGCTGCTCGAGGATCTTGCCTTCAGCCGTCTCGCGGATGACCTCAACGGGCAGGCCCTGCTCGCTGTAGTAATTCAGCGCCGCAACTGCGCCGACTATTTCCATGCGTGATTGGGCGATCGGTTTGCCCTGCTCCTGGGTCAGCAGAGTGGCCAGTTCTTCGCTTTTCTCGGCGATTGCAGCAGCAAGCCTTCTCAGGCATTCGCCGCGTTTGGGGTGGGGGAGTGCAGACCATTGGCGGTACGCATGCTTGGCGGCCCGTATCGCCTGGTTCAGCAGTGCTTCATCCGCCCTGGCGCACTTTTCAAACACTTCGCCAGTTGCGGGGTTGATTACATCCAGGGTGGTTGGGCCATCCACGAGCACGCCGTTGATGAGCAGACGGAACTTCATTGTAATTACCTGTTGTTGTTGTTTTTTGGATCTGAGTGTTTTCGCACGCATCACTCATTGCAGATCGAATCTGACCACCTGCAGGTGGTCAGATCTTTCATCAATCCCAGCCGCGCTTTTTCTTCGCTTCGGCGTGCAGCTTGCGCGCCGCCATGATCAGTTTCACCGCGTCCGGGCCCCACATGATTCGCATGAAGTAGCGCTCGATGGGCGGCTGCTGGATCAGCCAGATGAAGGGCAACAGGAGCGTTTTACCGAGGAAGATCCATTTGTCCCGCGATGCCGGGATGCCCATGTTGCGGCGGGTTTTGCCCGATAGCGCCGCATACACCGGAATGTTGAAGAGCTTGTTGTGCAAAAAGAGCTGGAACTTCACCTTACGTTGAGAAGGGTGCCAGTTTTTCTTCATCGACTCTTCAACCACTTCTTTGAAGCTCTGGCCGGTTTCCGGAATGATGTCTATCGAAGACGGCATACCGAAAAGGCGTTTGTCACGCTCGTAATGCGCCTTGATTTCCTCTACCGACGCCGGAACCTTTTCTTCGTGAGGGAACAGCTTGCAGTACTCGGCGACTTCGGCGAAGAACTGATCGCGCTTTTCCGGCAGCATTCGGCTGGGGAACTTCAGGCCGCGGAAGGCGAGAGATTCGTACACCCAGAGCATTGAGTGCATTTCGGTGATGGCAGCCCACATGGATTCGCGCGGAGAGTTGGCATCGTAGCCGCCCAGATCCGGCTCAGCGATGTTGATGCAATCCCCAACCACTTTGGAGTGGATGTTGCCGAGGTGTTTGGCGACTTTCTTGGCAGTAACCGAATCACCCAGCCACATGGGGGCGTGGATGCCCGAGTTGCGTTGTGTGCGGTCGAAGAGATCGAAAATTGTCAGGGTGCCTTTGCGGGCCTTGCGCGAGATCGGATCCCAATCGCGCACACCGGCATGGACCGGTTTATAGGTTAATTGCAGGGCGAATTGTGCTGCGCTCTGGAACACCATCGTGGCAGGATGCAGCACGACGTCCCAGGCTACCGAGCCCGGGCCGTAGACTCCGTGATCGACCTTTTCCGCGCTTGCTGCCAGCGTCGGTTCACCGTATCGGCGCCAGCGAGACTCCTTCCCGTACAGTTTCTCCTTGGAGATGACTTTTTCCACCTTGTCGAAGGCGGTCGTGGATTCGGCACTCATTGTTCTGTCCTCTTCTTGGCCATATTCCCGTGCGGGAATAATGCCTAAGCTCTCTCCAATCGAAGAGGCTGTCAAGTGCCTGTTGGCCGCCTGAAGTTTCGAGCCTTTGCCATGCGAGCGGCCGGCTGCCACCTGAAAATCCAGCTTCTCTAGATATTTCAGTTACTTATTCATGGGCTGGGAGTCTGTTGCTGCGTTCCGAATGAAACCAGTCGTGGATAGCGGTTGCTGTTCCGGAGAGGGAACCCGAGAATCGGAGCATCGGGTTTTAAATTCACTGGGGGAAAAATGGCTCGGGTCATACAGCCATCTAAAGCGTCCGAGCGCAGCCGAGGGCAGCGCGCCGGACTGGATCTCAAGCGCATCATCGAGGTTGCGCGGACGATCGAGCACACTGAGCTGTCGATGCAGACCGTAGCCGATGCCTTGAACGTGGATCGAAAGGCCTTGAACTACCACGTCAGGGATCGACAGACGCTGCTGAATCTCGTCGCGATCGATGCATTCGATGGCAATTTCAGCTCAGAAGGTATCTCTGCCGCGGCATCCTGGGACGAGGCTTGTCGACGCTTCTCGCATAACTTCGTCGAAAGCGTTGTGAGCCTGGGGAGTCTGGCTGAACACCTGTGGTTCGGCGATTCGATTTCCGATCTGACCCTGGCGCCTAGCGAGGCGCTTTTCGAGCATTTCCGAATCGCCGGCTTTCACGATGAAGACTCCGTTCGTCTCGTGACCATGCTTGCGATCCTTTGTCTGGGGCATGCCAGGGATATTCTCCAAGCGGCAACCGAAGCCGGTTGCACCCGACCTCGCTCCCTGAAGGCATCTCTGGAGGGTGCCGACCCCAAGGCCTTCAAGAACCTGATACGGATTGCAGCGTTAGGCGTAGACACCTATAGCCGTGAACAGCTCGATTTCACCGTGGATATCTTCATTGAGGGCGCGAGAGGCCGGCTACAAGGCGCTCGTTGAGCCAAGAGCGTAGCGCCCGCATCTCTCAATCCGGCAACCTGACCTTCTTCTTCGCCCCGAACAGATTCCAGCTCGCCACGAACAGCGCCGCCACCAGGGGGCCGATGACGAAGCCGTTGAGGCCGAGCAGGGCCAGGCCGCCGAGGGTGGAAATGAGGATCAGGTAGTCCGGCAGGCGGGTGTCCTTGCCCACCAGAATGGGGCGCAGGATGTTGTCCACCAGGCCGATCACCAGCACGCCGAAGGCGGTGAGGACGATGCCTTGCCAGAGGCTGCCGCTGAGCATCAGGTAGATCGCCACCGGCGCCCAGACGATGCCGGCGCCGGCTGCCGGCAGCAGCGACAGGAAGGCCATCAGCACGCCCCAGAGCAGCGGGCTGTAGATGCCCAGCACCCAGAAGATCAGGCCGCCCAGGGTGCCCTGTACCGCCGCCACCACCACGTTGCCCTTGACCGTGGCGCGCACCACGCGGGTGAACTTGATCTGCAGGCGGCGCTTGGTGGTTTCGCCCAGCGGGATGGCGGCGCGGATGTCATGAACCAGCCTGTGACCATCGCGCAGCAGGAAGAACAGCAGGTAGAGCATGACGAAGAAGCTGACGAAGAACTCGAAGGTGCCCTGACCGATGGCGAACACCTTGGTGGCCAGGTACTGACTGGCGGTCATGGCGCCCTGGGAGATTTTCTCGCGCAGGCCATCGAGGTCGGAAACGCCGAAACGTTCGAGCTGCTCCTGCAGCGAGGGCGGCAGCATGCGCACGGTACTCGTGACGTAGGCGCCGATGTCCAGCTCGCCGGATTCCAGCTTCTGGTACAGGGTGGTGCCTTCGGCCACCACGGCAGAGGTGATCAGCGTCACTGGCAGGATCGCCACCAGCAGGCAGGTGGTCAGGGTCAGCAGGGCGGCCAGGTCACCCTTGCCGCCCAGGCGTTGCGCCAGGCGCTGTTGCAGCGGCGCGAACACCACGGCCAGCACCATGGCCCAGAATACGGCGCCGTAGAAGGGCAGCAGGATCCAGAAGAAGGCGATCGTCACCAGGACGAGCAGGAGGACGAAGGCTTTGCGTTCGAGTGGCATGGGCGGTTCGGGGCGATGGTTCATGCCCCTTAGTCCCCCCGATGGGCGGCAAAGTGCAGAAAAGTTGCCGGTGCCCGCTCACAGTCGGCGAATGGAGCGGCACAGCGTGACGATCAGCGTCTGCATCAGCGCCAGGGCGATGAGGAAGCTGGCCACGTAGGACCAATGGCCCAGTTCGGCATGAATCAATACCACCGCGCCAATACCGACGCCGGCACCGATATTGCCGGCCAGGGTGATGAGCGAGTTGGCCTGGGCCGCGTGATCCTTGCCGGCGATCTCTTCGGACATGGCGATGAGCAGGGCATAGCCGGGTAACTGAAAGGCGCCCAACAGCGTGGCATAGAGCAATACGGTGGACGATGTGCTGGCCTGGTAGAGCAGGCAGATGCTCAGCATCACCGCTACGCCACAGGCGGCGAGCACGATGAACTTGCCGCCCAGGCGTTCGGCCAGTGGCGCGACGAACAGCGAGCCGACCACGCCGCCTGTGATCATCAGTGCGCCGGCCGCCGACAGGGTTTCGACGGCGAAGCCGTGCTCTCTGAGCATGGGCTCCAGGCACAGCGCCAGGGCATTGAACAGGCCGCAACCGATGATGGTGGTGACCAGCACAGGCACCATGGCCGGCGCCCGCAGCAGTGGCAGCAAGCCGCCCTCGATGCCTGACGGAATGAGGTCATGGCCCTGCATGTGGGTACAGAACCACAGCAGCACCGCTGGTATCAGGCCCACCAGGCCGGTGAGCAGCAGTGCCTGGGTGATGCCGTAGGCTTCTACCAGCAAGGGTGGCAGGCCAAGGCCCAGGGCCAGGCCGAGGAACACCCCGGCCGTGCTGATGCCGATGGCGGTGCCGCGTTCGGCGTCGTCGAACCACTCGATGGACATTTTCGCCACACCATTGAGCAGCATCGGTTGTGACAGGCCGATGAGCACTTGCCCGGCCATCAGGCTGAAGAAGCTGCCGTCGAACCTGAACCCCAGTGGCAGCGCCAGCAGGCCGCACCCCCAGGCTGCGCCTCGGCGAAAGCCGATCCGGTCGATCAGGCGGCCACAGGGAATGGAGAACAGGATGCACAGCAGCGGTATGACCAGAATGCTCAGGCTGCTGGCCAGCTCGCCCAGACCATAGTGCTGTTGGATCTGTGCCTGCTGGGGAATGAGAAAGCTGACCTGTGCCTGATTGCTGCACAGCACCAGGGCGAACAGGGCTGCGACTGCCCAGCGCCGCTGGCTCATGGGGTGGGTGGCAGCTGGCGCGAGGCTGTCGGCCGGGTTTTGGCTGGGGTAACCCATTTCTTGTATGAACCTCGCGGGTGAGTTGGGTATATAAACATGAGCGATGCTTATGTTTAGCCTGGTAGGCGGGAAATGGGAAGAGGGGCCAGTGAAATTTGGGTCATCGCATTTTCAGGGGGAATGCGTGGTTGAGACCGGACTGGCAATACGGTGTCAGTTGTTCTTGTGTCTGTTCCGAATTGCCGCGTTTTTCTTGATGTTTTTTGGTTTCGCCCTCCCGGGCGAGTCACTTTTGCCGCGGATGGCCGGCCCGACAAAAGTAACCAAAACCTCCGCCCTTTCATCCGGCCCTGGCTGCGCCAGGGTTCGCTCACTCCATCGCCGTTCCAGAGGCCCGACCGGATGCGGCCCACCGACGGTGGGCCATCCCTGGCCCATCGCGGCTCTCGGCTTTGGCATCCTGCGTCGCTCTACCTCCTGCATCCATGCAGTCGTCGCGACATCCATGTCGCTCAACCTCTTCCACGACGATTCCGTTCGCCCTCCTGGGCGGGCTGTGCACGCGCCTGAACCCTAGGTAACCCCCTGCCCCAACGGCGTACTGCTTCGCGAGTACGCCCTACGCCGATGCTTGGCAGCCGTAGGGCGGACTCAGGAGCCTAAGCGAACAGTCCGCCGGGCCATGACGAGTTCGGCACCGCAACCTACGTCCAATACTCCCAACGGCGTACTGCTTCCGAGCGGCCGGCGTCCCGGTGCGCCCTACGCGAATGAAACTATTGTTTTAACCAGGCGCCCCATCGCGACTTCACAGCTACCAGAACACGCCGGGCAGCCCATGGCATGCCAGCTCGTTCAGGCGCGCGAATGGCCCCTTCAGGAGGGTGAGCGCTATCGTTGCGTAGAGGGGCGAGCGGCATGGATGCCGCGAGAGGCGCAATAGGCCAGGGATGGCCCATGTACGCCGACCCTCGGAGCAACGATGGAGCCAACGAACCCCGGCGCAGCAGGGCGGAGGCGCCTAGCTCGGATGGCGGGGCCCCAGCGCTGATGCGCAGCTCATCGGTGACAGTACCCGCTGCAATCGGGGTGACGGTGAAACGCGTCACGCGCGATAGGTTGGTGGCGGTCATGTCGTACATGCCGATGGTCGAGGCCATGTCGATGACCTACTCGCGCACGTTGCGGTTGCCGCCACCGCCGCGGTAGTTGCGCAGGGTCTGGCGGTCGGTGGTGAAGCTGATGTTGAAGGTGTCGCAATTGCCGATGTCGATCAGCGGATCCTGCGTCTGGTAGAGGCGAGCGTACGGAATGCCCTCGCCGATGAACGAACGGTCGATCTGAGCCATGGGACTCTCTTAATGATCGTGGGGTTTACGGGAGGGGCGCTTACTTGGTTTCGGCAACCGGCTCAGCAGAGGCCTCGATGGTGGCAGGCTTGGCCTTCGCACCGACCAGATAACCGCGCTGCTCGGCGTGCGCGGCCACGTCGGCGTCGACTTCATGTTCGCCCTTTTTGAAAAGCTGCACCTTGCCGTTCTTCTGGTAGTTGAAGGGCTTTGCCACGTTGATCTTGGGCATGGGTTGAGCGAGGCGCCGAATGCGGCCGGGTCGGAGTACGCGAACGGGCGAAAGCCCCACAGCTCGAACTCCGTCAGCCCAGGGCTGAACAGGTAACCCATCACCAGGCTGATGATGAAATAGACCAGCCGCTTCCAGATCTCGATCTCATGGCGCGCCATGAAGAAAATCAGCGAGCCGCACAGCGCTCCAGTGGCGGCGTCGCCGTCGATGCCGGCCAACCAGCCGGCAGCAGCGCTGACCAGCAGCCCGCCTGCCACAACCGAACTCGGCCCGCTCATAAACCCTCCCAGGCGGCCAAGGGCCAGAATAAACAACCCGCGTTCTACGGAAACGGCGGCCGCACCGGCCAAGTAGAGCCAGCCAGAAATAAAAAAGCCCCGCATGGCAGGGCTTGATCTCGAGAGGCTTGGCTTAGTTCTTGAGCATTTCTTGGCCGGTCGCCTGGATGCTGTACATAGACACAGACTTAGAGAGCATGAACATTTCGACTTCAAACACGAACGAGGCCCCAGCTCGGGCATCGGCCACCATATCTGGCGCCAAGTCAGCCAACTGGTACGAACCGCTCTTGGTAAGAGCGGTCTTCATGACGGTTCTCGTTCCGCCGTTCAAGCGCGACGTAGTACGAATCGCATAATACAGAGTAGGACTTGTCATGTTCTTGTTTATGCTCACGCGTAGATTTCCAGCTTGACCCGCTGGTCGAGCAAGCTCCACATACATGTACTGGTAGTATCGGATCGCATTACTGCTCGTGGATCCTGGAGTAACGCTACAGCCAGAAGCATCTGCCGGCCTGGTGAAATAATTGTACGCATCGTATGGCACAAAAGAGCAGCCAATGATGCCATCTACCAGCGGCGAAATTTGAAACGTCTGCGTATTACCAAGTTTAAAGACCTTGGTAACAACATAGCGAGGTTCAACAGTGACCAACTCTGGCGGTTTTTCAATTGCCAGACCTTCATATGGGGTACTGAAGCGAACGGCGCGCCTTGTTGGGCAATTCGAGACTGAAATGCCCGATTCAACGGTCAGGTAGCCGGGCGGTCGCCCGATATTTTCACACTGGATGATTTCGCGAGCCGAAGCCGGCAGAGAGAGCCCAGCGGTCGCTGATACAAGAGCGAAGATCAGAGCCAAGCGCTTAGTCATTGCGTACTTTCCTTGTGGTGGTAAATCCCTGTGATCGAACCGCGATCGAATGGCCCTCACGCTAGCACAACCTCAAAAACATTCTAGTGCTAAAGGCATAATTTACCTCAGGCGTTGGCGTCTAAGACAAAGCCCCGCGTCGCGGGGCTCTGAATCCGAGCCGGGTCTCAGGTTGTGCGACACAGCACGTGGCGCTCTGTTGCTCGCTAGGCGTACCTATCGAATCGTGGGGACTTTGTATCCCCCGAGTGACAAACCGAAAAGCCCCGATTATGGGTTATTCCAGCCGGCGCCCTTCGGAACCTTGCCGGCGCCTTACGGAGCCGAGTCACCAGACGAACGGTCACGCTTGAGCTCAGCACCACGGCCACGGTGCGCCGCATCCGCCTGCTGCACTGCCGCCTTGCGCACCCGATCATCCGCCCGGCGCGCCTCACGCCGCAGCGCCGTCAGCTTGCCCTGGCGTTCCAGCAGCCCGGCCTGCAGGCGCTCATGCAGCACGCCAACCTGCCGGTAGTAGGCGCGCCGGCCTGTCTCTCCACGCCCCAGCTCCAGCACGTCCACCTGCTCGGCGATGGTCAGCCGGGGTTCGTTGCGGTACTGCACACGCGCCAAGCGACCCAGCAGCTGCCCGCCCTCCTGCCGCTCGATGACGTACAGCACCTGGTTCACCTCAGCCGCCGCGTAATCCGGCCCGGCACCGGCCACCAGCAGCTTGGCGCCGTACACGCCACCACGCGGCGCACAGCCGGCGAACTCGACGATGGTGCCCATGGCGCTGGGCAATCCGACTCCCTGGCCGTTCTGGGCCAGTTGCTCGCCCCAATGCGTCAACAGAGTCTCGATAGACTCAATCATTGCTGTGCCCGCCCCGTAGTAATCAACGATTCAACAGCCGCTCTTTCTCAAACTCAGCGTCCAAGCGGAGCTTGCGAGCAGCAAGCGGCTCAAGCATTTTCACCACAGCCAGGAAGTCCGGCAGCGCCTCGGCAGCATCAACCAGGATGTAATCAATATTTGATTCATCAATATTCACATCGAACACGTAGACCACGCCAGGGAGTTCATCTGCAGCCCGAACAGCAGCATCGCGGCGGTAGAGCACATAGACGCCATCCTCTTCGTCGTAGCGCACGAAACCGAGGCCCTTGTACATCAGGTCATCGTCAAAATTCTCCCAGTTGGCCAGGCTTGGCTTTACAAGCTCCTCCAATGTCTCACCAACCTTCACCAACCCGCCCTTCTCAACCTTATAAACGGCCATTTGCTTGCCCCTCGTGTCAAAAACTAACCATAGCCGCTTTTTGCCAAATCCTAACCACCTAAACTCCTATCTAAATCAATACTTTCAAGAAGATTGGTTATGGTGGTTAGGGGTACTCGCTTGTATGAGAAAATCGACGTTCCTAGAGTCTGCCAACCGAAGCGCACGCGCGCGCAAACCCTACCCACCCTAACCAGGCGCACGCATCAAGGAGCCTCATTCCGAGCCCCCTTGAACGGCTCTATCCACCCCTTGCACTTCTCCCACTTGCTCGGCGTCCAACCCGCCTCAGCAGCTCGGTCACGGAACGTCTTAACCATCGCTTTACACCGAGAACGAAAGCACACTCACACAAACTTGCCAGTCCGGCGTCAAGACTGACTTTCCCGAGATCCCGCGAAGAACCTGAAACTTGTTCCCTGTCAGCCGGTGTTTGCGCTGTTCTAGGATGGCGTCTGCGTGGTGCTTGACAGCTCTGGGATACTGGATAGCACGAGGATGATCAGTCGAGGAGGTTTGCCCATGCGTGACGAGGAACTCAAGACGCTGTTCGATCAGCAGGCGGCGGGTTACGACCAGCAGTGGGCGGGCATGGCGCCGATCCGCCAGGCGCTGTACCTGCTGCTCGATGCACTGTTCACCGAGCTACCGGCCGACGCGCGGATTCTCTGCGTCGGCGCGGGCACCGGAGCGGAGATCGGCTACCTGGCCGAGCGCTTTCCCGCGTGGCGCTTCACGGCGCTCGACCCCTCGGGGGCGATGCTCGAGCAGTGTCGGCAACGAGCACAGCGCGGCGGTTTTCTGCAGCGTTGCGACTTCCACGAGGGTTACCTGGATACGCTGGCGGCACAATCCGCTTATGACGGCGCCACCTGTTTTCTGGTCTCGCAGTTTTTCCTCGACACCTCGGCCCGCACCGACTTCTTCCGGCAGATCGCGCAGCGCCTCAAGCCCGGCGCATTGCTGGCCAATGCGGATCTGACCTGTGATACCCGAACGCCCGCTTACGAGGTGTTGCTGCGCCAGTGGATGACCCTGATGTCTGCGGCCGGGGTGCAGCCTGAAATGCTCGAGCGGGCGCGAGCCGCCTATGCCCGGGATGTGGCCGTGCTGCCGGCGCAGCAGGTGGCCGGCATCATCGAGGCGGCGGGGTTCAGTGCGCCGGTGCAATTCTTCCAGGCTGGGCTCATGGGCGGCTGGAGTTGCCGACGTTTGGCCGAGGCCTGAACGCTGCCTATCCGGCCATTCACTCCGTTCGGCTGTCGTGCTCGCGGTCGCGCGGGTAGTGTCGGCCGAGGGGGAAGGGCGGTAGCCAGGCCTCGCGGCGGATGGTCCAGAGTTCGTAGGTGGGGGTGAACTGGTTCGGTTCGTCCAGCGAGCCAAGGTTCAGCTCGATCTCATCCGCCGTGCGCGAGAACACCGACGAGCCGCAACGCGGGCAGAAATGACGGCCGCCGTACTGGCCGGTTTCGCCTTCTATCGTCAGCGCCTCTTGCGGAAATATCGCCGAGGCATGGAAGAGGGCGCCGTGGTACTTGCGGCAGTCCAGGCAGTGGCATACGCCGACCCGGTATGGTTGGCCGCTGGCTGTGAAACGCACCTGGCCGCAAAGGCAGCCGCCGGTAATCTGTGGCATGCGATGGCCTCTCTTTCTTGGGTGTTGGCTGCGACCCTGGCGAGGGCGGCATGTCGGTGGGCCTGTGATGCTGTGAAGGATGTCGCAACGTGCCTTGAAGCAGCCATTGCCTTCGTAGCCCAGGTGAGAGCATGGGCTATCATGCCGCCACTTGTCATGAGCATGGAGATAGCGTGATGGGACTGTACCTGGGGATTGCCGGACTCATCGTCTTTCTGCTGGTGGTGATGTGGGCCGCGCGCAGAAAGCACACAGGCACGCATCACTCGAGCGATGCCGGCAGCTCGACCCTGGACAGCGGGGGCAGCTTCTTCGGTGGTGATTGTGGTGGCGGCGACAGCGGGGGCTGCGGCGGCGACTGAGCACTGCCGTTCTGCTCCCTGTTGCGATCCTTTGCCCTGTATCATCGACGGCAGATTGTCGCGGCTTTCTCAGCATTGACTGCAGGCATGCCGTATTCGTACCTGGGGTCGTGCCGCTGGCAGGCCCAACCTTTTGCGAGTGATGACAGCATGATCGAGGTAACCGAAGTTTCCATTGCCGAGCTGCGTGCCGCGCTGGAGTCCGGCCGCACCACGGCGGTCGAGTTGGTCAAGGCCTATCTGGCCCGCATCGAGGCCTACGATGGGCCGAATACCGCGACCCGGCTCAATGCCGTGGTGGTACACAACCCCGACGCGCTGAAGGAGGCCGAGGCCTCCGATGCACGCCGTGCTCGTGGTGAAACCCTCGGCCCGCTCGATGGCATTCCCTACACCGCCAAGGACAGCTACCTGGTCAAGGGGCTGACGGCGGCTTCCGGCAGCCCGGCGTTCAAGAATCTGCTGGCGCAGCGCGACGCCTTCACCATCGAGCGCCTGCGTGCCGCGGGTGCCATCTGCCTGGGCAAGACCAATATGCCGCCGATGGCCAATGGTGGCATGCAGCGCGGCGTTTATGGCCGTGCCGAGAGCCCGTACAACGCCAACTACCTGACTGCCCCCTTCGCTTCTGGCTCGTCCAATGGCGCCGGCACCGCCACCGCCGCCAGCTTCTCCGCCTTCGGCCTGGCCGAGGAAACCTGGTCGAGCGGGCGCGGCCCGGCCTCGAACAATGGCCTGTGCGCCTACACGCCGTCGCGCGGGGTCATTTCGGTGCGTGGCAACTGGCCGCTGACGCCGACCATGGACGTGGTGGTGCCCTATGCACGCAGCATGACCGATCTGCTCGAAGTGCTGGAAGTGGTAGTGGCTGATGATCCGGACACCCGTGGCGACCTGTGGCGCCTGCAGCCCTGGGTGCCGATCCCGAAAGCCTCCGAGGTGCGCCCGGCCTCCTACCTCGATCTGGCCGCCAGCGCCGATGCGCTGAAAGGCAAGCGCCTGGGCGTGCCGCGCATGTACATCAACAAGGACGAGCTGGCCGGCACCAGCGAAAATCCCGGCATCGGCGGGCCGACCGGGCAACGCATCCACACCCGCGCCTCGGTGATCGATCTCTGGGAGCAGGCCCGTGCCGCGCTGGAGAATGCCGGGGCCACGGTGGTGGAGGTGGACTTCCCGCTGGTTTCCAACTGCGAGGGCGACCGCCCCGGTGCGCCGACCCTGTACAACCGTGGCCTGGTGCCGCACCAGTTCCTGCTGGACGAACTGGGGGAGCTGTCGGGCTGGGCTTTCGATGACTTCCTGCGTGCCAATGGCGACCCCAAGCTCAATCGCTTGGCCGACGTCGATGGCCCGCAGATCTTCCCCCACGACCCCGGCACCCTGCCTAATCGCGAGGATGATCTGGCCTTTGGTATGGACGAATACGTGCGCATGGCTCAGCGTGGCATCACCCCCTGGAACGAGATCGCCAGCGTACCGGACGGCCTGCGTGCTCTGGAGATGACCCGCAAGCTGGATCTGGAAGACTGGATGGATGCGCTCGAACTCGATGCGGTGATCTTCCCTGCCGTGGCCGATGTCGGCCCGGCCGACGCGGACGTCAATCCGCAATCGGCCGACATCGCCTGGAGCAACGGCATCTGGGTCGCCAACGGCAACCTCACCATTCGCCATCAGGGCGTGCCCACCGTCACCGTGCCGATGGGGGTGATGGCCGATATCGGCATGCCGGTGGGCCTGACCTTCGCTGGTCGCGCCTACGACGATTCGGCCTTGCTGCGCCTGGCCTCGGCTTACGAGTCGACCGGCAACAAACGCCTGATTCCACCGCGCACACCGCCATTGGCCTGAACCGCAGCGGCCGGGGGAGGGCTCCCTCCTTCCTCGGCCAGGCTCAGCCACACCCCGCGACTTTCCCGCCATGCACATGGCGCCCACGAGCAAGGAGTTTGCCGCCATGGCATCCCCCGACAAGCAGAAGAAACGTGCCCAGCGAGCCAAGAGCAAGGCCAGGCAGAACCGTATGGGCAAGACCAAGGCCAAGGGCAATTTCCTTCATCCGGTGCTGGCCGATCCGCTGATCGACGAGCCATTCGATGATATCGAGTTCGACCTGAGCACCTTCGATTTCCAGGACATCGAGGCGAATGGCTTCGACCCGGCGCTGTTCGACGAGCTGTTCGTGCGCATGCAGTACGCCGAGCGCACCAGCCTGCTGGCGCTGTGCCTGGTGTTTTTGCAGTACCCGGTGCTAGAGCTGGTGGTGGCCGAGGAGTCGCAAGACTCGGCTACCGATTTCATCATGGCGTTGCTGATTGCCTATCGTGCCTTCTTCCATGATGAGGACGAGGACGCCGCCATCGCCTGGATCAGCAGCGAAGCCTTCCAGAGCGCCTACAACGAGGCTTCGCTGCTTCTGCAGCAGCGCAGCACGCGCGGCGCATAGGCGCGCGTGGCGTCGCCCCCATGTCTTCATCGTCGCGACATATCCACTGACATTTCCTCCTCCTGGCGTCTGCCGCTTAACAGGCTTTTGAAAAACTACCTGCGTTGCCATTGCTGCGTTAAAAACAGGCTCAAAATGCTCATTTACAACTCGTAAACTGCGCTTTTTCGCCTGTTTTTGCCTTGCACTGGCTGCCTCGCCTACGTTTTTCAACGGCCTATTAAAGGTTGCTGAAAGGTTGGCCTTTTAGCCTCCGGGCGCGCTTTTCGCGTGCCGACAAGAAAAAGAGGAGAAAGCGGTTTGTTGACCCTGATTGGTCTGTTGACCATTTGCTGCCTGGTTGTGCTGTTGCTCGTTGGGCGCATGTCGCCCGTTCTGCCATTGATCGTGGTGCCGCTGCTGGGTGCCTTGGCTGCGGGCTTCGGCCCCGAGGCGATTTCCGGTTTCTTCACCGATGGCATCGGTCGCGTCACCGCCATTGCCACCATGTTCGTGTTCGCCATCACCTTTTTCGGCGTGCTGCAGGACACCGGGCTGTTCCGCCCGCTGATCGCTGGCATGGTGCGCCTGACCCGCGGCAACGTGATTGCCGTGACCGTGGCCACCGCCGTGATCGGTATGCTGGCGCACCTCGATGGCGCCGGTGCCACCACCTTCCTGCTCACCGTTCCCGCGCTGTTGCCGCTGTACAAGCAACTGCGCATGAGCCCCTATCTCATGCTCCTGCTGCTGGCTCTGGGCGCTGGCATCTTCAACATGCTGCCCTGGGCCGGGCCGCTGGGCCGCGCCTCGGCCGTGACTGGCATCGAGGTCACCGAGCTGTGGCGCCCGCTGATCACCATTCAGGGCATTGGCGTGGTGCTGCTGGTCGCGCTGGCGGCGCTGCTGGGCTGGCGTGAGCAGCGGCGTATCGCCACCGGCAAGGCCGACGACGAAGGTGTGCTGGTGGAAACCAGCAGCGACCTGCACGAGCCGAGCGCCGAGGAGCGTGAGCTGGAGCGCCCGCGCCTGCTCTGGGCCAACGCCGCGCTGTTCCTGGCCGTGCTGGTATCGCTGTTCTCCGGGGTACTGCCAGCGGGCTACATCTTCATGATTGGCCTGTGCCTGGCGCTGCTGATCAACTATCCGGGCGGCAAGGCGCAGATGCAGCGCATCTCGGCGCACGCGCCGGCGGCACTGAGCATGGGCATGATCATCCTGGCGGCGGGCTCGATGCTCGGCACCTTCACCGGCACCGGCATGCTCACTTCCATCGCCCAGGATCTGGCCGGTGTGCTACCCGCATCGCTGGTGGGGCAGATGCATATCGTGCTCGGCCTTTTCGGCCTGCCCATGGAGCTGATGCTGAGTACCGATGCTTATTACTTCGGCCTGCTGCCGGTGACCCTGGAAGTGGTCAGCGCCCAGGGCGTGGAGCCAGCCAGCGTGGTCTACGCGCTGACCATCGGCAATATCATCGGCACCTTCATCAGCCCTTTCTCGCCGGCGTTGTGGCTGGCCTTGGGCCTGGCCGGGCTGGATCTGGGGCGGCATATCCGCTACTCGCTGTGGTGGATGTGGGGTTTTTCGCTGGTGCTGTTCGGTGCGGCCTGGGGGCTTGGTCTGTTCTAGCAGGCTGTTGAAAAACTACCTGCGTTGCCATTGCTGCGTTAAAAACAGGCTCAAAATGCTCATTTACAACTCGTAAACTGCGCTTTTTCGCCTGTTTTTGCCTTGCACTGGCTGCCTCGCCTACGTTTTTCAACGACCTGCTAAGGCCCGTTCATCTGGCTCGGCTGCGCCACCGGCGGGCAAGGCCGTCTGGATCACCGCGAGCGGCGAGGCCATTGGCGCCGCTCGCTGAGCCTCTGGCCCCAGCCAACAACGCAAATAGCCAATCAGGATGATGGCCAAGTGCCGATTATTCATGTCTCATAGCTCAACCCGGTGTGGTGTCCTAAGCTTCTTACGACACGATCGGTAAGCCGCCGCCAAATGGCAGGCCATGGCCGTTTGCCGAGCGTCAGCCGTGAGACTGATTGATTGAGAAAAAAACACAGCCGTTTCGTTTGGCGCGCTTTGCTGCCACGAGCCCTGGGATTGCCGGTCGGTGCGCTGTGCCTGAGCGTGCCGTTGTGGGATCTGCAGCGGCCGCTGTGGGTCTGGCTTGGCCTGGGGGCTTTCACTTTTATCTGGCCCTGGCTGGCGCTGGCCCTCAGTTATCGCTATCACAACCCGGTGGAGAACGAGCGCCGGCATATCCTCTTCGATTCCTTCGCCAGCGCCTTCTGGGTGGTCGCGGCTGGCTTCAGCCCGCTGGCCACCAGCGTTGCCTTCGCCATGCTGCAGGCCAACAGCGTGGCTGCCGGCGGCATTCGCTTCGTCGCTCTGGGGCTCCTGGCTCAGGTGGCGGGGCTGTTGGTGGGCCTGCTGGTGTTCGGCTTCACCTTCGTCGATGCCATCAGCCTGCGCCATCTGCTGGTGTGCCTGCCGATGTTGATTCTGCATCCGCTGGTGATCGGTTCGACGCTCTACGGTCTGGCCCAGAGCGTGGCGAACAGCCGTCAGGCCCTGCGCACGCTGAGCCAGACGGACAGCCTTACCGGCGTTTTCAATCGGCGTCACTGGACGGAGCTGGCCGTGCGCGAATTCCAGCGCTGCAAGCGCGACAACAGCACGGCTTGCCTGGCGCTGATCGATGTCGATCACTTCAAGTCGGTCAATGACACCCTGGGCCATGTGGCGGGCGACGAACTGCTGGTGCGTCTGGGGACTGCGCTGCGTGAGTGCCTGCGCGAAACCGACCTGGCCGGTCGCTATGGTGGTGACGAGTTCTGCGTGCTGTTGCCCAGCACCGATGGTCATGGCGGATACACCCTGCTCGAGCGGCTGCGGGCGCTGGTCGCCAGGGATGAAGCCGGGCAGGTGCAACTGAGCATCGGCCTGGCCGTCTACGACCCGCGCTTGCGTTCGGTCGAGGACTGGATACGCCAAGCCGACGAAGCGCTCTACCAGGCCAAGGCGCGGGGGCGCAACCAGGTCGTGGTGCTGGCACCCAAGGCCGGGCAGCAGACTCAGGCGTTACTCAACTGATCTCCACCTGATAGCGGAAGTTTTCCGCCGCGGCCTGGGACAGGCGGTACTCCAGCGGGGTGCGGTCATAGCCCAGGGCGATGCGTTCGATGACCACGGTCGGGCTGCCTTCGACGACATCGAGCCTGGCCGCCAGTGAGGCATCGGCCGCGGAGACGGTGAGGGTTTCCTGCGCCGAGGCGATGCGCTGACCGCAGCGCTCCTCGTAGAAGGGATAGAGCAACTGGGGAAAATCCTCCGGCGCAATATCCTGCAGAGCAGTGAAGCGCGAGGCGGGCAGCCAGATTCGCTCGTAGAATAGCGGACGGCCCTCCACCAGGCGCAGGCGGTGCAGGTGAAAGCAGATCTCGCCCTCGGCTAGCTGCAAGGCCTGGCGCGCGGCCTCATCAGCGGGGGCACGCTGGCAGTCGAGGATGCGGCTCAGCGGCACCTGGGTGAGGCCACTGGCGCTGACCTGACGAAAGAAACGGAACAGCGAACCGTCGAAATTCGGCCGTCGCACGAAGGTGCCGCGCCCCTGAGCACGCACCAGCAACCCTTCGGCCACCAGGGTCTCCACGGCCTTGCGCACCGTGCCCACAGCCACGCCGTACTGGCGGGTCAGCTCCGCTTCGGTGGGGATGGCCTCGCCTGGCAGCCACTGGCCAGCGGCAATCTTCGCCAGCATCTCGTCCCGTAGCCGTTGGTACAG
The DNA here is from genome assembly GCF_052156495.1 of Pseudomonas sp. NCHU5216. Lineage (NCBI taxonomy): Bacteria > Pseudomonadati > Pseudomonadota > Gammaproteobacteria > Pseudomonadales > Pseudomonadaceae > Pseudomonas > Pseudomonas sp. NCHU5216. Next base: position 2,570 of record NZ_JBQLIX010000060.1, on the reverse strand, counting down.
CGGCAGACGTTCATCCTGTCCCAGGGGTGTAACGCTCATAGATCACGCATCCGAATTTCGACCGATCGTCACTTTACCACTGGGTGTCGCGTTGACAGCAGTGGAACTCTATCGATAGAGTCATATATTCATATATATGACTGAATGTCTGTATAAAAAGCAGCCGCCTCGACGAGCGGCGCGAACAATGAACGACAGAGGTAGTTTCGTGACGCCCATGCCTACTGCCAGCTTTACCGGCATCGACACCCATGCCCACATCTTTCGCCAGGATCTGCCGATGGTGCCTGGTCGTCGCTACAGCCCTGCGTATGACGCCACGGTGGAGCAGTACCTGGCCCATCTGGATGGCTGTGGCCTGTCTCATGGCGTGCTGATCCAGCCGAGCTTTCTCGGCACCGACAACCATTACATGGTCGAGGCGCTGCAACGTTTCCCTGAACGCCTGCGTGGCGTGGCGGTGGTCGATGCGCAGGTGAGCGACGCCGAGCTGGACGCGCTGGCCGCCGCCGGCGTGGTAGGCGTGCGCCTGAACCTGATCGGCAAGGCCCTGGAGGATTACACCGGCGCGGCCTGGAACGAGCTGTTCCGTCGCCTGGCCCGGCGTGGCTGGCAGGTGGAGATCCAGCGTGGCTTCGACGATCTGGCGCTTATCGTGCCGGCGATTCTCGAATCCGGCGTCACCCTGGTAATCGATCATTTCGGCCTGCCACAGCCCAGCCTGCGTCTGCATGACCCGCAGCACGAGGCCTTCTTCGCGCTGTTCGGTCAGGCGCCGCTGTGGATCAAGCTGTCCGCCGCCTACCGCAGCCAATCCGACCTGGCCCGTGCCCAGGCCGTCACCGCGCGTTTGCGTGAGGCCTGTGGCGGTGTGCATCGCTTCCTCTGGGGCAGCGATTGGCCCAATACCCAGTTCGAGTCGCAGACCCGTTACGATGAGCAGTTCGCGCTGCTCGAGGCCTTGCTGCCCAATCCCGAGGAGCGCCGTCGCGTTCTGGTGGATAACCCTGCAACCCTGTTCGGCTTCGCGTAAGCGGGCCGGCGCTCACATCAGAACAACAAAAGGAGTCAAACCATCATGATGAGCTTGCTCGTCGTCAGCGCGATCGTTCTTGCCGTCGCCTTGGGTTACACCACCAAGATCAACATCGGCCTGTTCGCCATTGCCTTCGCTTATCTGCTGGGCTGTTTCGGCATGGGCCTGAGCCCAGGCGACATCATCGCCATGTGGCCGCTGAAGATCTTCTTCGTGATCTTCTCGGTCTGCCTGTTCTACAGCTTCGCCACCGTCAACGGCACCCTGGAGAAGCTCGCCGGGCACCTGTTGTATCGCTGCCGAGGCGTACCGCACCTGCTGCCGTATGCGATCTTCCTCACTGCTAGCGTGATCGCCGGCATGGGCGCCGGTTACTACACCGTACTGGCCTTCATGGCACCGCTGACCCTGCTGCTGTGCCAGCGCACCGGCATGAGCCTGATTCTCGGCGGCATGGCGGTGAACTACGGCGCCCTGGCCGGGGCGAACTTCGTCTCCAGCCAGAGCGGTATCATCTTCCGTGGCCTGATGACCAGCGCCGGCATGCCGGAGAGCGAAGCCTTCGTCAATGCCCTGGCGATCTTCGCCAGCACGGCGATCATCCCGGTGCTGGTGATCAGCGCTTTCGTCTTCCTCGGTGGCCATGGTCGCAACCTGAAGAACGCGGTGATCAACGCCGACCTGCCGGAGGCCTTCAACCGCGAGCAGAAGCTGACCCTGCTGCTCACCGTGCTGATGATGGTGCTGGTACTGGCTGCGCCGCTGGCGCTGCTGGCCTTCCCGGATAACGCCACGGTCAAGTTCATCAACAGCAAGGTGGATATCGGCCTGATCGCCAGCCTGTTCTCGGTGATCGCGCTGCTGCTCAAGCTCGGTGACGAGCGCAAGGCCATCGCCTCGGTGCCCTGGTCCACGCTGATCATGATCTGCGGTGTTGGCATGCTCATCACCGTCGCCATCAAGGCCGGCACCATCGCGGCTCTGGCGTCCTGGATCAGCGGCAACATTCCGCCGGTGATGATTCCGGTGGCCTTCGGCGTGGTGGCGGCACTGATGTCGATCTTCGCCAGCACCCTGGGCGTGGTGACCCCGGCGCTGTTCCCCATGGTGTTGCCGCTGGCGGCCTCGATGTCGATCGACCCGATGATCATCTTCGTCGCCATCGTGGTGGGTGCTCAGGCCACCTCGATCTCGCCGTTCTCCTCCGGTGGTAGCCTGCTGCTGGGCTCGTGCACCGAAGAGAAGGCGCGCGCCACACTGTTCTCGCAACTGCTGCTGCGCGCCGCGCCCATCGGCTTCGTCGCCGCCATGCTGTTCAACCTGGCGCTGACCTTCCTGTTCTGATGAAAAAAGGTTCATCACATTTTCAGGGGGATGCCTGGTTGACACCGGACTGACAAGTTTGTGTGTTGTTTTCGGTGTTCAAGCTGCTTATCGGTGTTTAGCTGATAGCTCCTGTTTCGCCCCCGGCGACCTTCTTTTGTCAAACGCCACAAAAGAAGGCAAAAAGGCTTGGCCCCGCCATCCGGCCCCG